>NZ_JSEH01000002.1 GCF_000801335.2 Desulfovibrio sp. TomC
GAAATCGTTTACCTTGACCAGAAGAACGTAAGCCTTCACCTAACCAAAGCAGTTAACTTATTGAAAAAGACTTCATTTCGTTGTTTTGCTATTGACAAAATATTTTCAAATGAGTTTACAAAGATCAGCATATTGTCTCGCTGAGAAACATATCCATTCATAAATGGTCTAAGCGAGTTTTTGTGTGCTATACGCCCCCACTTTTCGGTATGACGTACTTCGTTAAGATCAAATATTACATACCCATAAAACATAGCTTCCGGCGATACTCTTAGTTTTTTGGAAGTTTATTTGTACTTACCATCCTCCAAAGCCAAGTGCAGCACCTTTGAATTCTTAATATCGAACATATAGTTACTAATTTGCGTCACTGGATCGTTGCTAAGTGTAAGCGGTCGCTTAAAATCGACAATATGAATTTCAGAATATCCAGACTCTGAAAGGACATTCGCGTTGTCAGTGTAAGCCATGTTGTAAAAAACTATATCCGGCTCCTTCGAAACATCTGTTCCAGTCAGAACTTCATGTTTGTTTATAGGAATATCGCTTGCTATCCAGTCAACCATAGACAATCTATCGTCGATCAGCCAGAGATTATGATTAGAGCCAAAGTCAGCAGGAGAGCCTTGCTGGCGCATAGGAAATATTAGGTTGTGAATGAAATCTTCTTTTGCTGCCTTCTCTCCGGAAAACACTGTAAGTGCTTTCTCATACAATTTAAGCACGTGTTTTCTATACAGAACATATGAAATCACATGGGACTGATTAAGCAGTGCGAAACGCTTAACTTCTTCGTCGAATTCTCTCCTAAAAGAGTCAAAATCAATGGCACACTCTGTCTCAACTCTTGATATTAGAGCCTCAATCTCTTCCCGAGAATCATCGAGGTGCTCATAAAGCTTTTCACGGAATTTCTTTTTTATTTCACTCTCGCCGGATGACACGAGATCCTTGATATCTTCATCTGAAAATGGAACTACCCTTAGTTCAGGATTTTTATCTAAGACTCTTGAGACTGACGCAATCGTCTCTCTTTGGGCATCCTCCAATGAAGAAGTC
Organism: Desulfovibrio sp. TomC; assembly: GCF_000801335.2. Lineage (NCBI taxonomy): Bacteria > Pseudomonadati > Thermodesulfobacteriota > Desulfovibrionia > Desulfovibrionales > Desulfovibrionaceae > Desulfovibrio > Desulfovibrio sp. TomC. The sequence goes on from NZ_JSEH01000002.1 coordinate 1,060, forward strand.
AAATACAATTAAATAATATTTCTTATCGCTTCATCAATTTCCTCTAGTGAGATATCCTTCACGTCGTCAAGATGCAGCCTTCCGTCATTTTTTTCTGGTATTAAAAAAATATTTCGCTCTGCAGATATATTGTCAGTAAGATACTTCGAGGCAACTAGCCCCATATACCAATACCGATTTCCGCTTTCATCCAGTAGCTGCCTTTTGGGGATAATGTTTGAAACAGGACTCTTATGCTCACTCACAACTCTCTCAGATGCACAATAATAAACCCTATGGCGGTCATGTTGGTAATTCTTAACATGAAACAGGCTAAAATCATGCTGACCCAGAGTGAACGTCTCTGTGTCGCTGACGTAGTTTGCACAGTAACAAACATTGAATTCGCTTTCACCACTGTCCGTGAATGAGACAGTAAATGTACTAGGCCATCCGTTTAATATGAAATAAGGAAAAAATTCTTCAACAATCTCCTTGACCACCGTTGTCGCCAATTTATTGTAATATTTTTTATACTCTGGCCTTATACCAGAAACTTCAACAACTTTAGATGTTTCTCCATTTTTTTTCGCATATATCGGTTTTGTGTGTAATTCTGCTGGCACCAAAAGAAATGTGCCTTTTTTTGAACACACCGTTGTCATTATACGTACTATTAATAGTCACGGTAGAAAAAGCATTCAGCCAAAACAGCCTGCCGACACCCTTGCCTCCACGACTACATTTATGCCTTGTATCTATCGTTTTAAACGCATTAAAGTTTTCTTCGTTGAATCCTACACCGTTATCCTCAACCCGGAACCCAACAATTGGCCTTTCTCTTTACTTGTCCGTTATAAGCTCACATTGATCATCGCCTTCGCGTATCAGAGTGATTTTTATAAGTTGCTTTTCATTCTTTGCACTTGACACCGCATGAAGAGAATTTGACACAGCTTCTAAAACAGGCAATGCCCATTGGCTTGCAGGTTTCCAACTAAGATTTGCTATTCTGCCATCAATGTCTTGTAGAAGCTGTAGCTGTTCCATTGATCCTTCCTGGCCGTGGAAACGTTTGTCAACTAACTTTACAATTCTAGCACACAAACAACAAGTTTTGTTTGCCAGTATTACCTTTGTACGGTGGAATATAAGTGTTCCTGAAACCCAACAAACACCTCTCGTATCCCTCCCACACTCCCCAGCTCCGCCACTGCATCACTCATCGAATGGTATTTCAATTCAATAAACCCAGGCAGCTTTTCCTGGTCCAGCTCACTCACCCCTAGGGCCACGTAATGGTCAAGGACAAAGGCCAGGAATTGCCGCTCCTTGGATGAATACTTCGAGAAGATGTGGTCCTTTCTGCTCTCCACACGTTCGGCTCGACTCATGGGAGCAAGTGTGAAAGCGATGTAGGCGAGAACGTCGAACAGGTCGCTGTCCTCGGCATCAATCATCTTACTGACCTCGGCAAGCTGTTCACCACCGAAGCCTTTCTCCTCAAGACCTTGAAGCAGTCGCTTCCGGGTATCCGGTTTGCTCCAGATGGCCCGCAGCTCGTCCTCGTCCTTGAAGAGTTCGGGCAGTTGCCCGTACAGGCTTTCAATGAACTGGGCTGCCGAGAGGGGTTTTCCGTCAGGACTCCAGAAGGTGGTGGCGGTCATGTGCTGGATCATCCGCTCTTTGCCATCCGCCAGCTTGATCTTCGTCTTCACCCTTTTGCCGCATATGCACGGAATCCGACCGCACTCAGGACAGGGTTCAGGCTCTCGGACACACTCGCATGGGAGCTTGCCGCATACGGGACATTCCTTGGGTGGCTTGCCCGGTGGACGAGGTTCAGGCTCGATGGGGTCGCCGTCCCACTCAGGGTCATTGAAATGCTCATATGCCTTCACGAAGTCGTAAATGGTGAAGTAGTCCTTGCCCTCGAAGAGGCGGGTACCGCGACCAACGATCTGCTTGAACTCAATGATGGAATTGATCGGACGCATCAGGACGATATTCCTGACATTGCGAGCATCTACCCCGGTGGAAAGCTTTTGGGAGGTGGTCAGTATGGTGGGGATGGTCTTGTCATTGTCCTGAAATACCCGCAGCCAGCGTTCCCCCTCCGACCCGTCATTGGCGGTCACGCGGATACAATAGTCGGGATCGCTGCTCTGCTTAGTCTGATTGACGCAGTCCCTGACCGCCAGGGCGTGTTCCTGAGTCGCACAAAAAACGAGCGTCTTTTGGGTCTGGTCGATCATATCCATGAAGAGCTTGACCCGGTAGCGCTCCCGCTCGGCGATCTCGATGACCCGATTGAAATCGCTCTCGGTGTAGCGCCTGCCTTCCTCGATGTCCCCTTCAATGACATTATCGTCAGCGGTGTATACGTACTCATCCAGGGTGGTGGCGATTTGCCTGACCTTAAACGGAGTCAGGTAGCCATCGTTGATCCCCTCTTTGAGTGAGTACACGTACACGGGGTCGCCAAAGTACGCATAGGTATCAACGTTCCCTTTGCGCTTGGGAGTCGCCGTCAGACCGAGCTGCACCGCTGGCGAAAAATAGGTCAATATCTCGCGCCAGTTGCTTTCGTCATTGGCCCCACCGCGATGACACTCGTCGATGATGATAAAATCGAAGAAATCGGGAGGATAATCCCCAAAGTTCGGGGCAGGATTGCCTGCCGCGTCCCGACCCGCCATGAAGGTCTGGAAGATCGTGAAGAAAATGCTGCCGTTTTTGGGAACCATCCCTTTCTTGCGAATCGCGTCAGGGGAGATGCGGACCAAGGCGTCTTCGGGAAATGCCGAGAAAGCATTGTATGCTTGGCTGGCGAGGATGTTTCGATCCGCCAGGAACAGGATGCGAGGTCTGCGACTCGGTTCTCCCCCGCATTTCCAGTCCTTGAGGTTCCAGCGACTTTGGAAGAGCTTCCAGGCGAGTTGGAAGGCGATGAAAGTTTTGCCTGTGCCGGTGGCGAGGGTGAGGAGGATGCGATCCCTACCTGCCGCTATGGCTTCCAGGGCTTGATTGATGGCATTGTGCTGGTAGTATCTGGCTTCCCAGCTTCCGCCTTTATCCTCGAAGGGGATGGCTGCGAACCGATCCCGCCACGTATTCTTTTGGGCAAAGGTGGATTGCCAGAGCTGGTCCGGGGTCGGGTAGGAGTCGACATAGCCTTCGGCCCCGGTGTGCATGTCTATCTGGTAGATTCCCTTCCCATTGGTGGAGTAGGCGAACCGGGCTTGCAGCATGGTCGCGTAGCGTTTGGCCTGTCCCACTCCTTCCGTGTCTGGAAGGCTGACCCGCTTGGCTTCGATAACGGCGAGCTTCTGCCCTCGGAACACCAGCACGTAATCGGCGATATCCTGCTTACTGCGCTTGCCACCCCCGATGAGCCGACCGTTGGTGATCTTTTCCCGCCTGATCCGGCTTCCTTCGACAACACCCCATCCCGCCGCCGCAAGAACTGGATCAATCAGCTCCGCCCGGGTTTCCGCTTCGTTCAGGTCATGGGGTATGGGGGAGGACATCAGTGCTCCAGGGCGTCCGGGTTGAAGTCAGTGGGGAGCTCGCCGGAAAAGGCTTTTTGGAGGAGGGATTGCTTAAGCTCATTAAGGGCTGATAGCTTGCTCTGGCAAACTTCTGCAATCGACAGTATGCTTTCACGAACTGCCAACGACTTGTCCACAAAGACTATTTGTTCATCTAGCCTGGGGAAAGGAAGCGTAAAGTCATTTATTTGTTTTGTACTTAAATTAGGTTGAGCTGATCCAGCAGATATTTTGAGGCTTTCTTCTTGCTTAGTCAGCAAGAATAAAAATAAGTAGTCAATGCTAAGTCCTATTTTGGGGACAAACCTCCCTACACGTTGATTCAGCAAGTACGTTTGGCCTGTACGATTAAAACCGACCTTGCCAGTTGTGGCCCCTGACATTGCAATAAGTAAATCACCATCATTTACTTCGTACTTTCTTAAGTCTTCCTTATAGTCTTTAGGGTCAGCAAAAACTGGTCGATTGTCACAAACTAACTCGTCCTGAATACTGGAAATCCGAAGGACTGGCATTCCTGACTGCTTAAACAAATTGCTTTTAAAAACAAACCCATTTTGCAGCTTACAGATTTCACCAAGTCTGCAGGTCTTCCAAGCACTTCCGGCTCGAAAAAAAGCATCTGTCAAATAGCTCTCGAACAACTCCCTGGCATTCGCAATATTCTTCTCAGTGTTGGCGATGGCGGCGTCGATGCGCTCAAAGGCATCGTCCAAGATGGCGACGATACGTTTTTGTTCTGTGATGGATGGTAAAAGAATCTGCAAATTAGCAATAAATTCTTCCGGTATGCGTTTATGACCGACCGCTCCAGTCATAATCCTCGCCCCAATCGTCCTGATTATTTTTTGAGACAAATAGTAAAAAATGTACTCTGGCAGAACATCGCTTTTAGATCTCAATACAATATATTCGCTTGATCCAAAGCCGATCCCGTTAGTAAGTCCCCGGGCAACTCCAACTTTTCCATTTTCGAAACAAGGAGTTATCTTTGCCAATAGTACATCATGGTCTGCAAAGTATGTATAGCTCTTGTATGCGTCGGCTAACGCTTTTTCAGAACCAAGAATTAAATCTTTAGTGTAAATTCCAAGACTATTCATGGGGACAAAAGAAACTGAATCGGAGTCTTGAAGTTTTTTCTTTGCCTCCTTCTTTGGCGGATTGATGATGCACACATCACCCATTGAAACGATAGGCCAAGAAGCCACAAAACATCCTTTAATCTCTCCAGAAAATCCGAGTTTTACACTTTCATCGCATGAATCCTGCCCGCTACTTTCAACAAATTCCCCAGAAATATTGTCTTCATCACGTTGATAAAAAACAACACCAATTCGAGCAATGTGGTCGCGAAATTTAGCGTAAGTAATATCCCTAAACACTGTCAGGTCAATCGTATAGGGTAGATCAAGCGCATCAAGCTCGTCCAGAATCTGATTCACCTCCCTCTGGGAGATGTCCTCTCCAAAAAGACTCAGGTCGATATCCGAGCCGGGCTTGTAGTTGCCTTTGGCCCGCGAACCATACAGCACTGCCTGTTTTACAACAGGATGCTTTTCGAAGACGGAATTAATCAGCTGAATCGTTTGCTCAGTGAGCCCGTAGCGCATTATTCACTCTCGGATTGTTCGTAGAACGCATTAAATTTTTTGGCCATCTTCAGAAAAGCAGGGTGGTGCTCGTCAAGGATTCTCTCGACAATCTCCTGGGCTCTTTCAAGATCGTAGGTATGGGACGAGAGGTTCCTGTCCTTGATCATCGTCATCCACGTCTCGCCGTCTTCAAGCAGACCATTTTTAAACGCCTCGCGGACAGCACCCCTTGAACCGACGATATCGCTGACCCCTTGATATTCGAGGTAGTCCTTCAAGACATTCCAGGCCAGTTCATGAGTAAATTCAAAGGACTGGATCACTCCCTGTGCTTCCAAGGTGGAAAGCTCCCGCTCCTCGGCCAGCTTGACAGCGTCGGTCAGTGTCTGGAGCGCCTTCAGGTAGTTATTGAAGCGCTGCTTCCAACGGATGTCTTCCGACATGGCTCAGCCTCCTTGCGTCGCTCCAAGAAGTGAACGGATGGAACTCAACAATTCGGCGCTCTCCGCATCCAGCGTGGCAATCTCGTCCAGAATTTCCACGGGATCGCGCAGGGGAGCTTCCTCAGGAGCATTGGGGTTCTTTACCGAGAGGTCAAACGTCGCCCTGTCAATGTCCTTCACGTCCTTGGTCCAGGACTTCTCGGAATCCGCAAAGGTCGCTTGCAGGGTCACGAACTCTGCCAAGTCGTCGTCATTAAGGGCGGTGGTCTTGCCCATCTTCCTGCCGGGATCGAGCGTGTAGTACCAGACCTTCCGCGTCGGCGCTCCCTTCTGAAAGAAGAGCACTACCGTCTTCACTCCCGCCCCGAGGAACGTGCCTCCGGGACAGTCCAGGATGGTGAACAGGTTGCAGCTTTGAAGCAATTCCTGACGTAAGGCACGAGAAGCATTGTCCAAATTGGACAGAAAAGTGTTCTTGATGACCACCGCCGCTCTGCCGCCCGCCTTCAGGTATTTGATGAAATGCTGGAGAAAGAGAAAGGCGGTCTCACCGGTCTTTATCGGGAAGTTCTGCTGAATTTCCCCACGCTCCTTGCCACCAAAGGGCGGATTGGCCAGGATGATGTCGTAGCGGTCCTTCTCCTGCACATCGGCGAGATTTTCCGCCAGGGTGTTGGTGTGGATGATGTTGGGGGCTTCGATCCCGTGCAGGATCATATTCATGATGGCGATGACGTAAGCAAGGCTCTTCTTTTCCTTCCCGAAGAAGGTGGAAGTCTGGAGCGCACGAAGCTGATCCACCGTTAAAGTCGATCCATTCCCGTTCTCACTCTCTTTCCCGTCCGGCCCATAGCGCAAGTAGTCAAACGCCTCGCACAAAAAGCCCGCCGACCCACATGCGCCATCATAAATGGTCTCACCGATCTTGGGCTTGATGACCCTGACCATGGCCCGGATGAGAGGGCGGGGAGTATAGTACTCGCCGCCGTTTCTCCCGGCATTCCCCATGTTCTTGATCTTGGCTTCGTACAGGTGGGAAAGCTCGTGCTTTTCCTTCTGGGAGCGAAAGTGAAGCTGATCCACCAGCTCCAAGGCATCCCGTAAGGAATAGCCGCTCTGGAACTTGCTTTTTATCTCACCGAAGATCTCGCCGATCTTGTATTCGATGGTGTCCGGTGAGGTGGCCCGCTGCTTGAATCCTCTGAGGTAGGGGAACAACTCGTCATTGACATAAGCAATGAGGTCGTCGCCAGTCAGAGCGTTATCGTGGTCGAAGCTGCCATCCTGCTTCTTGGGGGCTGCCCACTTGGACCAGCGATGCGCCTTGTCGATGATGTAGGAGTAGTCCTTGCCAAGAAGCTCTGCTTCCATGGCACGTTCAGCTTCCAGGTCATCGAGGTATCTCAGGAAGAGCATCCACGAGGACTGCTCGGTATAATCCAGCTCCGACGAGCACCCGGCTTCTTTCCAGAGCACGTCGTCGATATTTTTAAACGTCTGCTCGAACATGTCGCCCTTGGCTGGGTAAGCGCCGTCTTGTCGGCGTTGCTCCCCAAGCTGTCTTGGAAGGTTCGCAATCCCGACTTTTTATGTCGCGATCTATATGACTTACTACCGTTTCTAAGTACCCTGGCCCTGACAGGTTTACAAGGGCTGACGCGGTTCCCCAGGCTATTTGTCCAAGACTTTCAATTTTACGAAGCCCCATTCCCTTCCAGAATGGGGCTCCTTCCTTCCTATCTCAGTTGACCATCCCCAGGATCATCCCGCCGACACGCTGCAGCCGATACCCACTCTCCGCCATCACCAAGAGCACTGAGCCAACTTGGTGTAAGCGTTGATGGCGTGGTAAATGGCCATGCCCTACGCCTGCGGCCACCCCCACTCAACACCAGCCTCAACTGTGCAGGTGGATTTTAGTGCCGGCCCCGAGATTACTGACGCTTTTACGGGTGAAGTCACCAAGACGCATTTCTTCGTGATGACACTGGCTTGGAGCCGGCATCAGTACGCGGAGATCGTTCGTGACCAAAAGATCGAGACGTGGCTTGGCTGTCACCGCCGGGCTTTCGAGTTTTTCGGCGGCGTCCCGGCCAGGGTCATCATCGACAATCCCAAATGCGCCATCACCAAGGCCTGCTACCACGATCCCGAGGTGCAGCGATCCTATGCCGCCTTCGCCGAGGGTTGCGGCTTTCTGGTTTCACCTTGCCCACCACGCGATCCACAGGAAAAAGGCCGAGTGGAATCCGGCGTCAAGTATATCAAGAACAACTTCATGCCGTTACGTGACTTCCGGAGCTTGCGGGACGCCAATGAGCAGTTGCGAGACTGAGTCATGGGAATAGCTGGCAACCGCATCCATGGGACCACCAAGGAGCAACCTTTGGCGCTGTTTGCCGAGACGGAAAAACACATTCTACGTCCCCTGCCGGACGTGCCGTTGGAGCTGGCCGTCTGGGCCAAGGTGAAGCTGCACGGCAACTGCCACGTCGAGTTCCGCCGCTGCTACTACTCCGCCCCGCACCGTCTGGTGCGTCAAACCCTGTGGCTGCGCGCCACGGAAACAACCGTCCAGATCTTCCACGACAACGAACTGGTCGTCATCCACTCTCGGCTGTCACGGCCGGGAAGCAAAGCCACTGTCCAGGAGCATCAGCCGCCTGAAGCCCAAGCCTACATCATGCACGATCCGCAATGGTGTCTGGCCCAGGCCGAGAAGGTCGGTCTGGCCTGTCGGGAGTGCATCGACGCGCTGTTTGCCCACAAGGTCCTGGACAATCTCCGGGCCGCCCAAGGAACACTTCAGCTCAAGAAGAAGTATGGGGCCAAACGCCTGGAAGCCGCCTGCCGCCGCGCCTTGGACCATCACGATCCCCGCTACAACACTGTCAAACGCATCCTGGAAAAAGGTCTGGATGTCCTGCCGCGTCCCGTTTTCCATGAGGAGGTGAAAGAGGTCTACAGAGGAAAGTCGAAATATTGCCGTGAACTGCGAGGAATACTGCAATGAAAAGGAGGAACTCATGAACCCTATGCCAGCGCTCGAACCCGCGCTCAAGCAACTCCGTCTCTCCGGTATCCTGGATTCCATGGAGGTCCGCAACAAACAAGCCATCGAGGACGGCCTGTCACACGTGGAGTTCCTGGCCATGCTGATCCAGGACGAGGTGGCCCGCCGGGAACAGAAGAAGTTCTCACTGCGCGTCCGCCGGGCCGGTTTTCGTAGCGAAAAGACCTTGGAAAGTTTCGACTTCAGCTACAATCCGTCCGTCAACAAAGCGCTGATCCTGGACTTGGCCACCTGCCGCTTTCTGGAGGAAAAGGCCCCGGTGCTCATCGTCGGTCCCTGCGGCACCGGCAAGAGCCATACCGCTCAGGCCCTTGGCCATGCCGCCGCCAGAAACGGCTACGAGGTGCTCTTTACGCCTATCGGCAAGCTCCTGGGGATGCTCCAGGCGGCCAAGGCGACCAACACCTATGACAGGAAACTGTCCACCCTGGCCAAGACGGACCTGCTCATCATCGACGACTTCGGTCTGAAACCTTTTAAATCCTCGGAGGATGAGGATTTTCACGACCTGATCGCCGAGCGCTATGAGCGCTGCGCAACGGTCATCACCAGCAACCTGGACTTCGCCGAATGGGGGGAGGCTTTCAACAATAAACTGCTGGGGGCGGCGACCTTGGACCGGATTAGGCATGGAGCCTACAAGGTCATTCTTGAAGGAAGGAGCTATCGAAGCTCCCGAGAGGAAGCGGCGCTCAAAAACCTCGTTGCCGGTGCGGAGGAAAACACCTAACTTTTCGATGCGTCCGAACCCCGGAATCGCCACCCAAGGTGGCTTCATTAGGGGTGAACATCCCTGGCTCCATTAGGGCGGTCAATGACACGCCCGCACAGGTACATCATCCCTTGCATAATTGTGCGCAACCGGCGGCGCGTTGCCTTCTTCAGCCCGATAATCCCGGAGTCGAGCAGCGACTCGCCCATCACGCGGAGCATGTTGTTTCCCAGGACCCCGAGTTGGAAGAACGACTCGTTAATGTGTCCGGCAAGAGCAGGGCCCTTCTTTTTAAAAAAGGCTCCGAAGATTTCGTATGGTGAAATCATCTCATGTATCAATGGGGGCCGTTAGGGCGGTCAAGGGGTCGCGAAAGTGTCTGGGTACTGAATTTTAATCGTGGCGGTTATTGTGAAAGCCTATCTGCTCAATTTGGATAATGGTTTGATTTTTGTTTGTTGCTTAAATAGTAACGTCAAAAATTCCATATATAAGATCATTATTTTTCTCGTTTTGCGGGTGTTGATGACGTCTGCATCCTATGCTGATGGTATAAACAACATCCCAGCGGTAGATGAAATCAACTCGGCCATTCAAAAGAAGGGTGCATCTTGGGTAGCTAAGGAAAATAAATTCACCCATATGCCCCAGGAACAGCTTGATCTGTTGGTCGGCAAGGAAGCTGATGCACTTAAGCCCACTACTAATATCAAGACTATGGATCAGATAAATTCTGGTCCTACCCGTGGTATTTCCGGTGTCTCCGATTATCCCACCAAATTGGATTATCGGAATATCAATGGTAAGGATTACACCACTGCCGTAAAACAGCAGAGTTCGTGTGGGGCATGTGTGATGTTTGCGGCATTGCGGACACTTGAGAGTTTGGAAAAGATCAAGGCTGATCTCCCACAGTGGAAGCTTAACTTGTCCGAGCAGTATCTTTTATCATGCCCTGAAGAAAAAAACTGCTCCGGCAATGCTCCCGATGGGACTCACCAACAGTTGATCGATACGGGAGTAGTACAAGAAAGGTATTCTCCGTATCTTGCACAAGTTAAGCCATGTAGTGAAGTCTTTACTGCAGACATGAATACAATTGGCAATTACAGAATCGGTGAATTCTTTACGGTCCGTATTCGGATTGATACTCCCGATCCGGTGGGAGATTTTAAAAAAATTCTAAATGTATACGGCCCATTCATTGCTATCATGTTCGTGCCTACTGAATTCTATGCTTATGGTGGAGGAGTGTATACCGTGGTTCAAAGTCGGTTTTCTGGCATGCACGCAGTGACCGTAGTTGGATATGATGATGACGCGCGATGCTTTATCGTGAAAAATTCGTGGGGTGATACTTGGGGTGAAAAGGGGTACTTCATAATTGCATATTCGGAAGTAGATGTTTACTCGGGCACCATGTTTGCGGTAGACAATTATGTTCTTGGTGGAACATATGTGCATCACCCAGAGCCGACAGTGACTCCATCTGCTAAGTTAACATATACTCCGCCTGCAGCATTCCGCTAGTCTAGTGTTACCCTGAATTTGGTGGTGGGTGATACTGATACGTACAAGTATCGATTTGATGGTGGGTATTTCAGTGATAACATCGCTGCGGCTACGCCCATCCAATTAACCAATATGTACGAGGGTCAGTACACGCTAGAACTCGCAGCTTGTACGGATCTGGGGGTATGTCAATCCACCAGTAGTCCGACTGTGTATACTTGGACAGTTGATACAGTACCACCCGTAATTCAATTCGTGGGTACTCCGGATAATAATGAAAATTATTACTCGGATGCCATAACCATCCAGATCGTGGGAGAGGGAGTTTCCCAATATCAATATCAGACCTTGACTTCTGAGTTGTCAAATCCGATATCGATTAATACGCCCATTAAGATTACGGGAATGGTCCGGGGGACACGTTATTGTGTTACAGTCATAGCCACCGACAATGCTGGGAATACGGGTGGTTTCTCTACATGTTGGTGGGTGAGTTTTTTGAATCCCAATCCTCCTACGATAACGGGATTGTCGTCAAATGTGCTCCATGAGAGGGATCTCACCTTGACTGTTTCTTCTGACAACCCTGAAGTTATTGGCTATTCTTATTTTGTTGATGGTCATGGATTAGTTGAACGAGTGCCCATGTCACAGCCCATAAAGATCATCAATATGACCAATGGTGGACATTGGGTGGGTGCGTATTGTAACACCGCTACGGGTGGAGGTTATACAGCCGAGTTGTATTGGGTGGAGGACGTTACCACGGTTGCAGTGCTTACGGGGTTACCAAATAAGATCACCACAAATAATCAGCCCCAAATATTGGTGGGTGGTATTGATGTGGAGGGTTATCGGTTTAAACTCGACTCCAATGAATACAGTCCGACTTGGGCGGCGAACAATGGGAATGCTATTTGGTTAAGTAAGCTAGTCTTGGGTAAACATACCTTGTATGTGGTGGGAGTCGATAAAAATGGAAACATCCAGCAGACACCCACTACATATACTTGGACCATAGTTAAGGCTTTGCCTAAACCGGTGCCAATGGCAGCAATAAATCTGCTGCTAGGTGCGGGGAGTTGATGTGCTCGAGTTAGAGTATCCAGCATGGGACATGGGTGTACTACCCATGTCCCATGCTCTGTATCTAAACCTTTTACTAAAGGAGAGTTACTGTGGCTGGAAATGTTGTATCAGTTATGGCTTTGACGACTTCTGGACGTAGATTGTAAGACTATGGCGGCATGGAAGGAATCGCATGGGAAGCCAATCCATTGATGGCTGCATGAACAAGCTCCAATGGCCAAGGAGAGTTCCTGAATAAATCCCACGTATCGGGGGAAAAATGAACAAAGCGCCATATTCTTGTAGGCTGGAGTGGCGTCCAGTTTCGGTCGTCGTTACGGGAGCAAACAGGCATGATGTCAGCCAACTGTAAACAGTGCTGGAAAACAAGATTGCCGAGCCGAGCATGGAGTCAGAGCCAAAAATTTATGTGCTGATGCTGGATGTGCGGGAGAAACTTCCTGCAAAGTAATTTGTAAAATATTTTTTATTCTACAAGATTTTAACCGCGATATTTTTTGTTGACCTGGGCAATTATTTTTAATATAATTCATTTTTACTAATTTGAGGAGAAACTATTGTGCCTGTAAGATTAAACTCAGATGCTTCAAGTTCTAGTAAAATGCTTGATTTGTATAGTTTGCTTGTTTTTTCTGCTAGGAAACATACGTTGTCAAGCCTCGCATCAAGGCTTCGGTGTTCTAAAGCTACAATTATGCGTTTTATTACTGATATTGAGTTGGTAGAAGTGATTGAAACCGGTAAGGATGGAAAAGAAAGGTGGTATAAAATAAATAAGTTGGCAAATATGCGTAATAAGATTTTCACTCACGAAGATATTCAACAGCTTGTCCTTTGCAAAGATATTTTATTTAGCCTGCTCCCCGACGACATGCGGATTGAACTAGGTAAAACTGTTGAGGGAACTGCAGAATTCCTAGTAGATAAATCTGTCAGAGAGTATGCCTTGACGCCAATTGCACAGTCACGTGTGAAAGGGTTCATTGACTATACGCCATTTCAACAAGAAATTAGCAAGATAATGCAGGCAATTCCAAAAAAACGTATTTGTACAGTAGTTTATCATAGTGCAAAAAGTCAACAAACTCGTGAATTTACTGTTGCCCCTATGCGTTTGGTTGCTTATCATGAAAGCTTGTATGTGGAATGTTGGAGAATTAAGGAGCAGGATGGTCAAGAAATCGTCCAGCCTATGACCTTGGCTGTTCAGCGAATTAAAAATTTCAATCCATTGGCAAAGAAACATAAGTTTACAGAGTATCCTTCTGATGAGTCAAATTTATTTGGTCTTATGAATAAGAAAGCCTTACGATTGAGGGTTCACTTCGACGCTTCAGTCTCACAGTATGTTTCAGAACGACAGTGGAGTAAAGATCAGGTTATTAGTCTTGGTACTGATGGGTCTGTGGATTTAGTTTTTACAGCAAATAATAAAGAGGAATGCTTTTCCTGGCTGCTTAGCTTTGGGATTTTTGCTGAAATTGTCGAACCATTAGATTTAAGGTGTGAGTTTGCAAACCGACTTATCGTTTTGAAGAACAAGTATTGCCTAGGTCCTGGTGTTGATTAGGTCGTTTGGTTTTAACTTAATCTAGCTTATTGGTTTTTGATTTGTTTGATTCGGTTTGGTCTAGGTATTGATTTAATATTGGGAATGTGGTGGCAGATCTTTTTTTGGGGTTGTTTGTAATATTTTATTGGCAAGTAAGTATTTTGAAAGCATGCAATCATTTTTCGTGTCAAATGTGTGGTAGTTGCTGTTCGCAACTGCTATTGTTCGGAGGATTGTATGACGACCTCGATAGAGGCGATGGAATTTGTTTACATTACGATCTGTTGCAAAAAACTTGTAAAATATATAAAACAAGACCAGCGAAATGTCGTGTGGAGGTCCAGTTCGTTTTTTTTTCTAATATAATGACCTATGAGGAGTATCTCTTGCTTTGCAAGAGAGGGTGTGCTTTTTTGCGCTTAAAACTAAACTTATCAAACAAATGTTGCCAACAAATGGAGGCAAAAATGTTTATTCAAAACCTCAGTGGTGAACAAAAAGCTGTATTTTTATATCTTGCACATGAGGTTGCCTTGGCGGATGGAAACATATCTGGGAAAGAACAACAGATGATGAGTACATTTTGTGCTCAGATTCCTGGCGTTGAGCCAAAGAAGTGCTCCCTGTGCGACCTCGCCGAAGTATTTGAGTCAAAGCGTGCACGCGTTTCTGCATTTCTTGAACTCGCTGCCATAGCCCAGGCCGAGAGCGGCGTTAATGAAGAAGAAAGAAAATTTCTTGATTCTTTGGCCAGTGCTTTCGGGTTAAGTAATTACGAGGTTAACGACATGCTGTCCTGGGTGGTGCGCCAATTTAATCTCTTTAATGAAGCGCAAGCTTTCATGGAGGACTAGTCATGCCTCTACCGCTTATCCCCGTATTTCTGGCAGTAGCTGCTATTTGTTCAGGAGGTTACGGCGTCAAAAAGGGTTTTGACGCTAAAGAAGATTTCGCTACGGCTAAGGATATCAATGACAAGGCCGTTACGATTTACGATAAGGCTTGTAAGCAGCTACAAAAATCACGTAACGCAGCAAAGGAAACTTTGACTGCTCTTGGCAACACAAAGTTCCTTGTTTATAAAAATAGCCTTATTCCATTCGTCGAAGCGTTTTCACAAATCAAAGCCGTCGACTTTCAGGACAAGGCGATCGCTGACGAATTAAAGGAGATGTCCATATCAAGTGACGATCTACAGGAGATCACTCAGTCAGCCTTGAATATGCAGGATGTTGTTGGAGGCGGCGTGGCGGCCCTTGGTGCTGGCGGTTTAGCGGGCTTGGCTGCCTATGGTGGCGTGGGTACGCTGGCTACTGCGAGCACCGGGACAGCCATCGCTTCATTGAGCGGTGTGGCGGCCACAAATGCCACGCTGGCTTGGCTCGGTGGTGGCGCTCTAAGTGTTGGCGGCTTAGGTGTCGCTGGTGGAACTGCGGTTCTCGGTGGTATTGTGGCGGCCCCAGTATTAGCGATTGGCGGCATGATACTCGCCGCCAAGGCCGAGGAAGCCAAGCATAATGCTTTTGCTAACCGGGACAAGGCCCGTGCGGCCGCACAACAAATGATGACGGCCAAGGTAGCCACCAACGCCATCCAAAAGCGCCTAGCTGAAATTGATCACCTTCTGCTAAAGCTGGATCAGTTATTCCAGCCACTGCTTAGCGGACTTCGATCTCTAGTTTCCTCGGGATGCTACGATTACAATGATTACTCTCTTTCAGACAAGAAAGGGGTGATGATGGCTGTTCTCCTGGCTAAGACCATGAAGAACGTGTTGGAAACGCCAATTTTGGATAAGGATGGTGCCATAACCCGTGCTTCCAGAAATGTTCTCGTGAAGACGGGCCAGGAACTCGATAATATCAACCGGATGTAATAAGCGGGTGGACTACGAAATGTCAGACGCAGACCAACTCGTCGACAAGGTCTCTATTGACCGAAAACTACTTCAGTATGCCTCGACTATTGTTTCCGATCATAGGACTCAACATTTAACTGAACACACTAGGCGCATTTTCGTTGATTCTGACCGCCTCATGGATCTGGCGTCAAAATGGCAGAACTGCGCAGAAGTCCTTACCCAAGGACGTATGTTCGAGCAGCTTGAGGTCATCAAATATAATCTCGACAGTCTAGGTAAGGGCGCTGCCACCCATGCCGTTACTTCTGACGCCCTCGGAGATCCGCATGCCTTTGAAGATATCCTAATCCGCAAGGGCAAGAAGGTGTTGCGAGAGGTGCAAGCCAAATCGTGTGACAACGCTGCTCAAAGTGTTTTTGCCCTTTCGAACCCCAAATACAGGGAGATGGATCGGCTCTTACCCAAAGACCAGCACGTGAAGGCAGAAGATCTTCTTGATGAGCGTATCGGTAAAGGTACTTTGAAGTCCGAGGACTATGTCCAGACCAAGCGGCATCTCAAGGGCGAGCTTAGTCACGGCGACGTCTCCTCCGGTGGCACGACTCGTCAGGAGGCTTTGGACGCGACAAAGATTGAGACTGCCACCGATATGGCTTCGGATTTTAAGTGTAAAGGAGTCTTGGGCGACATACACCACTCGGGGATGGAGGCCGCCAGGGTGAGTGGGGCGGTGGCAGGTGGCTTTTCGGCTGCTGGAGGTCTGTTCAGGATCGCGCACGGGGAAGCCACTGTAGGGGAAACATTGGCCAAAGTGACTATGGACGCAGCTTGTGGCGCAGTCGTGGGTTACGTCACCACGGCCGCGAGCAAGGGACTTCTTCACGGATTTGGCAAGTGCCTGAGCGAGTGCAGCGTAAAAGTTATAGCTAAATCGAACGCTCATATTGCCATCGCAACTGGGTTTATCCAGTCATGCAAGTCGGTGACGTCTTATTTAAAGGGAGATATTGAAGAGGAAGAAATGCTTTCGGAAGTTAGCCATACCGCGATTACTGGTGCGACGGCATTTTATTATGGAGCACTAGGACAGATTGTTATACCTATTCCGGTTGTTGGCGCTTTGGTTGGATCTACAGTAGGGTACTATATTGGCAATATGCTACACCAATCTGGCTTGGTCAGTCTAGGGGAATGTGCGACTGTCAAGACAGCCCGATTGAGGAGGGAAAGGATCCACGATATGACCTTGACGGCAATTCCCCTCATGCGGGCCAAAAGGCTCGAGCTCGAACAGCTCATTAATAATCATATTGCCGAGCGAAAGGCTATTTTGCTCACGTCCATGGACACTCTAGAAATGTCGATGCTTCAATGGGATCCTCTGGGATTTATACACGGATTGGAGAATATATGTCAGGTTTTCTCCGCGCACTTACCGTTCATGAGTTTTGAAGAGTTTGACTCTTTTATGCAGGACAGAGAGTCCGTCTTCATCTTATAATGATGTACAGGTATCAGCCAGTAGGCTGTTTGCGAACAGGTTCATGTGAGCTGATAGATTATATTTCCCAGGTTTTCGTGGGTAACCCCAATCAGTAACTTTCCAGATAGAGGTCCAAGCCGCCGCAGAAGAATTAAATAGCGGTTTGAGACCGTTGCACAATTTCCTTAGGCAGCTGCGTTGGCCTTTTTTTAAGCTCGAAAACGGGTTTTTCGCCTTCAATGAGGCGCGTGCAGTGGCATTTTATCGCCTGAAAACGGCTTACACCGCCTTTCAGGCGCAACTGCCCTTAGCTTCCCGCCATGAGGACCGCTTTTTTCAGGTTGAAGGCCAGGGCATTGAGCAGAGATTTCAACTCGACCTTAGCAGCCCGTTGTAAAACTCATTTTTGGCCAATGAGGCAAAATGATTCCAGCTAGTTACGACGAAAAAATTTGCTAGAAACGGCTTTTTCAACGGGTGTGCATGATGCCGTCCATGAGTCCCCGAGTCTGAAGCACATGCAGATTCAATTGACTGCTGTGCCCCTTGTCCGAATAAATGCAGCCTCCGGCCATGGGGCTGATTTCGTCCAAAAGGTCTATAAATTCAATCCTTCAGGGTTTCCCGTGGGTAGTTCCGATCAGGAACTTGTCGGATATAGGTCCAAGCCGCCGCAGAAGAAGTAGATAGCGGTCTTGAAGTGGTCCCGGTTTCTGTAGCCGCAAGCCTTCCGCTTGATGGCCATGATCTTGCTGTTGAGTCCCTCGGCTACGCCGTTGGTAATCCGGTGGCGACAGAAGGTCAGGATGTTTTCCAGATGTCTCTGGATCATCTCCCCCATCTTGCGCATCGGGGTCACGTCCGACTTGTTCACCCCCACACCAGCCACCGCTGCTTCACGAAACGCACCCAACCAGATCCGAGGTGCTTCCAGACGTCGTTGGGTCACTCCTTCTGGCCCAGGGCTTAGCCAACCTTTAGATTCCACCTTCGGATTCGCCGCCTTCAAGGCCTCCAGGCCAGCCGCACTTTGAGGTTTTCCGTTATTATTATTTTCTACGATTTCGCCTGATGAAATCATCTTCTGTTATGCCGTACTTCAAGATTTGCCAGTTTAATAGAATAGGGTTCAGTGTGTGTGATTTTTGGTGTCCTCGAATTTTTTTAGTTGGTATAAGGAGGAGCGAAATGAACTTTCATCATCATTCCAGCATTGTCTCAAATGTTGGTGTTTCTAGCACATGGTCTTTGTTGTCGAGCAAAGTTTCTGAGAAGGAGTGCTTGACATGTGTTAATGGTATATTGTTTTCGCTTGGGTCAAATGTTGAGTTTTCTAAAGACGGAATAGATTGGTCGGTGTGTGGTTTGGTTGTAAATGACAACTGGGGGCGCTTGAAATTTGAGCGTATTATTTTTTTCAAAGGCCAGTGGTATGTGTTTTCAACATATTTAAAAGATATAACCTTACAAAAGTCAGGCTGGATTTTTGATTCGGAAGAACAAAAATTGTTCTCGGCTGTCGTTGTTTTTTCTTCTTCAGATCTAAATATTTGGGTTGCGACAGATTTAAGCGAAAAATTTGAAGGTCATGATTTCGGTGGAGTGTGTAGCACTAGTGATTTAATGATGCTGAGCTTCACTGATTGCCAAGACAATGCGCCTATGCTCACTGTTTCAAGAGATGTTTTGAGTTGGAGCTCTGTAAATATTGAGTATCCCATGGAAAGTGTTGAAGGTATCTTTAGTTATAGAGAGAAACTGTTCGTTATTGACGATAACAAAGATTTATTCTGCTCTGTAGATGGTGACAGATGGAAGCGGTTTGTATCCGATAACGACTGTGTAAGCCTGTTGTCTGGTGATATGAGCTATATAGATCAAGATAGCGGTTGCTGTGTTGTTTGTTGCGATGGTCGGTTGTATGTGACAAGAGACATTGTTGAATGGATAGCTGTTGATGAGCCTTTCCCATTGTTTCACGGCAAGGAGACACGGCAACGAGTCTGTGCCTTTGCAGGGGTTATATTCCCGAGCGTGAAACCACAATGTAGAAAATTGCAATTGATGATTGTTGACCAATCTGTTGTGTTGATACAGGATAAAACTATTGCTGTTCTCAATTTGTCCTCAGTGACGATGAAGCCTTCGGAATTGTCTTTCGAAAAAATTCTAGTTTAACATGATTTCATGTGCGCTGCTAATTCCAAAATGACATATATGATTTGTGGAGTGTCTAATAGGGAGTTCAGATTTCAAATTCACTTAAGGAGTTAGCGCTAGTGGCAACTTTTACAAGATTATTGCTTTCAGTGTCCTTGATGTTAATATCTAGCGTTGGTGCCTTGGGAGCAGGTGGCAAGTCTCCGTGTTCTGACGATAATATGAGTTTTTGCGAAACTGTAGCGTGTCTTAAGGGGGAGATGGCAAAGCACGACACCTTGCTGAATAGCTACTATAAGTCGCTGATGAATTCTTTGCCGCAGGAGCAGGCAGCGAAATTAAAGACCGAGCAGATCCAGTGGGTAAAAAATTATGTGAAGCTTAGAAAAGATTTGGAAGATGGCGATACGGGGGCTTGCTCGTCTGTCTTGCAATACTTGGGAGAGGAGGTAGAATACGTCAAAATCCGCGCAATAGAATTAAAAAAGATGGCGAAGTGAAATATTCGTACAATTAAAAAAAAGGAGAAACTCCATGTGTAGCATTCTGTTTGTTTTTCTCTTGGTTATGAGTGTTGGTTTCTTGTGTCAAGAGGTCAAGGCGGACGAGCTTTTAAAAGAAAAGTCTATTGTAAAAATAGAAATATTTGATGGGCCGGCTGGTGAGCTGCATGGTGTTTATGTTGATGCGAAAAAAATGTATGTTTTAGACGCGCATTCAAAATCAGGATTAAATATTCTTGGAATTGTTCAAGCCGCAAGTGGTGACAAGAGTAAGCGTTTTTGTCTAACAGTCAAAAAGGATATGATAAAGAAAGTTTCTCCTTTTGTTAATGGTTCTTGCCAGTAAATTAGTGGCCCTAACACTGGGGTGTACCCAGTCTGGTGACAGATTCGACTTGAACCATCATTAGGCGTGCTTACTTGTCTAAGCGAAAAGCATGTTGTCAGGTGGAGTGGAGTGGGGGACGTGGAATCGAGTTGCCGGCGTTCAGACGGGCCGAATACTAAACTGGTTTGAGCGACTGAAATATGCAAGCCTCCGGCTTTACCGGCGGCTTGCTGATTCATTAAATCTGTCTTGGCATATCGTGATTTCGGGGACTCGAACCGGCGTGATGAGCCGTTCTTTGAGCTTGTGGAAGAGGGGTCAAACTGATAGGTCAAAGTTTGGACGAATTTTCAATAAATATTTTTGAAGTCATATAAAATCAAGCTGTTACTTCTGGGCTTGGTTCCGAAGGTGCCGAGTCCCCCCTTCGGCACCATACATCTGGAAAAGGCTGGGATAACGTCCCGGCCTTTTTCTTTTTCTTTATCGGGACGTTTCGCTCTTTTCACCGGGCAACCCGTCATTTGGGTAATTGGTACGAACTGCTGGTCCGAACCGCTGGTACGGACCGAGGGCAGGGTATCCCGATGGCTGGTCGCGCTCCCTCGTATCTGGTGTCCCGTGCTGGCACCGTTCATTTCCGGTTCTGTCTTCCTGTTGATCTTCGCCCACGTCTTGGGCGCACGGAATTGCGAATGTCGCTGGGGACTGGACGATTGCGAGAAGCGAGGGTTAAAGCCCTTGCCCTGGCTGTCGTCGTGTTTGCGTTCGTCAACGAATTGAGGGCTGGGAAAATGTCTGAGTTGAGCAGTGACGCCGTTTACGAGCTTGTTCATAAGGAACTGGTCCGCATCCTTGAGCAGGACAGGCTTAACAGGATTCGAGACCCCTGGTCGTACAAATTCACCGTGGATCTCCCGAAGCCTGATGGCCCGTATGATGAGCTTGTGCAAATCGATGACCCAGACGAAGGGCAAATGATTCTGGACGGGCTTGTCAGAGAGAAGCGGTGGACGCACATGTCTAAGCCAGTGATGGACTTGCTGGAAGAAAATAAGGCCGACGTTTCGCCCTGGGAGCCAGAGTTCAGCGAAGCTTGCTACAATTATACTCAAGGGCTGGCTCTTGCCCTGGACGTCATTCGACGCAGGAACGACGGGGATATTGAGTACAATATTAAACCATTTTTCAGTCCAGACCCTATCGTTCAACAGGCTGAAGCCGCAGCCGTCACTATTGATGGGCGTAAGTTGTCAGATGTTATCGCCTTGTATATCCAGGAAAAGACTGTTTCCGATGCCTGGGGCGAACGGACGCGGTTGGAGTACCCGAGGAAAATCGCCACATTGACTGAACTGATGGGTGATGCTGACATATCGGCGGTGAACCACGAGTTTGCCAGGACGTACAAAGAACGGCTTTTGGCCCATGTTAGCAAAGGGAAGAACCTGTCTCCAAGGACGATAAACAACTTAATCCAGGCTGCATCTGGGTTGTTCGACTATGCCGAGCGACATGGATACGTTGAGAAGAACGTGTTTCGCCGGTTATCTATGCCAGAGAAACGCAGCGCACGGGACGAGAGAGACATGTTTTCCAGTGATGACCTTGCCGTCATGTTCGGTCCGGGCTATCCTGGGGATAGGATGAAAGAACCATGGCCGTTTTGGATTCCATTGCTTGGACTCTACACGGGCGCTAGGATAGAAGAACTGTCGCAACTACACGTTGATGACGTTAAGCGCATTGGTGGCTTGCTTGTTATTGACATCAATGACAACGCCGAGGACAAGAGAGTCAAGACGGCAACGAGCAAACGCATTGTCCCGGTTCATCCATTTGTTGATAAAGAGCTAGGATTTGGTCGTTACGTTGATATTGTTAGGGAATCAGGCACTGTGAGAGTGTTTCAGGCGCTCAATAGAGTGAATTTTAAGTACGGACATTCGGTGTCAACGTGGTTCGGCAAGTACGTCAAACGGGTTGGTATCGCTGGTGCGAAGTCATTTCACAGCTTTCGTCATACGTTTACGACAAATCTGATCCACAAAGAAGTTCCCGTTCAAGTTGTTGACTGGCTGACCGGGCACGCTACACAGGGCGAGACGGCTGGTCGGTACACAAAGTTGCCGACTGACCCGGCTATGCTGATGCCGCATGTGATGAAACTTGACTTCGGTGTCGATCTCTCGCACCTGAAAAAGACGCGGTTTGCGATGATAGAGTAACATATCTACTGCCACGCATGGAGATGGACTGATACGCCTGACGGACCTGTGGGAGGCGTCGGGAGCAACGGACAGACTTAGAACGTCCCTCTGGGTCCGTAGCGAAAGGGTCAACGATTTTATCAACGACGTCGCCCAGAAAGAGCGAGTTGAGAAATCTAAACTCGCTTTCGTAAAGTATGCTGGCGCTGGCCAAGGAGACGCCGAAGAAAATCACGACCTGACCGATATGGTCTTGCACCCACCCTTGTGTGGCCTTGCACCCATCGAAAAAGCTGGGAACCATTGCTGTACCTCGCTTCCCAGCCCCCTATAGGTATTAAAAGGAGTAAAAAGGTTAAGACGCGCGCGCGATATTTTCCACCCGGCCGACTTGGAAACGCCCCCCATTTTTGATCCTGCTCCAAGTCCTTCCCTTCCGTCGATCCTACCCACCAAACCGACACGGCGTAGATCAGCCCCATTATGTTGAACCCAGCGGCTTCGCCGGGCCTATGAAAAGACAAACTCTACCCTAGAGTTCTACAATGATTGAAGATTTCTTGACAAAAAGCCGCCTTGCCGAGACATTGGGTAAAGATATTTACCAAACAGGGGGAGACAAATGAACATCAAAGTGCTGCTATGCCTAGCTATTCTCTGTTTTTTTGTATGCTCATACGCCTTTGCAGAGCTTCCCCATACGTTCCAGGCAGGCCAAACAGCAAAAGCTTCAGATGTTAATGAAAATTTTCAATATCTACAAAAAACAAAGTACGTATTGAAATCAAACGGAATAATCATAGGAGACGTAGTGTCATTTTCAGCACACTCTGCAAATATCATTAACGAAAAAGGGTTCCTTGTCTGGGTTCATGTTTCTGGTCAGGCTGTAGAAAGTCAGAGCATGCTAATGTATGATGGAGATAACTGCACTGGACAAATATATGTAAGCGCAACACTGACTGACACAGTTTTTGTTGCCCAGCTTTCAAACGGATTTAAAACATATTATACCAGAAAGTCTTTAGACGCACCTGCCGAGCTAAAATCGTATTGGAACGGATTACAATGCTATCCATACGGTTCTTCTACGCATGCCGTAACAAAAGCTTACCCTAATGATTTTAACGTGACAGGAGTTCGTGATTCCTATCCGGGAAGCGATGGTTTCGACACTCCAATAACAATGGAAGAAAGATAAAATGAGATACATTATTTTGTTCATTGTTGTTCTCACACCTCTTGTAGCCTCCTCGTCTTCAAACCGATGGGATTCTTTTAATTGGGATCAAGCAACCTGGGGCGGTGGTACTACACACTTAAGTACTGGAGTCACTGTACTACTGCTCGCAAACTAATGGATTTTTCCTGTGCGTCTGGGTCTTGAGGTCAGTGTCACTTTCAATCATCCGGCCGTGCTGAAGCCTGCCGCTCCGATCTTCAACCTTCCGGCCGTGCGGAAGCCTGTCCAAGTCCAGCCGGTTGGTGACGCTGGTGCGGTCACGCCCCCAGGCCTGCCGTCGAAGTTCCTGATTGGCAACAAGCTGGTGGCCACGAATGAGGACGGGCTTATCAGTCTGACGGACCTTCACCGAGCGTCTGGTGGGCAGCACCGCAACCGTCCAAGCTATTGGCTTGAAAGCGAAGGGAATAAGGCGTTTGTCGCTGCCCTGTCAAAAAGCCGGGATTCCGGCCTTTTCCTTCAGGTCGCCCGTGGACGACGGGGCGGGACTTACGCCCACTGGCAGATTGCCCTTGCCTATGCCAAGTACCTGTCTCCCGAACTCCACATGCAGGTCAACGAAGTCTTCATGCGGTACAAGACCGGAGACGCGTTGACATCGTAGCTGAAGGTATTTTAGCTAAATATTTTGTCTGAAGTCCCAGCAACTCCAAGAACACTCTAGCTTGGCAGGCAGGTATGGCAAACAAAGACTGGTCCTCCGAAGAGGTCAGGCTAACCATAGACGACTACTTTGAAATGCTTCAGAAAGAGTCCACTGGGCAATCATATAACAAGGCTGAGCATAACAGAAATCTACAAGTCAAATTGAGTGGACGCACTAAGGCTGCTATAGAGTTAAAGCATCAAAATATCAGTGCAATACTTCACCAGCTTGGATATGTGTTCATCAATGGGTACAAGCCTAGAGGTAACTTTCAAAAGTCAATGGCACACGCTGTAAAGAAACAAGCTGAGCGTCTAGGTATTCATCGGCAAACAAATATGGCGATTTATCCTTTGATCGTCCATTCATGGACCGTTTTTTCCGATATAGTTGCGGTGAAAACAATGGATAGGTCTGCATTCATTCACCATGGGACTGCTGTCCCCAGAGAGCTTATTTCATTTTTTGGCTATGCTCCGGGAGACTCACCGAAACCAATAACTCTTATGCATGGCGAAGTCCGATTTCCCGCTGTTTTAACTCCAGACACTGAGGGTGAGAGTGGACGAGTAAGACTCTTTTGGCGTGATGGAGTTGCCAAAATTATTGCCGACAGATTCCCTCAGCATTTAAAACTGATCAAAGAGAGCGATCAAGCACTAAACACCCCACCAGAGATGCGCTTTGAGAAGTTTTCAAAAGAACAAGACTCTTTTAAGATTGAGTTTATTGCTATAGAAGAGGTTAATTTTGACTCGCTCCCTTCAGATGCAGAGCCTTTACTTTTAGATTCCAGACAAGAGGGCGCACGGAGGCAGATAATTAGCACGGTCTACGAGCGTAACCTTAGAAATAGACTGTCAGCTATACACATTAACGGATTGCGTTGCCTGGTTTGTGGCTTCGATTTCGGCGAGACTTATGGAGTCTGGGGTGCTGGATATATCGAAGTCCATCACCTCTTCCCTCTCGCAGCACAAGTGCAAGAGCGTGTAGTTGACCCAGCTACGGAACTTATCCCTGTGTGTGCCAATTGCCACCGCATGTTCCACAGGAAGAAAGACAGGGTCTTGAGTCTCGAAGAAGTTCAGTTGATGGTTAAAAGCGCCAAAGGATAACTCTGCCAAGGACGCTCTTGCCTGGTTGGCTGACGCCATGGAAGCCAAGGGGCACCCGGAAGCTGGCAAGTTTCGTGAGGCTAGGGAAGAGTTCAGGATTCTGAAATCAAGCCAAAGGCCCCCAAAGAAAAGGCGAAAATCCTCGCATTTTGACCCAACCAACTACCACTACTGATAAAACTTGTTCTATCGAGCCTGTACCAGCCGAGTCGCCCCGCAAGCCCCCCAAAAAAAATCGCCCGCCAAGTCTGCCCTGGCCCGGGACAAAGTGCCGGAAGTGGAGTCGGAGGGCGAGAGAGAAAAGGTCACCCACAGAGACCTTTTCGCAAAGTCCCTTCTGATTCCAAGGGGAAACCGAAGGCTGAGGGTAGGAGTGCGAAATTTGGCACTCCCCAAAAGTCCACTCCCAAGGGTGCGAAAGCTGATTCCTCAGATTCGAGGAATACCCCCACCACTCCCGAGCAAGAAGCCAAACAAGCCCTGTGGAAGTTCCAGGCTGCACACGCCGAGGTTGCTTGTCGCCTACTCTTGATCTACTCAAGAAATCTGTTCAAGAGGAGGGCGCATGGGCAAGAACGACTGGCGGAAGAAGCAGGAAGAGGCGGGCGGCAAGACCATTTCAGTGACCCTGACGCCCGAGGCTGCGACGGCTCTTGAAGAACTCCAGAGGCGACTCAAGAAGCCAGATCAGTCCAAGGCTCCTAGTCAAGCCGAGG
This sequence comes from Desulfovibrio sp. TomC, assembly GCF_000801335.2. Classification (NCBI taxonomy): domain Bacteria; kingdom Pseudomonadati; phylum Thermodesulfobacteriota; class Desulfovibrionia; order Desulfovibrionales; family Desulfovibrionaceae; genus Desulfovibrio; species Desulfovibrio sp. TomC. The sequence goes on from NZ_JSEH01000002.1 coordinate 26,834, forward strand.
TGATTTCCAGGGTTCTGGTCTGGGGCTTGAAAGAGGTCGAAGCCGGGAAGAAAGGCAGCAACGACAAGGGAACTACGATTCAAGAGGACGCCACAAGAGTTGCTCAAGAGCAGGGGTTGCCGGCGTCAGTCGAGGAGCGTTTGGCCGAAATCGAGTCCCGGTTGGCCAGGGTGGAGACAGGGATGCTGTTCGGTGCGGAGAACCATACGGCGATATGACAGGGCAGGAGGAAGGGTTGAAATTCTACTACCCAGTAACCTTCTCTCTCATTCCCAATACCCACCAACACACCCATTCCACCAATCCGTACTTCCATATGTGGTCCTGTTTCACCCGCCAACCCGCATGAATGCTGGATTTAGCTGACCACCTTGCCGACTAGAACTTGTCTTCAATGATCGGTTCTACGTCGGGTACGAACCGCTTCCAGGCATCGGCCATCGTCTGCCGCAGAAGTTCCCTGTCCTGGTCCCGGACCACGAAGCTGTCGTGGATCGGCACGATGGGCCGGCCCTGGCGCACGAAGACAGCCAGGATCGCATCAGCAATGTCAGAGTCTAGCCGTTGAAGCCTGATCCCCTGGTCCTTGCCGATAAAGTGGGCAATGGCCGGATGGCGGTCCTTCAAAGCCTTTAGCAGATGACCCAGCACGGCCTTGAACTCGCGTTCCCTGTTCTTGTCCACCCGAGCAAGCGCCGGATCGTCGGTCGATTCGGTTAACTCCCTGAGCGCAGCGGAGACGGTGGCCGTGTCGGTCTTGGCATTGATGCCAATGAGCAAGAGCTTTTTCAAAACGCGGCGTAGACTCATGCCCCACTGCTTCTGGAAGCGAACCACGCTCAGTTCATCGAAGCCCAGGTCGTAAACGTCTCCAATGGCTGGAATAGCGCCAGCCTTGGAGTATAGAAGCCTGATGTGCATTCCACCGAAGTCGAGTTCGCAGACAGGCTGGCCGTCAATGCGGACAAATTTGCGGTAGCCAGACTTGATACTCTGGACGGCGTGACCATAAAACCGTCCACCGAAACAGAATTTGCCCCGGTTGAAAACGCGATAGAGCGTCTTTCGGTGCATCTCCGGGACGCGGCCAACCTCAGAGATGTACTGGCGGCGTTGTGTTTCAGAGAGATTAAGAGTTACTTCGTGCTTCAGCAAAAGCTTGTTTAACTCAACGATCCGGTTTGCCATCTGCGTGATGCGACGGCTTTCCTTGAAGTCGATGTAACGCCCGTCGCTGTCCTTGAGGTAGAGTGGTTCATGATCCAGAAAGACCATGCGTGGTTCAACGTGGCCGCTCTGGATAGCTTCGATGAGTGCGGTTGTTGCCCTCATGCTGGACTGCAAGCCAAGGAAGCGGTTGCCTTCGAGGTGCTCAATATAGCCAAGGGCAAGCAAAGAATCGACTACGGCAAGGAACGGCGTGCGACCCAGGCGCATCCTGGACATGGCTGTGCCCTTATTAAACTGTGGCTTCCGTCTTGGATAATCAATCCACTGGTCAGGGTGGCCGCTGAAGGCCATAAACAGGTCGAGAACGATTTTTCTTACGTGCTTCTTCAGCTTTGTTCGCTCGACCTTGGCTTGCATGACAGTTGCTATTTCATCTGTGAGAGTGTCAGCAATGGCCTGGACTTCTGGGAATTGGCTCTCAATATGAACGCAGAAAGGACGGTGAATGTCGTAACCTTGTCGGGCTACGGGCAATAGTGCTTCCACTGGAAGCTTTTCGGCTGCCTGCATTGTGGCCCTCCTTGGCCTGGGTGGTTGGGAAGCGGGAAAGGTAAGGACGGCTGTCAGGTTGGCAAGGTCAAAGCTTTGTTAAAGTTGTCTGCAACTGCTCTTAGAAAGCTTTTCCGTCTGCGCCGTCAGCCTCAACCCTGACGGAACGGTCAATGAAGGTCGAAACGGCTTACGAAGCGATTGCAAATTTTTCTACCATACTTCAGGTCATGTCTGAATCTAAAAGAGCGTTCAACCCCCATTAGAAGCCAGTTGTAATTTCATATCGGCATTTAAACGTCCTACTGAAGCGGGGATTATGCGGGGAGGGAGGATTAGCGGGTCTGGGCCTTGGCGATGGCGTTGTAAATCGTGCCGCGAGATACCCCGAAGGCCTGGGCGATGGTGGTTTTGTCTTCGCCGGCTGCGACACGCTCCCGGACCTCGGCAACCTGTTCGGCTGACAGCGTTGCCTTCCGACCGCAATGCTTCCCCGCCTTTTTGGCAGCGGCCACGCCTTCCCGTTGACGCTCACGAATCATGGCAAGCTCGAACTGGGCAACCGCGCCCATGATTTGAAGCTGTAGCTCCTGCATAGGGTTCTTTTCGCCTGTGAACGTCAGTCCTTCCTTCACGAACTGGACGGTCACGCCGCGCTTTGTCAGGTCGCCCACCAGGGCCAGCATATCAGGCAGATTACGGGCCAACCGATCCATGGAGTGAACCACAAGGGCATCGCCCTCACGGATGAAATCCAGACAAGCCTTCAGGCCAGGGCGGTTCGTGGTGGAGCCGGAACACTGGTCAGAAAACTCCCGGTCGAACTTCATTTCGGCAAGCTGCCGGCTGGTGGTCTGGTCGGTAGTGCTGACGCGACGATAGGCGACGGTCTGGCCGGGCATAAGTGCTCTCCTTGTTCGTGTTAAACAAGTTCTAGACCTTTCGTGAATTAGTGTCAACAATTGATTTGTAGACTTGTTGAACGCCGGGAAGCCAGCAGCCACGGTCGGCCTGGGAGTGTTCGGAAAGTATACCTTGTTGAACGGTCGAAACGGCTATCCGGCATTTCACCTTCGGGAGAGGTAATTGCCACCAGGGCCGGCATTTGTTGCTTGAATCCTACGCCGAGGCCCGGGGCAGGGAGCAAAAGGGGCAGGGCGGTAGGGGGGAGCGGCCGGGGGTAGGCTAGGCGTGGACCTAGCCGTCAGCCTCCCTCATGTATGGTACCTACCCGACGCACTCATTTCACGACTGGAATCGACCTCCCCCCCAAGATCCTAAGAAGCCACCCCCCGCTCAAAAGGGTGAAGGCAAAAAAAATTTACAAGGAATTTTCTCGGAATAGCTTATATTCCGCAGCTTTGGGCTACCTGTAAGGTACCGCAACGCATGGGTTTAGGCATCGGCTAGTTAGTTTGGCTTAGTAATTTCAACTGTTTAGGTGCAAAGTCAGTGAACCTCTGGCGTGGGTGTCGCTCTGTTTTCTGCCGCGCCTTGTCCGCCAATTAGAGTCCCTCAATTAGAGTCCCTGTACGGCAGTAGGGTGGTTGCTTCTGATCCGAGGGACTGGTACGAAGTGGGCTACTGACTGAGGCTGACGGATTGCCTCGGTGGAAAGAATTCCCAGTTATGACTGTGTGTTGCTGGAGACGAGCGGTGGTGGATGGTCATCTCCCCCCTTCGGCACCATTTTGAAGGGGTTGCAGCTAAACGGCTGCAACCCCTTATTTTTTTTGTCCAATAGGTTGTGGCTAGGCTTCAAAAAGCCCTGTGTTTTCCCCCTGTTTGCCAAAAGGGGTCAAAGCGCGGGGTCGAACATGCCGCATAGCGGCGTGGGCCGCAGCCATGTTACAAGCCAGCGCATCACTTCAGAGCCAAAGGGAAGCACTCACATCTCCACGGCCAGCTTCACGAGACTTCCTCACGGAATCCCTACCGGAAGGGCGATCCATCGGCCGTTCATCGCCGACCTACCCTTACCTCAAAGGAAATATTTACTATTTTCGATATGCTTTTCCAAAGGGGTATCGTGATCTGCTGGGCCATGCTGAAATTCGCATCAGCTTGCAGACAGGATATGTCCGGGAGGCCCTCATGGGCGTCGGAGACGACCAGCATTACGCCGCCAAGTCCGCGACGAAGAAAGCCTTTGAGGAAAAAAGACAAGAACGGCTCGGTTTCGCTGGGACCGATGTGCAAGCCCACGATTTCCCGGTGGCCTTCTGTGTTCGCCGCCACGGCGATGATGGCAGTGTCGGCGGGCGCGCATATGGAGCCAAAGCCGGGGCGGGTTCATCGAGCCACCATCGTTTCCAGCCTTCGCCCGGACTTCTGCGACGGGCTATCCACTCCACGAACAACATTGAGGAGGAAGGGATGCCCAAGCGGAGGTTCGCAGTGCATGAAATTCGTCATGTTATCGTCAGCATGCCCCCGGTCGTCGGCTTGGTTGCGCCGGGCCAGGAGAGCACGGGGGTGAGGCCGAAGTCCCGGATAGTGCCGGAATCGGCGTAGAGCGCATGGAGGGCGGCCACATCCAAGACCGAGAAATTGGCCTTGTAGGTGTCTGTCTCGTAGTACGACATGACCGTGAAGTCGGTGTTGTCGAGCAGGGTCGGCAGTGTTTGGGTGTAGGCCGTGTCGTCAAGCCCCAGGGTGTGCCCGGCCTCGTGGAGAATCGTTTCATAGCCAAGGCTTCCGGGCACGGGATTGGCCAGCACGTCGCCGAATTCGACGTTGTCGAAGTAGACGTAATCCTTGATGTCCAAGCTGGCGATGGAGCCGTCGGCCTTGTAGCTGACGGAATAGTCGAAAAAGGTCAGGGCCATTGTGGAAGAATCGGGGATGTCTGCGTTGCCAAAAACGATGTCCGCGCCAAGCGTGTCGGCGGTTTCGAGGAAAGTCAGGCCGGTCAGGGACTGCGACGTGCCGTAGATAAGCCGTACTGCCGACTGTTGCGTAGCATTGAGGGGCGCAAAATTATCGAAGACGTCTTCGGCGTCGCTGGGCACAAGCGGCGTCGTCAGGAAGGCATAGGTCACGGTGAGCGGGGTCGAGGTCGTCTGGCTGGTCCATAGCGGCAGTCCGACATAGGTTACCGAGTCGGTCAGGACGTTGCCGGTTTCCTGGGCAAAGGCGTCAGAGACGTTGTTTGCGGCCATGGCGTGCCTCGCTGCCTGGGTATCTGCTCGTTTCTTGCGCCATACGCCCAAACGACAGTCCGGGCAAGCCCGCCGGGTTGATTGGGGCGCACAAGCGCGTTACTTTCCTTCCGGCACGAACACGCCGTCCCAGTCGGGCGGCGGCGGGCTTTTAAGCCAAGCCCGGCAGCGTCCGGCCAAAACCCGGGCGGGGGGATCGCCTCCCCGGGTCGCGTCCACAGCCAGAAAACCTTCCAGTGCCTGATCAAATTCCTGTCTTAGGTAGAGCTGCCGGGCGTTGGCGTAGACGGCGGCGAAATCCGGGAGACGCTCCCCGGCTGGTCCCAGAGGTTCATAGACCGTCACCGCCCCTGCCCGACCCTTAACGCGCACGGTGTCCACGGCCCGGCAGGGAAAGGCCTCGCCGGCCGCGAGTCGGGCCGGTTCGCTCAATAAGATATCCGTGCCGTAGTATTTGTTGAGCGATTCCAAGCGCGAAGCCAGATTCACCGTGTCGCCGAGGATGGTGTAGTCAAAGCGCTCTTTGGAGCCGACGTTGCCGACCACGGCCGTTCCGGTGGCCAGCCCCATGCGGGCGGCCAGATGCGGTAGTCCCCGGGCAGCGAAATCGCGTGACAGCGCACGCACCGCTTTGCTCATTGCCAGGGCCGCGCCAAGGGCTCGGGCGGCGTGGTCGGGAGCCGGCAGGGGCGCACCCCAAAAGGCCATGACCGCGTCGCCGATAAACTTGTCCAGTGTGCCGCCGCTGGCCAGGACGATGGCCGTGGCCGGAGTGAAGCAGGCGTTTAAGATGGCGATAAGTTCTTTGGGGGACAGCTTTTCGGAAAAAGTGGTAAAGCCGGCCAGATCGGAGAAAAGAACGGTGACTTCGGCCTCTTCGCCCCCCAGTTCCAGGCGTTCGGGGTGGGCCACGACGGCGCGCACCACCTCGGGCGAGACGTAGCGGGCAAAGGCCCGGGTCAGAAACCGCCGTTGCTTTGATTCGACCACGGCCCGGTAGAGCGCTCCGGCCGCGCCCACGCCCAAAAGACTCAGGCTGTCCAACGCCGGCGGCAGCCAGACAAAGCGCCAGAGAAATAGGGCGGCCGCGCCCCCGAAAAAGGCCAGCGCCGCTCCAACCGCCACCCCCGCCGCCGCCAGCGGCCGCAGCCCGAAACACAGCGCCCCAACCAGCGGCAGGAGCAGCCCGGCCAGGGCCAGACTGACGCCGCGCGGGACTTCATGACCGGCCGAACCAGCGAGCAGCGTGCCCAAGATGGCGGCATGGATCTCCGGGCCGGCCATGGGCAGGCCCGTGGTATGCGTGCGCGGCGTGGAGAAACTGTCGGCCTGGCCCAGGGGCGCGCCCGAAGCGGTCATGGACCGGCCGACAATAACGATGCGGTCCCGGATGCGCGCGGCCGGCAAGGGATGCTCCGGGTTGATGATCTGTGCATAGGACACGGTGTCGATGGTGCGGGCCGGGCCGGGGAAATCGATCAGCCCGGCCGTGTCCGGGGGCGGGGCGCGGCCGGTGAGGGTCCGGGCGGCCACGGCGGCCAGGGTGGGCAGACCGTCGAAATCAGCAGCAAAGCGGCGCACCGTGCCGTCAGGGTCCGGGGTGAGGACGGCCAGTCCCACCCCGGCGGCATGGGCCGCAAAAAGCGGCAGGGGATCGATGCGGATGCGCCGGACAAAGGCCGCGTCGTCCACGGTTTCCAGGGCCTGGGCCAGGATAGTGGGCGGACCGTGGGCCAGGGCCTGGGCCAGGGCGCCATCCTGCTCCGGGGCGCTTGGCTCGGCAAAGACGATGTCGCAGACCACAAGCTTGGCTCCGGCCTTGGCCAGTGTGTCCAGGAGCCGGGCATGCAGCGCCCGGGGCCAGGGCCAGGGCAGGCCGATTTCCTGAAAAGAGGCCTCGTCCACAGCCACAACGAGCAGGGCCGGGGGATTGCGCCAGGGGCCGCGATACGCCTGCAAAGCGTCCTGGGCCATGGTTTCAAGCCCCCGGCCCAGGGGCGTGGCCCCGGCCAGGGCCAGAAGACACCAGAGTCCGGCCCCGACGGCCAGACCCAGCAGGGTGCTGCGCCGTCGGGACTCTTGGGGCGCGTCCTGCTCCATGGCGGCCTAGAAGTACCAGCCCAGTTTGAAGACAATCTGGCGGTCGGGATAAAAGGCGTCCAGGGCCACGGCTTCGCGCTGGTAGGTGAAACGGGTGTTGGTCAGATTTTTGCCCTCCACGGCCGCAAAGCCGCGCTTGCCCGGGAATTCGTAGGACACCCGGGCGTCCAGCAGGCCGAAAAGCGTCTCGGTGCGCCGCTCGCCGAATACGTTTTGGTAGCGGTTGTCGTAATAGTACTGGTGCACCAGCGTGCCGCCGATGCCGGCTCCCAGGCCCGAGGAATGGAGGAAATTAAGGGCCAGCGCGCCGTCGGCCTCGAAGAAGTCGTCTTGCGGGTAACGCCGGGCCGTGGCCTCGTGGGGAAGGAGCCGCTTGGCTACGCCAAAGACCGACAGGCCGAGATACGGGGCCAGGAGGCGGTTGACCCCCAGAGTGGCCATATATCGGGCTACGTTGACGTCAAAGACCCGGTCGTAGGACGCATAGGGGTCGTACTGGGGATTTATAACCTGATCCCAGGTGAGCCGGGCCACGGTGAAGGTGGCGTCGTCCCACTGGGCCTCCCAGCCGGCCCCCAGTTCGCTGATGGTGGAGGCGTCGTCGGCGTTTAGGCGGCCTGGGAAGCCGGCCACTTCCGAGGGCGCGATGACGGACTGAAAGAGCGTGTGGGTGTTGAGGTAGCGCTGAAAGGCGAGGCGCAGGGTGTGGTCCTCGCTCGCCTGCCAATTGAGCCCGAGGCGGGGACTGACCAGTTGGCGCTCGATGGGGTCGGGCCAGCCAAAGCGCGAGGAGGCCACGGCGTCGTAGCCCAGGCCCATTTCGGCGATCAGTCCCGGGGCCAGCTTCCAGTAGTCCATGGCGTAGACGCTGCCGGCCCGGTCGGCTGGGTTGTAGTGCCAGCGGGTGGATTTGTCCTCGGCCAGTCGGCCATAATAGGTATAGAAGTCCCGACTTTTGCGCATGTAGTCGAGTTCGCCGCCAAAGTAGTCGCCGCCGACCATGAGGGTATGCTCGCCGAGGACAAGCTGCTGCTGGGCTTGCAGGCTGACAAACCGGCGCTCGGTGCGGCGGTATTGCAGATAGGCTTCCTGGGCCGGGGCGGTGTTGTCGCCAAGACTTACGGCATTGTAGCTTCGGTCCTTCCAGTTCCAGACATTGTCGGCCACGGCGGCGTAGGTAATGAGCGTGGCTTCAGGGCCGAAACGGTGGACGTAGCCGGCCTCGGCGATGCGGTTGGCGAAGGCCTGCTTTTGATCGGGGGAGTTTTGATAGAGCCAATCGCTGGCGTTGGCGTTGTCGCCGGTCTGGGTGTCGTTGGTGGTGAAGGCGGCCAGGATCGCGTCGCGCACGGTGGGTTCCCACTTGAGCTGGCCAAAACCGTAGAGCGACCGTGTGCCGCTGTTTTGTTCGCGCATGCCGGCGTCGTCGTCCCAGGCGCCGTAGAGGTCGCCGGCCAGCCCCGGCAGGCCGCCGTAGGCCTCGGTCGAAGCGGAATAGGCCCCGTGCCCGTTGCTCCAGACCCCGGCCGTACCGATGGTTTGCAGACGCAGGTAGGGGCTTTCGAACATGGGCGTGTAGTCGTTGGACTGGGTAAAGGTGTTCTGGTTGGCCGGGGACAGGAGCCGGAAAAGGAGCAGTTCCGTGCCCGAAGCCCCGACCCGCTGCCGGGTGGCCCGGTAGGCGCTGCTCATGAAAAGATGGGCCGAGGGGTTGAGCGGATCATTTTTTACGGCCGTGACCGCTTTGGCATAAGCCCAGTCGCCAAGACCGAGCAGGGTGAACGGCCTGGCCAGGTCGGCGTTTCGTACGGCCAGATCGCGGTCCAGCGTCAGGCGCGAGCGGAAGATGGCCTGATTGTCGTTTTTGGCGATGGAGGCGTTTATTTCCCGGATGGCCTCGCCCGGACGGTTGAGGTCGGTCAATGCTATGCCTTTGTAGAGATGGGGCGTTGGGTCGCGGGGGTCGAGGGACGCGGCATAATCGTAGGTGGCCAGTGCTTTGTCAAAATCGCGATTTTGGTACAGCGCCTTGCCCAGGGCCGACTGGAGGAGTGAGAGGCGCGGGGAGAGCAGGGTGGCGACCAGCATTTCTTCCAGTCCCCGGGCCTTTTTGCCTTTGGAAAAGGCCACGTAGCCAAGGCCCAGATGGGCCTCGCCAAGGCCGGGATCAAGGCTGGCGGCCCGAGTGAAAAAGTCCTCGGCTGCTTTGAAATCGCGAAAACCCAGGCGCACGAAGCCGGCCCCGGCCTGGACGATCGCCTCGTCCGGGGCGGCGGCCAAGGCCTTGGCAATGGTGGCCCAGGCGGCTTCCAGCTCGTCGGAACCAAGCTCGATGCGGGCCAGATAGACGGCGGCGGCGGTAAAGCCCGGGTCCAGGGTCAAGGCTTGGCGATAGCAAGCCTTGGCCCTAGGCAGATCAAAGGTCGAGGCGGCAACCAGTCCGGCCGTAACCTGGACCAGGGCCGAATCCGGGGCGCGGGCCAGGACGTCGCGGGACAGGGCGGCAGCCTCGGCCAGTCGGTTTTCAAAAAGGGCCATCTGGGCGGCCAGACAGGCGGCGGCCACGGACTGCGGTTCCCGGTTGCGGGCGGCGGCGATCCAGCGTCCGGCGGCTTCGGGTTCGCCGGCCATGAGCGCCACGTAGGCCCCGGTCGTCAGGACAGTCGCGTCGTTTAAGCCCTTGTCCAGCAATTGGGCCATGGCCGCATAGGCCCGGCCTACCTCGCCCTTGCCGGCCGTAGTCAGGGCCTGCCGGGCGGCAGTAGCGGCTGGACCGGCTCCTTCCCCGACCAGCAGCGAGGTGTCGGCTACGGCGGGATAGTAGAGCGTCCATTGGACGGCGTGGGCGGGATTGACCAGCACCTGCTTGGTGGGCGCTTGGCCCGGTCTGGCGGAACCAAGTTCACCTGCGGCCAGGGGCAGTTCGCCCTGGGCATTGAAAAGGGTCAGGGCTCCGCGCAAAAGAGCCACCGTGGACAATCCATCCGGGGCTACGCGCACCACGAATTCCGTGCCGCGTATGGCGGCGGTCATGGCCGGGGTGGACAGTTCGAAACGGAAACGCTCGGCCTCGTTTTTCAGCCACACCTCGCCCTTGGGCACGTCGTAGAGGCTGGCCGGGGCGGCCTTGGAGGCAACCGGGACCAGACCGCCTCCGGAGAGTCGTGCCGACGGCGCGGCGGCTTTGAGGACCAGCACCGTATTTTCATTGAGCTTGATCTGGGATTCATCGACGCACAAGATGGCGGCCTTGGAGGCTGGGCCGGTGGACAGGGCGTCGCCGGGGAAAAGCGACTGTCCGGCCGGGGCGGCCCGCCAGTCGCTGGCTCCGGCCGGCCGCAGGTTGACGGACCCCTGGACGGCCACGAGCCGACCCACCGGGTCGGCGGCGGCCAGGGCTGTGGCGGCGGCCAACAGCAGACAGGCCATGACGAGCCACGGCAAACGCGCAATGCGGGCGTACTGCATGGCATTCCTCCTGTGCGGATGGGGTGCTGCAACATGGGGATGAGTTGCTGTAGCGTGAATCAGGGAGTAAATCCATTGTTTCGCTCGGCCGCAGCCGAGGACCGTGCAACAACTTGTTGTCTCATTGAGGCAGTTGAAGATCGTCGAAGGGAAGTGTCGGTTGGTGCGGTAGGGCCGAAACGCAGCAGCAGTCACTGGGCTGAATTTGAGCCGAGTGCGGGCCTTGATGTTGCGATGGCCAAGGTCAAGGCAACCGGCCGGGCCCAGCGGTTATCGAGCGGGCCGCCACATCGTCTACCGACCCGAGCCTGCCTCGTCGCCTAAGGTAGAAGCCACTGCCCCTGCCTTTTCGGCAGCCTGGGCCGCCGAGACAGTACCGCCAGGGATGGGCGTGAGCGTCACCCTCTTGACGTCCAGAGTCCCGCCAGTTCCGGTGTACATGGCCACGCCGGCCTGACCGGCGCCGAGCGATGTATCAGTGGCTGCGAAGACCTGCGTTCCGTTGATGGAGAAGGTGAGGCTCGATCCCACGGCCTTGATGGTCAGGGTGTTCCAGCCGTTGGCTACGATGGCGTCGCTGGCGGTCCAGTTTTGCAGCATGGTCAGATACCAGTCGCGCAGGACGAATACAGCGTAGGAGCCGGAATTGGTGTAGCCGAAGACATAGCCGTAAAACCAGTTGCTATTCCCGGCGGTATTGAGGGGCTGGGGCGTGCCGCGCACAATGAGCGCATTGGTGCTGTTTGCCGCGTCGCTGCGCCGCAGGGTCGCCGAACAGGTGAAATCACTGTAGACTCCGGCATTGGACGACAGGCTGTACCAGGTTGCGGTCTGGGAGCCGTCGGCCGTGACGCTGGCCATGCCGTTCGCGACGCTCCAACTGCCCTGCTGCTGGATCCAGTTGGCCAGTGTCCCGGTGAAGTTCTCGTTTATACCGTGGGAGTTGGCGAGTAGAGCGGCAGGAATATTCAGCGGCAGAAGGTTTGTTCTGGAAAGGCCGTAGCCGCTCGACAGGCTGGTGGTCTGGTTGGCGGCCACGGCGACGGTCCGGCTGGCCGGCGTGGTCCAACCGGCCACGGGCTTGAAGTCCACGGAATGGGCTCCGGCCGTCAGCCCTCCGGCGACGTTCTGGCTGGCCCGCCAGGTTCCACCGTCCACCCGCCAGGTTCCTGCCCCGCCGGTCGGCGCGGGAGAGGCAATGTTGACCTGCAAATAGCCCGTGGATGGGACCGGGGTGATCGATGCCACGGCCGCTTGGAGGTCGATGCGTGGTTTCGATAGGTTGGACTTGGGGTCCAGGACGGCGGTCCCGGTGGTCGCAAGCTTGGAAAAAACCTGATCCGGGGTAAGCCAGCTGCCGGTTCGGGCCTTGGCTGCGGCCTGGAGCACGGCTCCGGCCCCGGCGGCATAGGGGCAGGCGGCGGAGGTGCCGCCGAAGTTGGGGTTCCAGGTGTTGGACCCGATGCCAAGGGTGAAGGCCATGTTGGCCGAGGCAAGCAGACCGACCAGGGGCGATGCGTTGGAATAGGAGGGGACCTTGTCGCTTTGGGTGACGTCGGTGGCGTAGTAGCCGGTGTCGCAGGAGCTGGAGGCGGTCTTTTCGACGCAAGAGTCCGCGCTCACGCAGGGCAGGTAAGTTCCTACAGCCGCGTCGTAGACCGAGCCTACGGCGATAACTGAGGATATGCAAGCCGGGCTTGGCAGGGCATTGCAATAGCCGCTGTTGCCGGCGGAATTAAACAGTGTGATGCCAGCCGCCTTGGCCGTCGCCGCCGCGTTGGCGATGGCCGTCTTGGCGCTGTCGCACACGCCGTCGTATTTGCCGCCGCTAAAGCTCGTGCTGATGATCTTAATGGGTGCGCTCGAATTGTCGTTCTGATGGGTCACACACCAGTCCCAGGCTGCCACGTAGGCGTCTTCGTTGCAATATTTCCCCGTGGCGTCGTAGGTGATCTTGAGCGCATAGAGCTTGGCCCCGGGGGCCACGCCACCGACGTAGTCAACATTGTTGCCGACATCCCCGGCGGTGATGCCGGCGCAGGCCGTGCCGTGGCCATTGCCGTCCATAGGGTCGGCCTTTTGTTCCCCCACGTCGTAGCCGCCGATGACCTTGGCGTTGGGAAAGGCCGCGCCGCCGAGATAGGGATTCAGGTAATTGATGCCAGTGTCGCACACGGCGATGGAAAGGCCAGTACCGTCGTACTGGGAGCGCGGGAGGGTGGCGCGAATGAGGGGCAGGCCCTGACGCATGTCGGCTTTCATGACGCCGACAGGCTCCACGGCGTCCACCTCGGGATTGGCCAGGATGACGGCCAGCTGCTCCGGCGTGACGGCCACGGACAGGTAGAAGAGGTTGTCATAGCGGTGGCGGATCACGCTTTCAGGCAGGGCGGGCATGGCCGCCAGGGCCTTGTCGCGGCTTTCCCGCACCAACTCCCTCCGGGCGCGCTTTTGGGCCTCGTCGGCAAGTGGAGCTGAGGCGGCGACGCGCTTGCCCGAGGCGAAGCTGACGAAGAACCGGCCCACCCCGTCACCTTGAGCAAAGGCCGCCAGGGCCTGCTCCTGGTCTGTAACTTTGACACTGGCCGTGACGGAACGAGCGGCGTTCGTCCAATCCGCCTCGGCGGCACGCACTGGCGTGGCCCAGGGCCAGACCGCCGCAAGCAGGGCAAGGCATGCCCAAGCAAGGTGGCTCTGACGCCGCAGGGGAGGGTCGTGCTCGTGGGAAGGTCGGTGCGATGGTGCCATCAAACGCCTCCTGGAAGGGAAGGGATGGTGCAGGGGAGTCTTTGGAATCCAAAACAGCATCCCCCGTTTCATCGCGTCAAGTCAAGAAGCGCTCGCCTCGGGGACCAGAACCGGCTCGTATATCCTGCTTCTTTTTGATGATTTCTCGCACTGGCCGCCGCCCGGTTCGGCTGTGTCGCTACGCCCTCTACAGATCCGTGTCCTTCATGGGCGTCCTCCGGGGAGGAGCAGAATCGGTCAGCTCCCCACGGGAAACCCGGAAGGGCCAAAAATTGAAACGGGCGGCCGCAGCCTGGGCTGCGACCGCCCGTTGGCGGACAACGAGAGGCAAGGCCGGACCGCCCGGGGCGATCCGGTCCTGGTTATTTTTTTTTGAGGGCGGCCAGACGGTCGCCTAGGGACTGCTGCGGCTGGACTCCGGCCGCATCCTTGAGGGCCTGGGCAATGAGCGGGTCTTCCTCCTCCTTGGGCTGGGCCAGGAGCTTGGCCTTTTCCTGATGGACCTGCGCCTGCGTCTCCAACTCCTGAGCCCGGGCGGACATGGCGTCAAAGGCCGTGCCCATGGTGTCGGCCTGCTTCTTGATGCCGGAGAGCACTTTGGCCCGGTCTTCCTGCTCCTTGGCGCGCTCGGCCCGGATTTGGGCCATGTCCATGCGGCGCTTGGCTTCGGTTAAGCGGGAACGGGCCGTTTTCAGGCGTTCGGAGGCGGTTTTGACGGCGGTGTTGAGTTCGTCGTAATAGAGTTTGGCTTCCTTGGCCTCGGCTTCCTCACGCTCCACTTCAGGGACCATCTTTTCCAGTTCCGCCACCAATTTGCCCAGGCTCGTTTCAATCAGGGTTTTCTGATCGCCCTCGGCCACGTCCATCTGGGCCTGCAACCGCTCGGCGGCGCCGACGCGCAGGGTGTAAGCCTTGTTGATGGCTTCGGCTTCCTGCTGTTCCTTGTCCCAGGCGGCCTTGGCCCCCACCATCTGGCGGGTGAGCTTGGTGAGGATTCCGTCGAGTTCGCCGATCTCGGCTTCCGAGGCGCTTTCCGGGTCGAACTCCACAATGAGTTTGAGAAACCCGGCCTGGGCGTCCTCGGTCTTTTTTACGACGTATTGTTTGAGAAACGACAGCATAATAAGCTCCTTGCGTTATCTTCTTCTGGTGTTTGGGGGCCGACGGGTCAGCAGCATGAATAGGACCGCCACCGCCACACCAGCGCCCAAAATCCACACCCATGATCCCATTCCCGACGCCTTGGGGGCGTCTTCCCTGACCACATGTTCGGCCGCCAAAGCCACCGATGGATCGACGCCGTTCAGGCTCTTGGGGTCTACCGGCGTCCCGTCTTTGCGCATCTGATCGATCTTGGCGTCCATGTCGGCGAGCTGTTTCTTCAAATCCGCATTGGAAGCAGCCAGTTTGTCGGCTTCCTGGCGAAAAGCCTGCACCCCCGGATCGCCCTGGTGGTTGTACATAAAGCTCGGGCCGCTGGCCTGACGCAGCATGAACCACAAAAACATGGCATCCCACAGGCCAAACGACGGTGCGCTCTGGTAGGCGTAGTTTGGCGCGCTCCAGCCCTGCCCGGCGTAGTAGTTGTCCCGATTGCTGCGGTAATCCCGGTAATTGTCCCAGGTGCGCGAGGGTTGCGGACCGGCGGCTCCAGGGCTGTCGTGCACCGGGTTGTCAGGCTTGGCGAACTTGCCCTTATATTCGTTGTAGGCCTTGACTGAGGCCTCTTTTTGGACGGCCGCCTGTCCGGACGTGGCGAAGGAGGACTTGGACCGGCCGCTGTCCGTGCCTGGTGCGGCGCTGGTGCCGGAACTGTTGCTCCAGGCCCCGCCGGTCGACGGCTTGGACGAGGCGTTTGGGGCCGCAGGCGTGCTCTTCGGGGCGCTGTTGCCCCAGTCCGAAGATGGAGTGCTCCCTGATTTGGCTGGGCTGGGCGAGCTTTGGGTGGAGCTGTTGCCCCAGCCGGAGGATGAACTGCTGCTGGGTTGGGACGGGGCAGGAGCGGTCGAGGGCGTAGACGAATTACTCCAGCCAGAACTCTTGCCGCTGGAAGACGATGACGACGACGAGGATTTGCCGCCGCTGGAAAAGGACGATTTGCTGCTTTTGGCCTGGGCCGGCTGGCCGCCGAGGACAAGAACCAGAGCCAGGAGCAGGAAAACAATGTGCCGTACGCTGGGGGGCATGCCGGGGCCTCCTTAATAAATCTTGACCCCGTAGGGCGTGAGATCCAGGCCGATCCAGGCCCGCACCAGGGCCGCTTCAGGCTCTGTATCGGCGCTGACCAGCATGTTCTCGTTTTCGTCCCCCACCTCGCGGGTATAGAGGTGCATCTGGTGGGCAAGGCAGCGCGGCGGGGCTTTAGGGTCTGTAAAGAGCAATTCTTCCGCTTCCACCGGGGGCGCATAGTCGCCGTCCCCCCATTGGCGCAGATAGGTCTGGCCGTTGGGGGCGTTGAGATCCTTGCCGCCGATAAGCCCGCCGGCATCGAGCCACAGACTCCAATCTGCGGCAGTAGCCGGGCGGATTTCCTGGAGCAGGCGAAAGAAGCTGACGTCGAGCAGGGCACCGGCCCCGTCCTGGTTGAACTGGAAGAGATAGGCGTCCTCGCCTTGTTTGGCGTAGGCCCGGACCAACGTCAGGCCGAATAGCGAGGTGGACGACAGTGCTTCCACCAACAGTTCGCCCTGGGGCGGGGCGATGGTTAGACCCAGGCCCTCAAAGCGCAGGGCCTCGGCCACATCCACGGCCAGGATGGCCCCGATGCGCAGATCAAAGGGGAAATGCGGATAGGCCGGATGGTTGTCCGCCTCTGACCGTTTGCTGAAAAACATGTCCTACCCTCGGGAGATGGTTGGCGTTGGTGACGGCTACGCGGCGCCGGGCGGTCGGCGGGAGCTTAGGCTGGCGCCCCCTGGGACCGCAGGGAACTGAGAAACAGCCCCAGTCCGCCGAGCAGCAGCGTCAGGATAACGAGCAGGTCGAAAAGTGACATGCCGGCCAGGGAAAAGCGGATAGAGGCAATGACGCCCACGCCGACGGCCAGCAGGCTGCCCAAAAACAGCAGCCAGCCCAGGATATTGCGGGCATTGTAGAAAATCATGACGATGCCGAGGCCAAGCGGCAGGAGCGTCATGCCGGTGGTCAGGCGGACCGGGCCGAATGCGTAAAGCGAGTAGCCCATGGTGAAGAAGTTATAGACCCGGATGGAGCTTAAAAAGAGGTAGCCGCCGGCGACCATCATGGCCAGCCCCAGGAAAAACCGCCCCAGCCCCCCAGGCGTGCCGCCTGCGCCGTTTACTGCCATACCGTCCGTTTATCGAATCGATTGGTCGAGGGCAAGACCACGGGTGGCTGCAGCACGATTCTTAATCAAGTTTCATACAGGGATTGCCGGGCTGTGGCCCGGGCGACACGGCCCGCTTCCGTGATCCGGGTCGCCCGTGACACCGTCGGCCCGGTATCGAGCGAGAACGGGGTCTGGTCGCTGACGCAATGTCTTTTGGGTGGGGCTGCTTCGGCCACCTAGGATGGTGCCGACCAGACCGCTCCTTGGAAATCCGATTCTTATATCTACGATACCTTGGGCAATCTGATCGCCACTCGCGGCAAAAGGACCTTCGATGCTGTCTACGGCCACGAAAACCGGTCCACAACGCTGATCTTGGGAGGCAAGACCAGGACCTATGCCTATGACGACCTGGGCAACCGGGGCCGGATCCAGACCGGGACGGCCACGCGCAATTTCCACCATGCCCATTTGGGCCGGGTTATCTTCGAAACCGACGGTTCAGGCCAAGTCACGATCAATTCTATCAACACTGGAAATTTTCTGGTGGCCTCGGGCACGACTGCGGCTGGCTTTCGGTTTCATCACCAGGACAAGACCGGCAATACCATGGCTCTGTCCGAGGCCACAGGTGCGGTGGTCGGCCGGTATGGAGAGTGTGGTCAGTTTGTCCTTTATTTGATTCCCCAGGGGACATGTCGTCGTGGTCAGGGGAGTGCTTTAAATCATTCGGTTTTGTCGGAAATGCTGTGCCTGGCACATCGACGCCAGGGACTCGAACCGGCGTGAGGAACTGTTCCTTTGGGTTTGTGGAGGGTACCAATCGAGCTGTATTTCAATAATGTCAGGTTTCATGCTTTAGTCGACTGGCGAGGGTAACTAGTAAAATTCAATAATTATAATTAATTATCGCTGATGTGTTAATCGGACAGAAATGCAAATAAGAATTGCGAAGACAATTTTTTTTGTGATAGAAGCCTTAAGAAGTCATAGGAAAGAACATGTTGCGATTATAACCAATTGTTATGACGTCCCAAAAATAAGATGGCACGGAAAATGTGGTTGCAACATGCACAGTATGTCATGGAGAAATATTTTTCGATAGTCAATTATGCACATGGAAAATATTGTAGGTTAGTATGAGCTTGGCATGTTCAAAAGTATATTGTTTGTTAGAGGGCGATGGTGGAATGTATAATATTTTGTATTAAGCTATACTATTTTTGTCCGTTTATTGCGTTCTAATTCTATGAATGGTGTTGTTTGTTGTAGTAGATTGGATGTATTAAATAGAAGTCAAGGTACATTTTTGAGCTTCCCATCATCCTGCAACGGGATGAGTTGTTCTGCCGAAGCTGTTTCATAGAGCTCTCGTGAGATACTGTTCTAGGTCGAGAGCAATGATGAATTCAAATTTTCGCTTCACTCGCTGCAGGCGACCCATGCAGTGGCTCTGATGTGTCGGAGCAAGGTGCAGCGAATTACGTGCCTCGAGCACTGCTGTTGAGCTTAGGCGCGCTATTATCATCCACCAGGGTCGCTTTGATCTGACGGAGGGCGTTGCGATGTGTTTTCGGAATTTCACGAAATGGTCCCGATGGGCGGGGCTGGTTGTTGTCGTGGCTATTTCGACCTTGTTGCCCTGCCGGTTTTCCCAGGATCGAGGGGTTGTCCCGGGAATGGCCTACGGCCAGGTCGACGGAGGATACGCCCGTTGGGCTCAAAGTCCTATATTGGACAAATTCGTGGACTCCCTGACGCCTGTGTGCAACAGCAGTGCACCGGTCTTTAGCTCTCTCGGATACTGTATCCCCATTGCCCAGCCGGTCACATCGGACAGCACGGGAAAATACTACAACATCGGCATCGTTGATTACACGCAGCAGATGCACTCACAGCTCTATGACCAGAACTCGAACGACCTTCATCCTACCAAGCTGCGCGGGTACGTTGACCAAAACCCCAATGCCCAGCCCACCTACACGACAGATGGGGGAGTGACGTCTTCCGTCGCGCCTTCTTACCTTGGCCCGATTATTGTTGCCCAACACGACACGCCGGCCATCGTCACATACGAAAACCTGCTCACCGCCCCCTTCTTTCTGCCGGTGGACACCACCTACATGGGATTGACCGTCATGGGCATGGCCCAATCTCCCAACCGCACCGCTGTCCACCTGCACGGCGGCTTCACGCCCTGGATCAGTGACGGCACACCCTTTCAGTGGTTCACGGCGTCTGGCGACACGATGCAGCCAAATGTCCGCGGCCCCAGCTATGTGCAGGTGCCGGGCATGAGCGACCCCGGGGCCGGCAAGTGGACCGCCTACTATACCAACGACCAAAGCGCCCGGTTCATGTTCTACCATGATCATGCCGTGGGCACCACGCGTCTCAACGTCTATGCCGGCATGGCCGCCGGCTATCTCATAACGGACTCGCAGGAACAGAGCCTCTACGGCACGGTGCTCCCCAATAATGCAGCCAACAACGGCGGCCTTGGCATCCCGCTCATCATACAAGATAAGACCTTTGTCCCCAGCTCCGGAGACATCACCGCCAATGACCCCTCCTGGAACGATAATCCGGATTGGGGCACGCAGGGGGACCTCTGGCTGGCCCATGTCTATAAGGCCAACCAGGACGATTCCGGCACGCCCGACCCCAAGGGGCGTTGGGACAATGGCAAGTGGGTGTATCCTCCGGTGCAAGACCCCCTGCCCAAACCAAGCATTTCCGGCGTCGCCGAAGCCAACATGGATACCCCGGTGGTCAACGGCGTGGCTTACCCCTATCTCCAGGTGGCGCCCCGTCGCTACCGCTTCCGTATTCTTAACGCCGCCAACGACCGGCATGTAAACCTGCAGCTCTATTATGAAGGCAACACGCCAATAACGACGTCGCCGCTGCCCAGTGGCCAGACCTATGTCGGCGACGCGGATTTGACCCGTCCCGGCCCGCCCATCCTTCAAATAGGCAACGAAGGCGGCTTCTTGCCTGTCCCGGTGGAAATGAACAATCCGCCGACCCAGTGGGGCGGCGTCCCGACCTCCACAACCATGCCGACGCCCTACACGCTGTGGATGGCGCCGGCCGAACGGGCCGACATCGTCATCGACTTCTCCAACATCCCCACAGGGACCAGGCTGATTCTGTACAACGACGCTCCATCGCCCGCGCCCATGGGGGATCCGCGCCTGGACTATTACACCGGCGATCTCGACCAGACCGCCAGCGGCGGGGCTCCCGCGACCCTGCCCGGCAAAGGCCCCAATACCCGGACCATTATGGAATTCCGGGTGGTGGGCACTGGTGGCGAGACCATTGATTACCCAACCTTCGTGACCGATATGACCAATGCGCTGGCGACCATCTATCCCGCCACCCAGCCCCCGGCCATTGTGCCCCCGGGGACCTTTGTGTCCACCCGCGACACCAAGGTTGGCGGGTATGCCAATCAGATCAAAAGCCTCAATGAGGATTTCGACGACTACGGCCGCCTGAAGCAAAATTTAGGAACTTTTGCCCAGCACCTCAACAACCAGGGCATCAATGTGTCCGGGTTCGCCTATGTTGATCCTCCAACTGAAATAGCAACGAAAGGACAAACGCAGGTTTGGACCATCGCCAACAACACCGGTGACGTACATCCCATCCATTTTCACTTGGTAAATGTGCAGGTTGTTGCCCGTACGGATTGGGCCAACAATCCTGTTCCGGTCGATCCTAATGAACTTGGCTGGAAGGAAACGGTCAGAATGCTGCCTGGAACAAACACCACGGTGGCGATGAAGTTTTCTCTGCCTACGGTCCCGTTTATTACTCCAAGCAGTATCCGGTTACTGGATCCTACTATGGCTGAAAGTAGTGTGAATAGGTGGCATAATTTTGGCTCCGAATACGTATGGCATTGTCATATGTTGGAGCATGAGGAGCATGACATGATGCGAGTTATTGAGGTGTACCAAACAAGTATTTCGCCTGAGAACTTCCTGCTGTTGCAACAGTAATAAGCAAGAAAGGCATGCTCTTAATGCGTTAGCTAGGTCAATGGTGCGATGATGTGTTGTCGCAAAGGGGAAAGGTTATGATGCGAGGACAAATAGCAAAGGGAATGTTGGTTGTCATTGTCGTTGTCTGTCTGGGCATTCCTGATTGTGTCATGGCTCAGCAGCCGACTGTACAGATGCAATGCACGCGAACGTATGTCACGTGCGTCAATAGCAAGCCGCCAACTGACGACGAAGCCAAATACATATGTGTGCAGCAGTACCACCAATGTCTGAAAGGTATTGGAATACCATTGTCTACGCTGCCTGGCGGAACTCCCACATACATTCCTGATCAACCGAGACCTCAATGACCATACACTATCGGGGAGGGGTGTTCCCCTCCCCGATAGCCGCCATTCTGTCCCTGTATCTCGACACGAATTGCTGATGCATCGTCTCATGGTGAAGAAATGCAGCGCAAAATATCCTCAACTCGCGTCTCCTCGCTTGCCGGGCCTTCTTAACCCGGAGGCTAGGATGGATGTTGCATCGCCTTCATCTTTCTTTTTTCCCGGATCATCATGGTGTCAGACGCCATATCTTCAAAAGCCGCCTTAATGGCCGCGTCAAAATCTGCCAATTGTCCGCCATGCGCCTTGATAAAGGCTTCGGCCTCGGCCTTGGAGGCGAAAGCCCACTTGGCCCGCTTGGACATGACCCCCATCTGGTCGCCCCCAATAACCCAGAAGGCCTTTTCCGCATCGATGAGTTCCTTGGTCTTGTAGTCGGCCACCAGACTCTTCGTCGGGGTCTTGTCCAGATTCACCGCCATATCCAGAACGGCGCAATGCAAGGAACAGGCTGGGAAAACAGTGCCGTCGCCGTATTCGATGAGCATGCGCGAATGAGCGAATTTCCCCCGGTCCATGCCGCACAGCGGACAGGAAGCGTGGTCATGGACGTCCTGGCTTATGGCAGGGGGAGTTGCCGGCGAGTTGCCCTGGGCCAAGGCCAAACCGGGGAGCAGGCAACAGGCGAGCGTGACGACGGTGAGAACAATACGGAATCGCATGGGTTTTCCTCCTGGGTTGTTTCGTGAATGGGCCATCACAACAAGACATTCCACGACCGGGGACAAAACCGACCATTATGACGTTGTGCGGCCTACGGCATTGCCGCAGGTCGACGAGTCCCGCCAGGCCAAGCCTATTCCAGGCAAGAGTTATCTGATGTCACATGCTGCTACAAGAGGGAGAGCACATTTCTTCTCGAAGAAATGTTAGTTCCCGGATCAGTCCGTCCCCACTCGCGTCAGTCGCCGTTCTTCCAGCCAGCACCAAAGCACAGGCACTACGAACATGGTCACCAGGACGAAGACCATGCCGCCGAAGGGCGGGATAGCCATGGGCACCACCAGATCTGAGCCCCGGCCGCGGGAGGTCAGCACCGGAATCAACGCCAGGATGGTGGTGGCCGTGGTCATCAGACAGGGGCGCACGCGCTTGAGGCCCGCCTCGATGGTTGCCGCCCGCACCGCCGCAACATCTCCAGGGGCCAACTGCCGGAAGCGGTCCCGAAGATAGGTGCCCATGACTACGCCGTCGTTTGTGGCCACCCCAAAAAGGGCCAGGAAACCGACCCAAACCGGCAGCGAGAGGGCCAGTTCGTGCATCTGGAAGAGCTGACGCATGTTCACCCCGAAGAGGTCCAGGTTCATAAACCAGGGCAGACCGTAGAGCCAGAGCATGACGAAACCGCCGGCCCAGGAAACGGGGATGGCCGAAAAGACGATAAGCGAGGTGCGCACCGAGGCGAAGTGCAGGTAGATGACCAGGAAAATGAGGGCCATGGCCAGGGGCAGGATGAAGGCCAGCCTCTTTTCGGCCCGGGAGTGGTTCTCGAAGGTCCCGGTGAAGTCGTAGGAGACGCCGACGGGCAGTTCCAGCAGGCCGGCATCGCGCATGGAGTCCAGGTAGGTTTGGGCGGCCTCCACTGCGTGGATGGGCGTGATCCCGGCCTTGCCGTCGAAGATGACGTAATCCACGGTGAAGGCGTCTTCGCCCCGGATCATGTTCGGGCCGGGGGTGTAACGGATATCGGCCACCTGGGCCAGGGGCACCTGGACGCCGTCAGGGGTGGTCAACAGCAGGGAGCCGATGGCTTCCGGGCTGTCGCGCAGTTCGCGCTGGTAACGAAGACGCACGGGATAGCGTTCGCGTCCCTCTACGGTGGTTGTCGCCACCCGGCCGCCCACGCCGGTCTCGAGGGCCTCCTGCACCGCCTGGACCGAGAGGCCGTACTGGCCGGCCCGGCCGCGGTCGATGGCGACCTCCAGATAGGGCTTTGCCGTGATGCGGTCGGACAGCACCGAGGCCGGTTCGATGACCTTGACGTCGCGCAGGAAGCGCTCGATGAGCCCGGCGGACTGCTCCACGCTGGGTACGTCCGGACCTTTGACCCGCACGGCCACCGAGGCCCGGATGCCGCTTTGGAGCATGACCAGACGAGCGGAGATGGGCTGAAGCTTGGGGGCTGTCGTCACGCCGGGCATGCGGGCGGCGGCGGCGATGCCGGCCCAGATGTCTTCGGGGCTGCGCACGCCGGGCCAGGCTGTCCGGCCGGGGTTCAGATCCGGGTCCAGGGGCCGTCGCCAGAGGCGAAACGGCTGGCCGGCGTCGTTGGGGATGAGGCGGCCCTGCTCGTCGCGGGCGAAGACACCGCGCACGAAGTAGCCGGCTCCGTCGCCGGCCGGCATGGGCAAACCGTCGCGGTTCACGGCCAGCCCCACGGCCTCGGGGGCATAGAGGAAGCGGAGCAGGCGACCGTCCGCATCGGTCAGGTATTCCGGGTGATAGGTGATGACGGTCTCGATCATGTTTATCGGGGCAGGGTCCAGGGGCGTTTCGGCTCGGCCGAGCTTGCCAACCACTGCGGCCACCTCGGGCAGGCTGCGAAGGGCTGCGTCCTGGCGCTGGACAATGTCCAGAACTTCGGCGGTGGAAGCGTGGGGCATGGTGGTTGGCATGTACAGGAAGGATCCTTCGTCCAGGGAGGGCATGAACTCTTTTTGCAGGCCGGGAAAGGTCCGGTCTAGGGCAGCTAGGGGCGGGGAAACGCGCAGAAACTCCGGCAGCCAGCCGAAGAGGCCGGCAAATCCCAGCCAGACCAGCCCGCCCAGGAGCACCAAGGTTGCCGGCAGGGCCAGGAAGGTCCGTTTGTGTTCCAGGCACCAGGCAAGCATCCGGGCGTAGCGGCGGTGGAAGAGGTGGAAAGCCCCCAGCCAGACCCCGAGGATCAGGGCCACAAAGACAAGGTTGCGCACGATGCCGCGCTCAGGCCCCAGCGGCAGCCAGTGCCGGGTCAGGAGCACGGCCACGGCGGCAATGGCCGTCCAGATGGCCGCGCGGGTGAGCAGGGCATTGCGCTTTTGGGCCACGAAACGCCGGGTCAAATACAGGCCGCCCACGGCCGCCATGGCCAAGCCGACCACGGCGTCGAGAAAGAAGGCCAGGACTGCTCCGGCGTAAACGGCTATTTCATAGGGCGAGAAGTACTTGGTCCGATCCCAGTTGCGGCGGCGCAGGAGGAGTTCGGCAGCTGGCGGGATGAAGCCCAGGGCCACCACCAGGGAGGCTGTCAGGGCAAATGTTTTGGTGAAGGCCAGGGGGCGGAAAAGTTTGCCCTCGGCCCCGGTCATGAAGAAGATGGGCAGGAAGCCGATAATCGTGGTGGCGATGGAAGCCAGCACCGCACCGCCGACCTCGCTCGTCGCCGAAAAAACGGTTGCGGCCAGGGGCTCTTCCGGCGGGGCCTCGTCGCGTCGCCGCAGGATATTTTCGGTGAGGATGATGGCCATGTCCACCATGGTGCCAATGGCGATGGCAATGCCGGCCAGGGCCACGATATTGGCCTCGACCCCGAAGGCCTTCATCGCCAGGAAGGTCAGCAGTACGGCCAGGGGAAGCAAGGCCGAGACCAGCAGTGAGGCTCCCAGGTGTTGGACCATAGCCAGGACCACCACCACCGTAACCAGGATTTCCGAGACCAGGGATTCATCCAGGGTGTGCAGGGTCTCCCGAATCAGGCCGGAACGGTCGTAAAAGGGCACGACTTTGACCTGGCTGACAGTGCCGTCGGCCAAGGTGCGCTTGGGCAGACCCGGCTCGACTCGGGCGATGGCCGCTTTGATTCCGGCGATGACCTCCATGGGGTTGGCTCCGAAACGGGTCACCACCACGCCGCCCACGGCCTCGTGGCCGTCTTTGTCCAGGGCTCCCTGGCGCAGGGCCGGGCCGAAGGACAGCGTCCCGAGCTGGTTGAGAAAGACCGGACGGCCATCCCGCGTCGCCACCAGGGTTTGCCCCAGATCGTCCAGGCTCTTGATGAAGCCCAGTCCGCGCACCAGGTACTCCACCCGGTTGATCTCGAGAGTCCGCGCCCCCACGTCGAGGTTGGATTTCTGGACCGCCGCCCCGACTTCCTCCAGGGAGATGCCGTAGGACTTGAGCCGTTGCGGGTCCAGGTCCACCTGGTACTCCCGGACAAAGCCGCCGATGGAGGCGGCTTCGGCCACGCCGGGAACGGCAAGCAGGGCGTAGCGCAGGTAGAAGTCCTGCAGGGTGCGCAGTTCATTGGGCTCGAAGCCGCCGACGAAGCGGCCCTGGGCGTCGAGACCGTCCAGGGTGTACCAGAACACCTGGCCCAGGGCCGTGGCGTCAGGTCCCAGCCGCGGGGCCACCGCCGGCGGCAGGAGGCCGGGCTGCAGGCTGGCCAGCTTTTCGAGGATGCGGGTGCGGGCAAAGTAGAAGTCCACCCCATCCTCGAAGATGACGTAGACCTCGGAGAAGCCAAAGGAGGAGTTGGAGCGAACGGTCTTGACCCCGGAAACGCCGAGCAGGGCCGTGGTCAGCGGATAGGTGATCTGCTCCTCCACGTCGCGGGGCGACCGGCCGGGCCATTCACTGAAGACGATCTGCTGGTTCTCGCCGATGTTGGGTATGGCGTCCACGGCCACCGGGGTGCGCAGGAGCCAGGGCAGACGCCAGTCGAAAGGGGCCACGGACAGGCCACCGATGACGATCAGGGCGGCCAGAAGGCCGATGACGACTTTTTGGCGCTGACAGAAGGCGAGCAGGGGATCGAGCAAGCCGTGGGACGAGTTCGCAGCGGGCTGTTCAGGGCGTTCGGGAATGTGCATGGTTGCGATCCACCGCGTCCGATCTACTCGTTCACGGGCTTGGTTGAGGGCTGCGAATCCCGGGAAGGCCCAGTGCCGGGCAAAAACGTGACCGGGGGGGCTGGCTGGACGTGGCCGTCTGTGGCGGGTGGAGGAGCGGTCGTGAAGATCTCGGCCGGGGGGAACACCGGCGCCGGCGAGGGGCCGGGCGGATGTTCGCTGTGCGGGCCGCTCCTGGTGGTGGGCGGGGCGGCGGTCAGGCCGAAATCCTGCTGCCGGACGAGACCTTCGGGCTTGAGCAGACTCGGTTTTGCCAATATCTGACGCTCGCTGTCGAGTTTGAAGGCTCCCTGGACGACCACCTGTTCGCCTTTGGCCAGACCGGCCAGCACCACGTAGGCCCGGTCGGCCTTGGGGCCGAGGACGATCTCACGGCCTTCGAAGACGCCGGGCTTGCCGGGCACGGCCACGTAGACCACGGCCCGTTCGCCGGTGATGAGGGGGGCCGTGTCCGGGATGACCAGGGGGGCGCGCTCTGGGGCGGTGCCTTCCGAGGTGGGACGGCCCTCCTTGTCCAGCAGGGTCTTGACCTTGCCGCGCAGGCTCATGTTCGGCCGAAGGAGGGTCTTATAATCGTTGTAGCCCACGCCCACGCGAAAGGTCCGGCTCTTCTCGTTAAAAACCGGGTCGATGGTCGTAATCCTGGCTGTGAAGACCTCGCCCGGCCGGGCCGGGGAGGAGAATTCGATCCTCTGGCCGGCGCGCAGCCAAGGGAAGTCGTGCTCGAAAGCGTCAAAGTTGATCCACAGGAAGTACGGGTCGGCGATTTTGGCCAGGAGCGTGCCCTTGTTGGCGTACGCCCCTTGGACGGCGTTGGTCTCGAGGATCACTCCGCCCACTTTCGAGGTCAGGTTGGGCATGCGCACGGAAACGATGCCCGGGGGCTGCTCCAGGCGCAGCACCTGGTTGATGTCCCGGTCGAGGAGGCCAAAGCTGCGCAGGCGGGAGCGCAGGACGGCGAAGCGACGCCGGGCGTCCTGGATCTGCTGGGCATCGGGAGGCGGGCTGGCGGGATCCCGCAACGACGGGTTGACCGGCACGCCGATCTGACTGGAGACGAAGTCGGGGATAACCCGCACGAGGTCCAGGAGCTGGGTCTCCAGGTCGTAGAGCTCGGCGGAGTAGAAATCGAAGAGCTTCTGCTCGACGCGGATGTATTCCCCGACCCGGCGGATGTAGACCCTGTCCACAATGCCGTTGGTCGGGGCGATGATCTCGTTGATGAAGGCGTCGTCGTACTCCACTTGGCCGTAGAGTTGGACCGTGGCGGTCACGTAGCGGCTTTCCACCGGCGCGGTGCGGATGTCGGCCAGCTGCATCTGGGCCGGGTCCAGGTGGTTTCTGGACACAGCGCCCGGCTCACTGTCGCCCATGATAACCGGCGTCAGTTCCATGCCGCAGACCGGGCATTTGCCGGGAGCGGGCAGGGGCGGGATGTCGTTCATGGGGCAGGCGTAAAGGACCAATTTGCCTTCGGTGGATTCGCCGGCTCCGCTCTTGGAGGCCTCCGGCCCTTTGCCTGTTTCGGGGCTTTGGGAACAGGCGGCGGCTATGGCCAGCAGACAGAGGGCGGCCAGGAGGACCAGGAGGCGGGCCAGGGGCGCGGCGGACGGACGGACGATGGAGGTGTTCATGATGTCCTATCCCAAGGTGAAGTCTGAGACGAGCAGAGGCCAAAGGGCGATGGCCGCCAGCAGTCCGGCCCCGACCAGGGCCGCCTGGCAGAGGCGGCGTTGCAGACGCGGCAACGTCGCGGCCAGGGAAGGGATGCCGGCGGCCTGTTCCACGGCCCCGACCCCGGCCCCGCAGATGCCAAGCAGGAGCAAGGCGGCGTAGAGCGGGTAACCGATCCAGTCGTACTCGGCCTTAAGCAGGCAGAAAGGACAGTGGTGGGTGGGCAACTCGTACCAGTAGACGGAGATAAACGAGAGCACGGCCAGGATACCAATGACGAACATGCTTGCGGCGATCCAGGCGAAGAGGCGGGCGCCCTGGCCGGTGGCCAGGAAGTGGATGCCGCTGCGGATCAGGGCCAGCAGGCCGCCCCAGAACAGGACCTGGGTCAGGGCCGGCGGCAGGTGGGCCAGGGAGGCGGTCAGGGTCGTTGCCTCGTCGCTGAAGACCGCTCCGCAGCAGGAGGTGATGCGGTTTGGAGCCATGTGGGCGAAGAAGCCGAACTGCACATAGGCCTCAAAGAGCACCAGGGCGGTCAAGGGCAGGAGGAAGGCATATTTGGTCCGGATCAGGGGGTAGTCGTAGCCTTGGTTGTCCAGGTGGTTGATGATGAGCCAGATCCCGCAGCCCAGCGAGGATGCGATCTTGAGCAGCAGGGCCGTATAGCCGTAGCTGTTGACGGTGAAGGTTCCCACGGCGCACATGGCCCCCACGAAAAGGTGGTGGAGGTCCTCGCCGGCGTAAATGAAGAGGAACAGGGAGAGCAATTCGAAGAGCATGACGTAAGAGAGGATGGTGGAAATAAGGTAGGTCTTGCGCTCCAGGGCCAACTGGCGGGGATGGCTGTTGGCGAGGTCGAAATGGCGCAGGATGACCACCCCCTGCCAGGCGGCGTAGATCATGGTCAGACCGATGAGGCCCGAGACCAGGATCAGGGCGAGGACAACGGGCTTAAGCAGCATGGCGGTCCGTGGGCACGACCAGACCGTCGCGCAGGCTGACCACCTCGTCGACCACCGCGGCTTCGTGGACCAGGGCGTCGTGGCTGGCGATGACGAATGTCTTGCCCTCGGCCCGCAGCTGGCCGACGATGTCCAGAAACTCCAGGGACAGCGCGGTATCCAGGTTAGCTGTGGGTTCGTCGGCAATGATGGTCGCGGGATCGTTTATCAGGGCGCGGGCGATGGCTGTGCGCTGCTTCTCGCCGCCGGAGAGGTTCTCAATTTTCTGGTCGATCTTGCTCCCCAGGCGGAATTTTTCCAGGAGGGCCGCAGCCCGCTCCCGGACCTGGCCACGGGGCTGGCCCAGGGGATAGGACGGGACCATGACGTTCTCCAGGGCGGTCAGGCCGGCTATCAGATTAAAGCTCTGAAAGATGAAGCCGAAAGCGGTTCGCCGCAGTTCGGACAGGAAACGCTCGGGCAGGGAGGAGATATTGCGCTCGCCGAGGTAGATGCGGCCTGACGTGGGCCGGGTCATGCACCCCATGAGTGAGAGGAGGGTGGTCTTGCCCGAGCCGCTGGGGCCTCGCAGCACCGTAACCTTGTTCTCGAGGGTGACCACGCTGACCCCCCGCAGGGCGGTGTACTCGCTGGGCCGGCCGGGATTGAAGACTTTGGTGACGTTCTCCACACGAATCATGGCTTCAACTCCCGCGCATGACCGTGTCCGGGTCGGTGATGGCCGCCCGCCAAGTCGGGATGACGGTGATAAAAGTATACGGGGCCACAGCCAGGAAGAACAGGGCCAGGAGTTCTGTGAGATCGATCTCAGGGCTTAGGGGGAAGTCGACGTAGAGGACGCTCCAGCCCTTGAGCGCCTGGGCAAAGAGGCCGGCGTTGGCCAGGAAGACGTGGTAGTAGGCGGCAATCGTTCCGAGCAGGAAAGCGGTCAGGGAGATGGCCAGCCCCTCCCAGAATTTCATGGCCAGTACGTCGGCGGTGTCCCAGCCCAGGGCCTTTAAGATGCCGATTTCGTGGCGCTCCTCGGCAGAGAGGCCGGTGGCTTTGTCCCAGGCGAAGATGAAAAAGGCCAGGGCTGCGCTGGCAAAGAGGACGATGACCAGACCGCCGCGCCACTCAAAGACCGACTCGTAGGTCCGCAGAATCTCTTCACGTTGGATGGGCCGGGTGTCCGGGAAGTCGCGCTGGATCTTCTCGGTCACGGTCTGCAGTTCCTGGGGATTGCGCACGCTGACCGCCAGATCGGTGTAGTGCCCTTCGGGCATGCCAAAGACGCGACGGAAGGCGGCTTCGGACATGAGCAGCAAATCGGCAGAGACGAGCCGGCTCTCTTCGGGCAGCACCTCCACCGGCTTGAAGCCGGCAGAATCGCCCTTGGCCGTGCGCAGGAGGTAGCGGCCGTCCTGGAGGTTGGTCCAGGCTTTGGCCGCCACGGGGCCGACCACGATCTCGTCATCGGCGTGGGCGAAGTCGGCCCGGCCCAAGACAGTGAAGGTCGCGCCAACGGCCCGGTTGAAGTAGTAGCCCCAAAGGCGCGGCTCCACTTGGCTGACGCCGCGGATGGCCCGGATGGTGTCGGCGTACTCCGCGCGGATGGTGTCGTAGCGGCCGGCCAGGAGGCGTTGAACGAGGAGCTCCGGGGTCCCGGCCAGGATCGTCTGGCCCTCGGTGCGCAGGGCGCGGGCGAAGAAGATGACTGAGGCCATGAGGAACACGACCAGGGCGTAGGCCAGGACCAGAGCGCCGTTTTTGCCCTTGCGCCGGACAAGACTCGACAGGGTGTAGTCCAGGAAGGCCCGCTGGCGTTCGATCGCGCTCATGGCTCGGACTCCGTGCTGCCGGCGGTCAACAAGCGGGGCGGCGGCAACAGAGCGCCGCTTGGGAAATGCTCCAGGCTTCGCGGGTGATCCTGGAAGGCTGCAAAACGGTCAGCCTGGGACAAGTGGCGGGTGTAGCGGGCCTCGGTGGACAGGCAGAGGTCGGTCAGTCCCAACTCGGCCACCAGCCGGGCCTCCAGGGACTGGCGGGCGTCGCGACGCCCGGCGTCGGCCAAGGGATAACCGGCCAGCAGGGTCGCCAGGAGCAGAATCAGGCCGCCGGTCACGACCAGGAAGACGTCGGAGGGGCGCATCAGTCCAGGGCCTTGAGCAACCCGGGGGTGATGTCGGCAAAGCGCAGCACCCGCTTTCCCTTATGGTCCTTGCGGAAGGCCTCGGCGTCGGCCTGCGTGGCCAGGGGGACCAGTTCATGGCCCATGGGGCCGTATGCGTCGCTGCCGACCACGTAGAAGGCCTGCTGGGCCGGCAGGGGCTTCACGCTGTAGAATTCGCTGACATACAGGGCCGTGATCTGCTCCTTTTTAAACCCCGGCAGGTAGTGGGCCGGGTCGGCCGCGAAGCGGAACATATCCTTGGGACCATCGAAGTAGAGGACCTTGCCGTCGGCCAGCACGGCATAGGCCAGCCAATCCGTGTACTTGGCCACAAACATGCCGCAGACCGGGCATTTGTCGCCCTTGCCCGGAGGGGCCAGCTTCGAGGCGGCGGGTTGGGCCAGGGCAGCGGCGGCCAGGAGCAACAGGCCAAGCACCAAGGGCAAGGGGCGCAAGAAGTGTTTCATAGTCCATCACCTTACACGTAAAAATTGGATTCAGGCAAGAAAAAAGCGGAAGGCGCTTCGTTGTGTTCAGCAGTTTTGCAATATGATTGCTCTTTCAGTTCGATTGATGTCCATGCCACGTTTGGGAGCGTCTGACCCTCCCGGCATACTCCCCCCTGGGCGACAGCGAGTTGTAAAGAACCTCAAGCCTCAAGCGCTGGCCGGACCTGCCTGCGGCCCTCAAGCCCGCGTCGTGAGCGGTAGCCTCCTTTCGCCGAATGCCGCCGGCGTTCGGTGCATCCCTTGTCCATCCCGCTTTCTATCATCCCTTGAGAGAGGCGTTTCTATATCTCTGCAAGGGGTAGGCACAATCCTGGCGGTTTGCTGCTTGCTCTGGTTCGTGTGGAGAATTTCCGGCCCGCAGTATCAAGTTCGAGCTGCATCCTGGGCGTCAAAGCCGAGCTCACTTGGGGGGGCTGTGCGGTCTGTTGCCCTGCGATTGGTGAATATTTTTGAACAATTGGCTCAAACATGATCCCTGTTGTGATTGTTTTAAATTTGGTTGATCGAGTAGGCGTTTTCCGCGTGCGAGCTTCAGGTTGTATGCAATAAAAGTGAATTATTGGCAAAAGGAAACATATTCACAATCTGTTGGAGACTATTACCGATCTGAAATAGGCATTTTTCCTTGTGAAAACGAGTATATTCTTCAGATAGCCACCGCCAAGGCAAGAATTTCAAGAGCACTGGTTGACATTTTATGTGCATGTGGTAATGTGTAAAAGACTGTGAGTAAAGTAGTGTTTTCTTTGTTTATTTAGTCGTTTTTTTATCTTAAACAGGAAGGTTGTCTGGGCATAGGACATGAAAAATGCAATTGGCCTGCATTGCTGTTGTAACGCCTTAATGTGCCTCCGGGAGGATTATTATGTACGAGGGTAAAAAAATTATAAGATTTCTTGGCAGTCTTGCATGTTGCACGGCTATTCTGTTCACCTCCGTCTCCGTATCAGCGCAGATGAGCGATGCAGGGATGCCTCGGGAGAAGATGCGGCAGATGGGCAAGACCAATGCTGCTGATCGGAAAAACGCGGCCATTGAGAAGCTCCGTCAACAAGCCACCGTGCCTCAGGCCACGAGTGACGGCCTCTCCACCTCCAGCGCCAAGGGAGTGGCCGCGCCCGGTCCGCTGGGCGTGCCGGACCTCTTCGGGCCCTACCCCAACTGGGCGTGGAGTCCCCTGCCCGAGTTTACCGATGCCGGTGCCTACATAACGGGAACAGGCATCCGCAAGTTCGTCAATCAGCTGCCCATCCCCTCCACCGTGACCACCGACGGCCTGAGCAAACAATTGCCTATCGCCAACCCGGACACCGTGACCTACCCGGGCAGCGACTACTACGAGATCTCCCTGGAAGAGGTTGCCTACAAGTTTCATACAGACTTGCCGGGCAACGGCACCAAGGTTCGCGGCTACCGCCAAACGAACCAAGGCACCACCGGCGTCACCAATACCAACTTCAACTATGCCGGACCGATTATCGTGGCCGACAAGAACCGCCCGGTCCGCGTCAAGTTCACCAACAACCTGCCGGTGACAGCCAACGGCGGCAATCTCTTTATTCCGACGGATACCTCTATGATGGGCGCCGGCAAAGGCCCCAATGGCACCGACTCCTACCCCCAGAACCGTGGAACCTTGCATCTCCACGGCGGCATGAACCCCTGGATCAGTGACGGCACGCCGCATCAGTGGGTTGCGCCAGGGGCCGAACCCGGTCCCTACACCCGCGGCGTCTCCACCCGGAACGTCCCGGACATGCCGCCGCCAGGCGGCGGCGTCATGACCTTCTATTATACCAACCAGCAAAGCGCCCGGCTCATGTTCTATCATGACCACGCCTTGGGCATCACGCGGCTCAACGTCTATGCCGGCGAGGCCGCCGGGTATCTGGTGCGCGACGACGTCGAGAAAAGTCTGGCCTCCCAGGGAATCATCCCGCCGCTGGCCGAGGACATCCCCCTGGTCATCCAGGACCGCACCTTTGTGGACAGCGCCGTGGCCAAGCCGGTCTATAGCGTCGCCCTGCTCTCTGGCGGCACGGGCTACTCCACCACCACCGCGCCCACGGTGGTCATCGATCCGCCGACCACCCCCGGCGGCGTCCAGGCCACGGCCACGGCCACCGTCGACAGCACCACCGGCGCCATCAGCGCTCTGACCCTGACCGCCAAAGGCTCCGGCTACACCGCTCCGCCCACGGTGACCATCACCGATGCACCCGGCGGCACTGGTTCCGGCGCCGGGGCCTATGCCTTTGTCAACTCCATCCTCGCCACCGATCCCACCTGGGACACCAACACCTGGGGCAAATCCAGCGACCTGTGGCTCCCCCACGTCTATATGCCGAACCAGACCGGCTCTGCCCTGGGCCTGGGCGCCAACGCCATGGGCCGTTGGGACTATGCCATGTGGTTCTGGCCGCCGTACACCGGCTTGCTGAATCATGGCCTGATGGCCAACCCCTACTACGATACCGTTAACGCCCCCTGGGAGCCGGCGCAGATGCCGAGCATCCCCAACCCGTCCGCCACTCCGGAGGCCTTTCACGACACGCCCGTCGTCAATGGCACGGCCTATCCCTACCTGGACGTGCAGCCCAAAGCCTACCGCTTCCGCATCCTCAACGCCTGTAATGACCGCATGCTGAACCTCCAGCTCTATAAGGGCGACCCGAATATCCCCGCCGTGGACAACGTCAACCGGACGGGCACCGAGGTCCGGATGATCCCCGTGCCCCAAGGCCAGTCGGTCTACGGCAAGCCCAGCGGCATCCCCGACCCGACCATGAGGGGTCCGAACATGATCCAGATCGGCAACGAGGGCGGTTTCCTGCCCGAGCCGGTGGTCCTCACCAACACTCCCATCGGCTACGAGACGAACCCCAAGAACATTGTCGTCGGCAACGTCTTGGAAAAGAATCTGTTCATGGGCCCGGCCGAACGCGCCGACGTCATCATCGACTTCTCGGGCATGCCGGCCGGCACCACCGTGATCCTCTATAACGACGCCCCGGCCCCGGTCCCGGCCTTCGAGACCCGGGTGGACTACTACTTGAACAACCCGGACCAGACCGGCACAGGCGGAGCCCCCACGACCCTCGCCGGCTTCGGTCCCAACACCCGGACCATCATGCAGTTCCGTGTTGGTGGTGGCACTCCTGTCCCCTTCAACCTGGCCAACCTTCAGAACGCCTTCAAGTCGACCGCCAACACGACGGGAGCTTTCGCCGCGAGCCAGCACCCCGTTCTGGTGCCCCAGGCCGCGTATAGCTCGGCCTACAACGCCAACTTCCCGACCACCAATATTGTGCCTATCCAGGCAAACTCGTTAACCTTCACGCCTAAGGGTTCTGCGATACCGGTCACCATCTACTTCAAGTCAAAGGCGATCCAGGAGCTCTTTGAAGTCAACTACGGCCGTTTGAACGCCACCCTCGGCGTCGAGCTGCCCTTCACCAACGGCCAGAACCAGACGACCATCCCTCTTGGTTACGCCGAACCGACCCCGGACCACGTCACTGGCGCCTGGACCGCCGCAGTGCCGACGCCCGGCGACAACACCCAGATATGGAAAATAACCCACAACGGCGTGGACACACACCCCGTCCACTTCCACCTCTTTGATGTACAGGTTCTCAACCGGGTCGGCTGGGACGGCGCAATCCGGCTGCCGGATGCCAACGAACTGGGTTGGAAGGATACGGTGCGCATGAACCCCCTGGAGGACTGCATCGTGGCCCTGCGACCGGTTGTGCCCAGGGTGCCCTTCGGCCTGCCCAGAAGTGTCCGGCTCATCGATCCGACCCAGCAACAGGGCGTGTCGATCTCGACCATCGACCCGACCACCGGCAATCCCACAACCGTTCTCAATAATCCCACTGACTACGGCTGGGAGTACGTCTGGCATTGTCATATTCTCAGTCACGAAGAGAATGACATGATGCATGCCATGACCCTGACGCCTACCTCCAGCATATGGGGGCAGACAGAATTGCTCCTTCTTAACAACTAGGCCACAAACGTTGATCTAATGCTTCGAAAAAGGCCGCCCGCCCGGGCGGCCTTTTTCCTTTTCAAGGGAAGTGTCCGCCTTCGGCTGCCATTTCAGCTGCAATCTCCTGCTATGTTTGTTCCAGTGCCGATTTATTGCCTCGTATACTCTGGGCATTCCTTTTGTTGTCACTAATGTTTATTCGATATTCGGCATGCAACTCAAGATAATAAGAGATTTAATGCCTATTTAGCAAGATATGGCATAGGTCGGGGTTGCCTACACAATGTGCAAGACTTATTGTCTAAAATGCGGCTTTGGTAGTAACGAAACAAAGAAACAGTTTGTAGATAATCAGTTTCAATTCAGGAGAACATATGGGGCGAAGGTCTGTTTGGCGCATCGTTTTATTCTCGGCAGCTTTACTCATAGGGATGTCCGGGACGCCATCCTGGGCGGCGTCCGATGACTGGCTGCTTATGAACGTAGCCCCGATCGTGGCTGGTCGCATGAAGTTGACTGGAAATCATGCCGCGCGAGTAGCCAACCTTGATCCCGCCAATCCCACGGCAACCTGTCTCGTTTGCCATCAGACGCAGGCCGCGACCATGGGGGCTTCAGCGCATTACCGCTGGCGAGGCGACGCCGGCGGAATGTCCAATCTCACGGGTGATGTAGGCAAGCTCGGGGGGATGAACGACTTTTGCATCTTCCCGGACTTTAACTGGCTTGCCAAGTTCACCAACCTTGACGGCAAGCCCGTTGACGGCGGCTGTGCAGCCTGCCACGCCGGTCTTGGCAAGAAACTCGACGCGACCGAATTGGCCACCCCCACCCTGACCAATATCGACTGTCTCATTTGCCACTCCAAAAGCTACAAGCGTACTGTGGACGCGACCAACGGCACCGCCCATTTCGTGTTCGACACCGCAACCATGAACTTGTCCGCACGGCAGGCCGCCGCCGATCTCTCCCGACCCGGTCGGGACGCCTGCTTGCGCTGCCACGTCAGTTCCGGAGGAGGCAACAATTTCAAGAGAGGCGACATTGAACCCATTTTGGCTGATCCTCCCCGCACCCATGACGTGCATATGTCTGCCGCCGGGGCCAACCGTGTGTGCGTGGACTGCCACAAGACCACCAATCACCGCATCGCCGGTCGGGGGATAGACCTGCGGGAAGTGGACAATCCCACCCAGACCGTGAGTTGCACGATGAGCGGCTGCCATGCCGCCAGCCCGCATGCCGACGCCAAACTCAACACGCACACGGCCAAGGTCGCCTGCCAGACCTGCCATATCCCCCGGTTCGCCAAGTCTTCGCCCACGGACATGTTCCGGGATTACTCCAACGCCGCCCAGGTCAACGCCAAGCGGCTCTATGAGCCCTGGATCGACTTTAAGTCCGACCAGACCCCGACCTACCGTTGGTCCAACGGCAAGAGCACCTTCTACGTCTTCGGTCAGCCTATCCAGGTTCAGTCCGACGGCTACGTGCTTATGGCCGGTCCCAATGGGGACATTAACGACACGGCAGCCAAGATCCTGCCCTTCAAACACCATGTGGCCAAACAGCCGCTGGATCCTGCCACCAACCGCCTGCTCCCCCTCAAAATGGGGGTGCTCTTTCAGACTGGTAACATTGATCAGGCCATCATTCAGGGGGCCGCAGCCATTGGCTGGCCCTATTCCGGCTACACCTTTGCCGATACCGAGCGTTTCCTCGGACTCTATCATGGCGTCGCTCCAAAAGAGCAGGCACTCACCTGCGCCGTCTGCCACGTCAGTAGCGGGCAAGGTCCCTTGGACTTCAATGCTCTGGGGTATGCGCGCAAATATGCCGATTTGCACGTCCTGTGCACCCAGTGCCATGAGGACAAGTCCAGTGAGTGGTCAGCTTCACAGTTGTTTACGGCTGTGCATAAAAAGCATGTGCAGGACAAGCGATACGATTGCTCACGTTGCCACAACTTTACCCGGGGCTAGTGCGACTTCCCTCGATGGGCTGGTAAGCGACGAGCAGTTGCCGATGCGGGCGGAGAGGTGAAAAGCAGGGGAGGGCGTTCGGACGATTTGGACTTGGCGACGTGTTTGTGATGGCGCAATCAGGCTTGAATTCAAGTCTGCCGGGGAGTCTCTTTGGCTACAAAGCACTGGTGCACAACGAGCCATAGCCAAATTGCGGCTCCGGAACAGGGAAACGCTTTGTTTACCCAGCACGCCGGGGAAAATCCAGACACGTCACGAAGAGGCGGTCAAAGCCTTCCAGAGTGCTCAGTTCCAGAAAGCGCACGTTTTGGGCCAGGGCTTCCATGTCGCCGCGCGCCGCTTGTGACAGCAGGGCCAGGCAGGCCCCGCTTTTCGAGGTGTTGCCCAGATAGGCGACCTTCTCGCCCAAGGTTCGGGGGATAATGCCGCAGCCGGTCAGGCTGGCCACCGGCAGATGCGCGCCGAACTGGCCGGCGATAAGCACCCGGTCGATGGCATCGAGAGTCAGGCCGGCCTGCTCGAGCAGGGCGTAAAGGCCCGAGAGCAGCGCCCCCTTGGCCAGTTGCACCTGCCGGATGTCTTTTTGGGTGACAACAACCGGCGAGTCCCCGGCCACCAGCCGCAGCGCCGGCTTGCCGTCCCAGGTGCAGAGGTGGGCGCGGCGGGGATCATCAGCGGCCAGAGTCTGCTCCTTGACCAGATTGCCGCGGGGCAAGATGAGTCCGATTTCCAGAAAGGTACGAATGGCGGCCAGGATGCCGCTGCCGCACAGCCCTGTCGGCGGGGCGTTTCCGATGGTCGTCAGGACCAGACCGGCTTGCGTGACGGCCACATCCTCGATGGCCCCTAACGAGGCGCGCATCCCGCAGGAAATGTTCATGCCCTCCAGGGCCGGCCCGGCGGCGCAGGAACAGGCGAGCAAACGTCCACCGTTGGCCAGGACCATCTCCCCGTTGGTGCCGATGTCGATAAAAAGCGTGGCGCCCGGGGCCTGGGCCAGCCCCGCGGCCTGCATCCCGGCCACGATGTCCGCGCTGATGTAGGCGGAAACCGAGGGCAGGCAGTAAAGCCTCGCCCCGGGTGCGGCCGTGAGGCCGATTTCAGCAGCCGGCAGGCTTATAGCGTCGGTAAAGACCGGGGTAAACGGTGCCCGGCCCAGGGAAGACGGGTCGATCCCCAGGAGAAGATGCAGCATGGTCGTGTTTGCGGCTACGGCCAGGGTGTCGATGGCCCCGGGCGGCAGGCCCGCCTCGGCGGCCAGCTCCCCGGCCAGGGTGTTGACGCAGGCAACCACGGCCTGCTGCAGGGTGCAGACCCGCTCTTCGGGCTGTTCCATGACAAAGCCCAGGCGGCTGAGCACATCAAAGCCCTGGCTCGTTTGGGGATTTATGGCCGAGCGCGCCGCCAGCTCCCGGCCGGTGTCCAGGTCAAGGAGGGCTGCGACCACGGTGGTCGTGCCAATGTCCACTGCCAGGCCGCAACGCCGGCCGGCCCTGTCCCCGGCCTGCACGGCGACCAGTCTGCCGTCGTCAAAGGTCGCGGTCAGACTGTCGTCATCCCAGTCCAACCCGCGCAGCAGCCGGGCGGGAATCCTTTTTTCCCCCAAGGCGGCCGCCAGACGCACGGCGTGGGAGGCGGCCGGTTGCGGCTCCAGCCTGACGGCCTTTTTGACCAGGGCCGGCTCCAGCCGAAAGGGCGGCAGATACCCGTCGGACAGGATGGCGCTTTCCGTGGCGGCCTGGGGCAGGGTTACGTCCAGATCGGCTTCGGGAAAAAGCGTGCAGGCCAGACGGCGGCCCAGGGCCAGTTCTTCTTCTGTGAAGAGAGCACATTCCTGTTCTGTTGGAGGGGGGACATTGGTCCCGGCCACAGCCACGGCGCATTTGCCGCACAGGCCGGCCGCGCCGCAGGGGCTTGGGAGCATCAGGCCGGCGGCGGCCAGGGTTTCAAGCAGCGACCGGCCGGGCCGGTTGTCTAGGACCCGGCTGCGCTTAAGGATCCGAATGGCGGGCATGGTTTTTCCCAGGGGTGTGGCCGGCCACGGTCGTCAGCATGGCCTGCAGGTTGGCCAGGGGCGAGGCGTTGCCCATGCCGCAGGCCGGGGAAACGATATCCACGCCGCATTCCAGGCAGTGTCGGGTCAGCGCGGCCACCTTGTCCGGGCTGCCGGATTCCAGGGCAAAGGTGCTGACATTACCCATAAGCGCGGTCTGCGGGAGGTGCTCCCGGGCTTTTTGGAGGCTAACCACGGCGTCAAAGCTCAGGGCGTCGCAGCCAAGGCCGGCCAGCAGATCGAAGACCTTGTGCATCTTGCCGCAAATATGGACGATAATCCCGGCCTGGGGATAGGCTTGGCGCAGACCCGTGCTGATCCTGACCAGGGCCGGAATCTCGTATTGGGCAAACAGGGCCGGGCCGAGAATCTCGCCCGTGCCACTGGGGTCGGACAGGGCGATGACGTCTGCCCCTGCTTCCAACTGGCCCAGGCCAAAAGCCAGGATAGAGTCGGTCAGGCGGTCCAGGAAGGCGTGGGCCTGCCCAGGGTTTCGGCGCAGTTCCTTGTACAAGGTGGTCGGTTCAAGCAGGCTGCCGGCCAGACTCATGGGACCGGTCAGGTTGCCGATGATCGGCACGCAGCCGCCCAGGGCCGCCAGAAGCCGGATGGCCTCAAGGACCACGGCCGGCCGGCCAGCGCCGGGATCAAACGGCGGCAGGCGCTCCCATTGGGAGGCGGAGTCGATGGCGTAGCCAACAACATGAGGCTCATAGGTCAGTGTGCCCAGGTCGACCTGTGCGCCCAACGCTTCGGCTTCCACGGTCATGCAAAAGGGCAGGCCGTAATTTTCAAAGCACCGGGCGTCATGGGCCGCTGTGGCCAGCCGGGCCATGCGCACCGGGTCGGTGTGGGCCTCGGGCAAAAACAGGCCGGAGACCTCCATCAGTTCTCGGGTCACCATGTTCATCATGCCGCCGGGGCAGATGCACGGGGGCCGATCCACGGGTTCCCGGGCCAGGGCCTTTAAAAGCCGCGTTTTTGCGTCAAGCATCTCGGCTGTCCCGGGCCAGTTGGTCGAGTTCGGCGGCCAGGAGCCGGCGGGCCACGGCGACCGCGCCCACGGCATTGTCGGCGTAGGCGTCGGCCCCGATTTTTTTGGCAAAGGCCGGGGACACCGGCGCGCCGCCGATGATGACCTTCACCGACTCGCGCAGGTTTTCTTTTTCCAGCAAGGCCACAATGCGGCCCATGTTGGCCATGGTGGTGGTCATGAGCGTGGACAGGCACAAAAGGGACGCACCCACCTCCTTGGCCTTGGCGATAAAGGCCTCGACCGGGACGTCGCGGCCCAGATCGTACATCTCAAAGCCGGCCGTCTCCAGCATGATCTTCACCAGATTCTTGCCGATATCGTGGGTGTCGCCCTCGACCACCCCGATCACAGCCCGGATCTTGCGGGCGCGCTTTTCCGATTCAGGCAGATGCGGCTTGAGTTCGGCCAGACCGGCATACATGGCGTCGGAGCACAGCAGCAGATCGGAGACGAAATACTCTTCTTCCTCATAGAGCGTCCCGGCCCGGTTCATGCCGTCAACGAGGCCATCCAGGATGCCTTCCAAGGCAGGATGCCCAGCGCCGACATAGGCCCGGGAAACGTCGATCACGCGCTCGTCTTCCATGTTGACCACGCAGTCCGACAGGTGATGCAAGAGTTCGTGCTTGTCATTCATGCCGTTCTCCCAAAGAGAGGTTCTCGCCGTCTTGTGTTTTGTCGTGCGGCATCAGGCCGGGACAAGCTGTTTGATGACGCCTTTTTTCAAGAAATGGCCGGTGTTTTTCAGGCAGGCTTCACCAAGGGGCAGGCCGCTTTTGCCGGCAGCCAGACACCCTTGGCCGTAGGCCATCGGACGCCCAAGGGGCAGGTCCTGCCACTGCGCCCGGCCTTCGCTGACCAGGGCGTGGGCTATCTTGGGGCAGACATGCACGGCGGCCTTGCCCCCAACGTCGGCTTGGAGCCGGCCCAACAGGGGCAGGACAAACCGGTCCGCCATAAAGGCAAAGCGTTTGGGACCCAGGATGGACAGGACACCGGTGGGATCGGCGTAGCCAAGCACCGAAACGCCCGCCTTGGCTGCCGCCAGGACGTAGCCAGCAAGGTCGTCTTGCAGCCGGGTGAGCACCTCGGCCATAAGCACAGCGTCTCTGCGCCACTCCCTGATGACCACCGCCAGCTCCATGAGCCAGTTGAGGATGGTCAGGGGGCCGCTTATTTCCAGGGCCACGGGTTGGCCGGCCCCAGCCAGCAGGGAGCAGGCCCGAAGCACCTGCCCCATGCGTCCGGCGGCGGTGTCCAGGGGCGGGAGTCGCAACACCTCGCCCAGGGAGGACCACACGAATGCTCCCGCCCTGGGGCCGGTCACGGCGTCTCCCAGCCGGATGAACGCCCCGAGGGCCTCGGCTTCTACGGTGCAGCAAAAGGGCAGTTGGCAAAGGGCAGCGCCTTTGTGTTCCTTGATCCCCTGGGACAGGCGGGCCATGGCTGCCCCGTCCGTGTGGATGTCGGGAAAGGTCAATCCCAGCCGGGCCAGGAGTCCGGCTTCGACCCCGGTTGCATCAAGGTGTCCGCAAGCTGGTTCGGGCATGCCGGTCAGGCTCCGGGTCCGTTGGCCCGGCCATTGCCGTTGGCGGCCTTCAACTGGATGATTTCCTCGTTGATGATCCGGATCAGATCATTTCGCAGCTCCACAATCTGCGGGTCCTTGTACATGGCGCCGCGATCGAGCCGCTTGTCCCGGGAAAAGGCGTGGCGGTAGATGATTCTGCTTGGCGACTGGCCGAGAATGGCAATGTCCGTGGCCAGATAGAGGGCCTCGTCCACATCGTGGGTGACGAAGAAAATGGTTTTGCGCTGGGCCGTCTCTTTTTGCCAGAGGTCGAGCACCAGTTCCTGAAGTCTGGCCCGGGTTACGGCGTCCAGGGCGGCAAATGGCTCGTCCATAAGCAGAATTGGCGGATCAATGCCAAAGGCCCGGGCAATGGCGCAGCGCTGGCGCATCCCGCCGGAAAGCTCCCTGGGGAACTTGTCGTAACAGGCGGCGTCCAATTCCACCTCGGCTAGGCGGCGCAGGGCTTTGGCCCGACGCTCGGCTGCGGACAAGGACGGAAACTTCTGTTTGAGGGCAATGGTGATATTGTCGCCAGCGCTCATCCAAGGGAACAGGCCGTAGTCCTGAAACACCACGCCGCGCTCCAGCCCCGGCCCGGTAACCGGCTCCCCATCGACCAGAATCTGTCCGGATTTGGGTTTTTCCAGTCCGGCCAGCAGACGCAGCAAGGTGCTCTTGCCGCAACCCGACTGGCCAAGCAGGCAAACGAAGGCTCCAGCCTCCACGTCCAGGTTGATGCCGCCCAGGATCTGGGCCGTGTCGTAGGCAAAACACAGCTCCTCAAGAGTCACATTCAACAAAACGTCCAGCCTCCAGCATTCGTTTTACTTCTCTTCGCGGCTCGTTAGGCTTCCGGCCCGTCGCTTGGGAGCCGATCCAACATATCCCTGACGGTGTCGGGCCTGACCGGGTAGCCCACTTCCCGCACCACCTGCAGCATGGCGTCGATGTTCCGAAGCGGCGTTTCCACCGGCAGGCTGCAGCCGGACATGACCACGTAGCCCTTGGGGCTGTCGTAGGCGTCCAGAATGCACTGCAAAGTCTTGCGGCGCACATCGACCACCGTCCCGCCGTACATGACGCTGGCCGGGTCGACATGGCCGAGAATTTTCGTTTTATGGCCGATGGTTAGGCAGCAGTCTTTGAGGTTGACCACATTGTCCACGCTAAACCCGCCAACGCCGAGATCCGCGATGTCGTGCCAGATGCGTTTGGTTGCGCCGCAGATGTGGATGACCGGGGATTTGCCGTGGCTTTTGATGTAATCGACCAGTTCCTTGAGATACGGCAGGGAGAACTCCCGGAAGGCGGCCGGGCTGACCACGGTGCACGAGGACATGGGTTCGGAGATGGTCGGCGACAGCCCTTTGCCAATGGCGGCCTCGGCGTAGGCCAGGCAGGTCTCCAGGGACACCCGGCACAGCTTGTGGAAGGCTTGCGGGTTCTTGCGCATGAGCCGGAAGGATTCGTCGACCCCATAGAGGAAAAAGGCGTTGGTGAACGGACCGACAATGCCGGCGGAAC
This sequence comes from Desulfovibrio sp. TomC, assembly GCF_000801335.2. Lineage (NCBI taxonomy): Bacteria > Pseudomonadati > Thermodesulfobacteriota > Desulfovibrionia > Desulfovibrionales > Desulfovibrionaceae > Desulfovibrio > Desulfovibrio sp. TomC. The sequence goes on from NZ_JSEH01000002.1 coordinate 70,009, forward strand.
AGCCGACCTCGTGGCCGATGGCCGCAAGGAGGATGTCCATGGCTTCGAGGTAGACGGGCAACCGGCCGTCCTTGCGGGGATCGGCCGGCCGCAGACAGTCGATGGCCGCGACACTGGCAACGGCCGGGGCGGCCAGATCGACGGTATGGTCCTCGGGGCAGGTCACTTTGGCCCCCATGGCCTCGGCCCAGGCGAAAAGATCGGTAAAAATCCGCACGCCGTCATAGCCAAAGCGCCGGTAGGAGGCGATCTGGGCCTTAGCCAGCACCTCGGGATCGGTGTTGAACTGGGAAATCTTGCAGCCGTAGATCCTGGCCGCGCCGTTGGCCACGTTGGGGTTGCACGGCAGCCGGTCCGCTTCCCTACCCTGGGCAATGGCGGCCGCCCGCTCAACTGGAGTCATTTCGTGCATGGGTTCTTCTTCCTGGTGCCTGCGTTTGCGGGGCGCTGGCTCTTTCGTGAACTGGTTTAGCTGTTAAGGGTCCAGGCCAAGGCCCGACTTTTGATCAGGTCAAAGAGGATTATGATGCCGACCAGAATAAGAGCCATGAAGATGAAGCCGACAATGACCATGTCAAAGCGGGCAAAGTCCGAATAGTACTGGACGAAATAGCCCATGCCCGACGTGGCCCCGAACATTTCGGCCACGGTGAGCAAAATGAAGGAGAATTTGAGCGCAATGGAACACCCGGCAAAGATGGTGGGAGCGGCAGCGGGCAAGACCACGCGAAACATTTTTTCAACGCCCCGGATTTCCAGGGTGGCGGCGTTGTCCAGATAGCGTTTGTCGATGGTGACCACCCCGGCGATGGTGGTCCCGAGGATAGGCCAGAACGCCCCCAGGAAAATGACGAACACCGAGGCGGAGTAAAAGGTGGAGAAGGCGTGGATGGCAAAAGGGGTGATCAGGGTCACCGGCACGGCGCTTAAAGCGGTGATGTAGGGGGTGATTGTGCGGCGAAGCGGCACGACAAGGCCGATGACCACGCCAAGGCTCACGCCGAGGACCACGGCCAGGGCATAGGCGGGGACCAGGAGCCTAAGTGAACTCAGCAGTCCCTCAAACAGCTTGCCGACAGATTTTGCAAACGCCGGCAGCACCTTGCTGGGGCCGACAAAAAGAAACGGGTCCAGAACGCGAAACGCGTCAGTTAATAGCCAGTAGCCGAGAATGATGCCGATACCGATCAGGCAAATACCCCAATTCTGCTTGAACGCCTTTTTCACCCGATCCTCCAGGAATGCGGCGGCTGCGCCATGTCCGGTCGCAGCCGCCGCGTGTGCTCGCGCAAGCGACGTCGTTTTGCTGTTACAGGTTGTACTGGTTGTACATTTCGAGCTTTTTCTTGAAGAACGGATCATCCGGGTACTGGGCCAGCAGCGAATCCAGGGCGGATTTGTAAATGGCGGTATTTAAGTGGTCGTCGATGGCGACGGTTTGGTCCTTGATGTAGTCAAACGACTGCATCTTCTTCCACATGGTGACGACATTGTTCTTGTAAGGGTCGGTCTCGTAGATGAGGTGCGGGCTTTGCACAAAGCTGCGTACGAGCCCTTCGGGCATATCGAGCTCTTTCATCGTGAGCTTGACCACCGTGTCCATGCCGCCCGGCGACTGCATGTCGCGTTCGGCGCGCAGATAGGCGCGCAGCAGTTTTTTGAGGAGTTCGGGGTTGGCGCCCATCCATTCGGTCTGGGACAGCATCCGGCAGCAGGAGTGGTTGGGCCACAATTCGTCCGGCCAAAGGACAATCCGCATCCCGGATTCGTTGATCTGCGGCTCAAAGCCAGTAGACACCGCGCCAAATTCGCACTGGCCGCTGCGCACGGCTTCCATGACGTCCTGGTTCCGCTTGATCTCGACGAAGGTGACGTCCTTGTTGAGGTCAAACCCGGCGTCATGGAGGATGCCTTTGAGGACGATGTCCGGTGTTCCGCCGCGCATGATGGCGATTTTTTTGCCCCGAAACGACTCGATGCCCTTGTATTCCGTGCCCGGCAGCGCGAACACCGGGGTTGCGCCGATGATCATGTAGCCGCCGAAGATGGAAAATTTCTGTCCGTTGGCGATTTGGATGAGCGGACCGCCCGTACCATAGGTGGAGATGACGTCCACCTTGCCGGAACTGAGCGCTGAAAAGGCATCGGTGCCGTTATTGATGTAGACCATCTCGACGTCGATGCCTTCATCGTCCAGGTAGCCCTTATCCTTGGCCAGGAATTGGAAGACTTGGCCGGAAGTTGCCTGGGCCGCCACTTTGATCTTGGGCTTGTCGCCGGCCGCGTCGGCCGTGGCCGCAAACCAGCCGGCGCCAAGGCACAGGCCAATGACCAGGGCGGCAAGCGATCGTGCAGTCTTCGTCATGAAACGCTCCTTTGGGGGGATAGGGTGTTGCTTCCGTTCGGCAGCAGAAAAGTCTTCCGGGCACCAAGTCCGGGACTGTCGTCCGACTCCGGGCGTCCGCGATGCCTGGCCTCTCCCGCGCCTGCTCACAGCAGTTCCAGGAAGGCTTCGATGCGTGTGCGGAGTTGTTCCGTGTCGGATTCGGAGTAGTCCGTCTCAATGTGCAGCGTGGGCAGACCATGCGTCTCCAGCATGTGCGCCGTAACCAGCGGCGACTCCACGTTGTAGGTGTGGCAGCACTGCCAGGTGAGATCGATGATGCCATGGGGGCGAAATTCCTTGGTCAGCCGGTCGAGCAGGGCAAATCGGCCGGTATTGGGCGTCATCACCGAGCAGGGAATGCGCAGGTAGCGCCGGGCAATGGCGGTCAGCGGGTCGCCTGTCTCGTCAACGAGCAGGTCGAAATTTTTGACGCCCGAGCAGTTTTCAGCGGCTACGACCACGCCTCCGCTTTCCTCGACCAGCCGGACGACCTTTTCCGACCCGCGCCCGACCGGACAGCCGGTCAGGAGGATGCGCCGGGCATTAGCGGCCACGCAGGACTGGCCGGCGGCAACCAGGGCATTCAGTTCGGCCAGCAGTTCATGCAGCGTGGCGGCATAGGCGGAGGGATCGGCGCAAAAGCCCTTGGCTTCACTGACCAGCATCATGTCCAGACCGCTTATGGGAAGACAGGCGCCGGCGGCTGTGGACAACAGCCGAACCAGCAGCCGGCGCACCTCGTTTTGGATGCGGATTTCCTCGCAAAGGCCCTCAGGCGTGACGGAGTTGCCGGTGGCCGCCTCCAGGAACTCCTGGAAGCGTTGCACTTCGCCTCGCCAGTAGGCGTCCTGGGCAGGACCGATAGCGGCCGGGAGATGCATCAGATGCAGTGGCTTGATCTTGGAGAGGTGCTCGTACATCTTCTTTTTCCCGTCGCAGGTGGTCTCGCCCACGAGCAGGTCCGAGGCGGCAAAGTAGGGGCAGGCGCCGGTGACGGCGTAGCCATAGCTCGACTTGATCAGCGGACAGAGGTTGGCGGGCAACGTCCGCTCGGCCGCCGGGATGGGAGCCTGCTTCTTGCCGCAAAGGCCAACGGGTATGGCTCCGGCGGCGCGGACCAGTTCGACCGGGGCAAAGGTGCAGTAGATGCCGACGACCAGCGCCCCGGCGTCCTTCATGGGTTCGATGTCCGCCAGAAAGCGGTCGGCCAGTCCATCGAACCGTTCCAAAATCGCTGCTCGCATTATGCCTCCAGGCCATGTGTCCTATGCAAAAGGGCGGCGGCGGGTCAGGCCGCGTCAAGCGCGCCCGCACAGTCCAGATCGTCCGGAAGCCGGGGCTCCTCGCCCAAGACTTCGTCAAGGAGCCGCACAATGCAGGGGTCTCGGGCTAGGCCGCCGGTCACTTTTCCCTGGACGCTACGGCACTGGCGCAAGCCGTCGTACCTCGTCGGAACCCTGAGCGACCGTACGGATTCTTCCGTCGCAAAGCGTGACAGACCCTATCGTGCGCGAACAGATGTCGACGACGATGGCACGACTGCCTGGCGCCAGGCGCACGTCGTCCGTTGGCCTGTCCGCCCAGGGAGAAGAGTCGACCAGCGCGAGAGAGTGTTTGAGTCTAAGGCGAGAAACAGTGTCTGTAAAATCGATAGTTTTGATCGATTCGTGTCGCAGTAATCAGGAAAACCGCGCATCCATCTGTCAGTGGCCAGGGGCAAATGTGCGGCAGGGAAGGAGGGGGGTGGGGCGGTCCGTTAATCGGGGATGGCGAGAGCGCTTTTTTTGAGCAGGGCGTAGAAATGGGAGCGCGAGAGCCCGGAGATCTCCAGCATGGCCGCCACGTCGCGGCCGTGTTCGCGCAACAGTCCTTCCAGGTAGCGTCGTTCCATGGCTTCCTTGTATTCCTTAAGGGTGCGTCGGCCGACTGGACTTGTTTCCATGGGGAAAAACCCTGCCGAAGCCATGGAGCGCCGCTCGCCGCTCTGATTGCCCCGCTCCAAGGTCGATTTGGTCACCTTGATGCGGACATTTTGGGGCAGGTGCATACTGTAGAGGGTTTTTTCCCGTCCGGAAGCCAGAAAGGCGCGCTCCACCACGTTTCGCAACTCACGCACGTTGCCCGGCCAGTCATAGGCCTCCAACATGGCCAGGAATTCCGCGTCAAAGCCTTTTTGCGGCAGGGCGTATTCGGCCGCCAGGGCATCGGCAAAGGCCAGGGTGAGCGGCTTGATGTCTTCCACCCTGCTGCGAAGGGGAGGGAGGGACACTTCAATGGTCTTGAGCCGAAAATACAGGTCGCGGCGAAATTCTCCGGCCTCGACCATGGCTTCGAGGTCGCGGTTGGTGGCGGCAATGATTCGGAAATCGCTGCGGATTTCGGTGATGCCGCCCACCGGCCGGAAGGTTTTTTCGTGGAGTACGCGCAAGAAGGTCTTTTGCAGCGAGGTCGGCATCTCACCCACCTCGTCCAAGAAAAGCGTGCCCCCATCGGCCAGCTGGGCCAGCCCCACCCGGTCGGCGTCGGCCCCGGTGAAGGCCCCTTTCTTGTGGCCAAAGAGCGTGCTTTCCACCAGGGATTCGGTCAGCGAAGCGCAGTCCACGGTGACGAAGGCCTTGTTGGCCCGGGCGCTGTTGGCGTGAATGAGCCGGGCGAAAAGTTCCTTGCCGGCCCCGGTTTCGCCGGTCACCAGCACGGCGGCGTTGGATCCGGCGGCATGGGCCACCTGATCGAGGCACGGCTGCATCCGGGGGCTGGCCGTCACGCAGCCGGTCAGGGTCAGAGAGACCGGCGTATGGTCGCAACGGCGTTCCTCGCGGTACTTCAGCGCCCGCTTGAGGGTGAGCATCATCTCCTTTACCGGCGAGGGCTTGACCAGATAGTCCCAAACCCCTTCCTGAATGGCCAGTTCCGCGCCGTCCGGGTCGCCAATGCCGGTGAGGATGATGACCTCCGGGGCGTCAGGCAGGCGCTTGATGGCGGGCAGGGCGGCCAGTCCGTTGCCGTCGGGCAAACGCACGTCCAGAAATACGACGTCGAAACGCTCCCGGGCGAGCAGGTCCATGCCGGCCTCCAGGGTACCGGCGGCATCGCTGGTCAGGCGCATCTTGCGCGTGAGGCTCATAATGGTGTCGCGGACTTCGGAGTCGTCGTCGATGATGCACACGGATTTCATGCGGCTATCGTTTGGGGCTTGGCGTCGAGCACCTCGCGGATGGCTGCCGAGATGATCGCCTGATTGTAGGGTTTGAGCACGACTTTCTTGATGTTGCCGGCCAATTTTTTGTCCTCGATGTCGCCCATGCGCCCGGAAACCAGGATGATCGGCAGGTTCGGGGCCATCTCGGCGGCGCGTCGGGCCAGCTCCAGGCCGTTGACGTCGGGCATGTCGAAGTCGGTGATGCAGACGTCAAAAGCATCCGGTGCGGCCTGAAGAGCCGCCAGGGCCTCCAGGGCGTTACCGTGGGCGGTGACTTCGTGGCCGAGCTGGGCCAGCACCCGGGGGATGGTCAAGAGCTGGTCTTCATCGTCCTCGACAAAAAGGATGCGGTCGCGCCCCCGGTTGGGAGTGGGCCTTGTCTGGACGGCCGGGGCGTCGGCCGTGGCGAGGAGCGGCAGATAGATGTCAAAGCCGGTTCGCTCGCCTGGTTGGCTGGCCACCCGGATGCCGCCCCGGTGGCTCTTGACGATGCCGCGAACCACAGCCAGCCCGAGTCCCGTGCCTTCGCCCTTTTGCTTGGTGGAGAAAAACGGATCGAAGATCTTGTCCACAATGTCGCCGGCAATGCCCGGACCGGTATCCACCACCGACAGGCGGGCGTAGCGGCCGGCCCTGGTCCCGACCTGTCCGGCCTGGGTTTCGTCGAGTTCGTCCTCGGTCAGCGACAAGGTGAGCCGGCCGCCGGATTCGCGCATGGCTTGGAAGGCGTTGGTGCACAGGTTCATGACGATTTGGTGGAGTTGGGTGGGATCGGCCCGGCAGGTCACGGGGGTGGCCGGCATGTCCACGACGACTTTGATGTGGCGCGGTATGGAGGCTTTGAGCAGGCCGGCCACCTCGTGCATCACGTCGGCCACGTTTATCGGCGCAAACCCGGCCTGGGACGGTCGGGTAAAGGACAGGATCTGCTTGACCAGCCGGCTGCCCCGTTCGCCGGCCTTGAGCACCCGGCGCAGATCATCCTCCATGGCGTCGCCGGGAGGCAGGTCCATAAGCGCCAGTTCGGTGGAGTTGATGATTGAGGTCAGAATGTTGTTGAAATCGTGGGCAATGCCGCCGGCCAGGGTACCGATGGCTTCCATTTTCTGGGATTGGAGCAGCTGCCGTTCCAGGCTGACCTTTTGGGTCACGTCATCGGCGGTGGACAGGACGCCGACCACCGCCCCCCGGTCGTCATGGAGCGGGACCTTCTTGATTTCCAGGAGCACGTCGGCGCCCCGGACGTTACGGGCGGCCAGTTCACCGGCCACCGGGCGGTTGTGGTGCATGACATCGATGTCGGTGGCCCGCACTGCGTCCACATCCTCGGGACGCAGGGGCAGGGCGGTGTCGTCGTGGCCCATCAGGGCAGCGAGGTCGGTGAAGCCGAAAAATTCGGTAAAGGCCCGATTGGCTCCCATATAGCGCAAGGCCTTGTCTTTCCAGGACACCAGCTGGGGGATGTTGTCGAGAACGAGGCGCAGCATCTCCTGGGATTCGCGAAGTGCGCGTTCGGCCTCGTGGCGCATGGTCACGTCTTCGACCACGCCTTCGACATAAGCCAGATAGCCGTCGCGGTTGGCAATAAGGCGCATGTTGATGTTGGCTGTGACCTGCCGGGTATCGGGGCGCACAAACCGGGTTTCAAATTTGACAGTGGCGGCTTCGTCCACGGCTGATTCGAGCAGGGAGGCAAATCGGTCGCGACCGGAAAAGAGCACATCCATCATGTCGCCGCGCCGGCGCAGCAGGGTGTCGAGGTCATCGACCCCGAGCATGGCCAGCATGGCCGGATTGACATCGACGGCCCGGCCGTCCGGGGTCATACGGAAGATCCCCAGAGCGGAATTTTCAAAGATGCCGCGGTATTTTTCTTCGGCTTGACGCAGTTTTTCCGCCGCCCCCTTGAGTTCGGAAACATCGTAGAGCACGCCGACCAAGCCGGCGATTTCCTTTTTGGCGTTTTCGTAGACGGCCCGGTGCAGGATGACGGAATGGGGCGTGCCGTCGGCGGCCAGAATCTCGGTCTCGCCCACCCGAACCCCGGGCTGGCGCAGCAGGCCGGCGTCCTCGTCGTCGAGGGCGCGGGACAGCGGCGAGTCGGCCACGGCCTCACAGTCCCGGATGGACGCCGCGTCGTCGCCAGTGCCGCACCAGAAGCGGAAGGCCGGATTGCAGCCTCGGTAGCGTCCGGTCTCGTCCTTATAGTAGATCGGAATCGGGATGGTGTTGACCAGGGTTTCCAGGAACGACACCTGGTCCTTGATTTTTTCCTCCACCGAGCGGCGGCGCAGGATGTTGGTCACCAAGAGGACCATGACGTAACACAGAATGAGGACGCTTATGATGATGGTCCAGAAGACCGCAATATTAATGTGATAGAAGGGGTACGGTTCATTGATGAGGGTAAAGCCGGAGGGCAGCTTGTCCGTGGTGATGCCAAGGCGCAGCATCTCCCGGAAGTCGAAGATGAAGGTGTCGTCGGTGTTGGCGACAATGGGCAGTTGGGACAAGGGGACGCCGTGCAAAAGCTTGTCGGCCATGGCGGCGGCGATGCGGCCTTCCTCGAAGCCGCTATGCAGGCGGCCGCCGACGATGCCGTGGCCGAGCATGAACTGCCAGGCGCTGTATATGGGGACGTCGGAATTGGCCCGGATGGCGGCCAGGACCTCGTTGACCGAATAGACGTCTTTCTCGGTGTCCTTGTAAAACGGAATCAGAAAGATCATGGCGTCGTCGGGGAGCGAGCGGACCCGGTCCAGGATGCCTGAGAGAGTCAGGGCGTCTTCGTATTCGAATGTGAGCCGTCCGGCAAAATCGGGTTCCACAGCCCGCAACTGGTTGCCGATGGCCACGCCCGTGACCGAGCTATCGCCGAAAATGACCAGCCGGTCGCGGCCGGGATGGAAGCGCAGGGCCAGTTCCAGGGTGGCGCGGATGTCGGGATTTTCCAGGACGCCGGTAAAATTGGGGTGACCATCAAGCCAGGCGGTCTTGAAATCGTTGACCCCGCAAAAGACCACCGGCGTGCCGGGAAACAGCTCGTCATGGTACTGGCGCAGAAAGTCGAAGGCATAGTTGTCCGAGGCCAGGATGACCTCGAAGCGGGTATTGCGGTATTTGAGCTTGTAGAAATCGTGGAGCATCCCGCGCAGGATCGGGTCGGCGTATTTCTTCGAGTCCATGTACTCGATTTGCAGGTCCACGTTGAAGTCGGAATTGGCAAAAGCCTCACGCACCCCGGTCAGAATCTCGTCGGACCATTGATAGCCGTTCTGGTAGGAATTAAAAAAAAGGACGTTTTTGCGAATCTTTTCCGCCCGGGCCGCCAAGGGGTGGGCCAGGAGAAAAAGGGCGAGGCAGAACAAAAGCCTTCGGACCATGGGGACTCACGGGAAAGAGGTGCGGGGCTTGCCAGCCCGGGAGTGCTCTGTCCCATCAGTTTGTCACGACCGGCCCGGAAGTCAAGCATCTGGCCGGATCGTAGCGGCTGGCCGGGTGGGGCGGCTGGCGGATTGAAAAAAGGTGGGAAACAGGGTATGGTCCTTCTTTGCGAGGGAAGCGTTTCGTCACCGGTGTGGCGCCCGGACTTCAAATCCGGTGTGTGGTCGAGAGGTCACAGGTAGGTTCGACTCCTATACGCTTCCGCCATTCCAGGATATTTTTAAAATGTCGTCTACTTGTTCTCCCTGTTTGGACATACGTTCGAAACGATCCGTCCCTCGCTCTCTCCTTCGTATTTTTCGTTTCGTCCGTTGCGGTCCGCTGGCGGGTCCCAGGAGCCTCATGACCTCAATGCCTCCCGATCTGGCCCAGCGGGCCAAAGTCTTCAAAGCCTTGGGCCATCCCAGCCGCCTGCTCATGGTCGAGGCCCTGGGTCGAGGAGCGCTTTGCGTGTGTGAGCTGCGCGACCTTGTCGGCTCGGATATGTCCACGATCTCCAAGCACCTAAGCGTCCTCCGAGAAGCCGGCATCGTTGCCGACGAGCGTCGAGGCACGAGCGTCTACTATTCGTTGCGCATGGGCTGCGTCACAGCCTTTCTCAGTTGCGTGGGACGATTTCTGGATCAACAGCTGGAAGAACAAATCCTGTATCTTGAGGACTTGCGCAAACAGTCCGGCCGTCCGGCCTCCTGAGGGGGACTGTTTTTTTTCTTGCCTTACTGACACGAATTTTTTAAAATCCGTGTCATAGGTTTTGGCGTATTCTCCTGGCCGCCCGGTCAAGGCTGGCGGCTCCCAACCGTGCAACAAGGCAGCGGACCCATGCAAGACGGCGACAACGCATCCCAGGGCCTGTCGACGGCATCGGATCGCCTTCCCGGCGAAAAAACCCGCAACCGCTACGACCACATGGAATGGGCCGGCGCTTTTGGCGACATCGGCACGCTTATTCCCTTTGTCGTGGCCTATATCACCATCCTCGGCGTCGATCCGCTGGGGCTTCTCTTCATGTTCGGCATCAGCAAAATAGCGGCCGGACTGTTCTACAAAACCCCCATTCCCATCCAGCCCATGAAGGCCATCGGCGCGGCTGCCGTGGCCGGCGGCATAACGCCTGCCGCGCTTTTCGGCTCGGGCCTGACCACCGGGCTTTTCTGGCTCATCATTGGCCTGACCGGCACCATCGACCATGTGGCCAAACTGGCCACCAAGCCGGTCGTTCGCGGCATCATGCTCGGCCTTGGCATGTCCTTTGTGGTGGAGGGCATCCACCGCATGGTGGCCTCGCCGGTGTTGGCCGGCATCGCCTTGACCGTCACCTTCGTACTGCTGTCCAACCCCAAAATTCCAGCCATGTTCGTGCTGCTCCTGATCGGCGTCGTGGCGGCCGTCATTGGCAACCCGGCCCTCTGGAACGAATTGGCCCAGGTCAGCATCGGGTTTCGCCTGCCGGAGTTCGGCCTGCATCAGGTGCATTGGGACGACATCGTGACCGGCACGCTGCTGTTCACCCTGCCGCAGATTCCGCTGACCCTCGGCAACGCCGTGGTCGCCATTGCGGCCGAGAATAATGAACTGTTCCCGGATCGGCCCGTCACCGAGCGCACCATGTGTATCAGCCAGGGCATCATGAACCTGATTTCGCCGCTCTTTGGCGGGGTGCCCATGTGCCACGGAGCCGGCGGCATGGCCGGGCACGTGCGCTTCGGGGCGCGCACCGGCGGCTCCCTGGTCATTCTCGGGTCCATCGTCATCGTCATTGCGCTCTTTTTCAGCCAGTCGGTGGCCGTCATCTTCAAGATGTTCCCGCCGGCCATTCTCGGCGTTATCCTGTTTCTGGCCGGGGCCGAACTGGCCATCACGGTGCGCGACATCGGCAACAAGCGCGATGAGTTCTACACCATGATTGTGGTGGCCGGCTTTGCCATGTGGCACATGGGCGTGGCTTTTGTAGTCGGGGTCATTTTGGACAATGCGCTGCGACGCAAGTGGATTCGCCTCTAGGGCCCCCTCTGTCCCGGGACGCTTCGCCCGGGTTGCAAGACGTCTTGCCTGTTCGGGCCTGGGCGCTGGAGAAAACCTCCTGCGCCCAGGTTTTTTTTTGCCGTGCTGGCGGTCAGGGTTGCCCTGGCCGCTGCCGGCGCCCAGGGCAACCCCGCAAAAGCCGATCCACAGGGCCAGCCCAGGAGACTGCCGGCTGTCCCCGGACATTTCAGGCCGACAGCAGGCACGCCAGGGCTGTGCGTTTGGACGGCCTGTGTTCCCTCACGCCCTGCGCTCTGCAGACTTCGTTTTAGTCGCCAAACCGGAAGAACCCCCGTGCGACCCCTTGTCAAAGGAATTGATCCCGTATACTTTCCTTTTTGACCAAATAGCAAACAATGGCCGTCAGGGGGCCGGGGGAGAGACGTCGTGGAAAACAATGGCCAATCTGGGGGATGCGCCTGCGGGCAGGGACCTGTCATTGGCATTGCGCCACAGCCCGAGGACGGGACAGTGGCCGGGGTGGTTCTGGAGAGCGTGGAAACAGGCAGCCGGTGGCCGTCTTTTGGCCGGCTGGCCGTGGGCCTTTGCGGGCTGGCCGCCTGGTTTCTCGTCTACGGCCGGCTGCTCTCCGTTTCACAGTTTTTCACCTATTCGGTGTTGGGGCTGGAACACGGTTCGCACCTGGGGGATTCGGTCGAATTTTTCCTGTACGACACGCCCAAGGTGCTCATGCTCCTGACCTTGGTGGTCTTTGGTGTGGGCATCATCCGCTCGTTTTTCACCCCGGAACGCACCCGGCGTGTCCTGGCCGGCAAACGTGAATCCGCCGGCAACGTCATGGCGGCGCTCCTTGGCATTGTCACGCCTTTTTGCTCCTGCTCGGCTGTGCCGCTTTTTATCGGGTTTGTCTCGGCCGGCGTACCCCTTGGCGTGACTTTTTCGTTTCTCATCTCCGCGCCCATGGTCAATGAGATTGCCGTGGTGCTGCTTTATGGCCTGCTGGGGTGGAAGGTGGCTGCCCTTTATATGGGCATGGGGCTTGTCGTGGCCATTGTGGCCGGCTGGGTTCTGGGGAGGCTTAACCTCGAACGCCAGGTCGAGGACTGGGTGCTGGCCATCCGGGCCGGCGGCGGGGACGCCCCGGTTGCGGACATGACGGCCAACGATCGCATCAACTATGGTATTGAGGCGGTCAAAGAGATTCTGGGCCGTACCTGGAAATGGGTGATCCTCGGCATTGCCGTCGGGGCCGGCATCCACGGCTATGTGCCCGAGGGGTTCATGGCCGGCATCATGGGAGAGGCCAACTGGTGGTCCGTGCCCCTGGCCGTGGTCATCGGCATTCCCATGTATTCCAATGCGGCCGGCATCGTGCCGGTGGTGGAGGCGCTTTTGTCCAAGGGCGCGGCCCTGGGCACGGTGCTGGCCTTCATGATGGCGGTTATCGCCTTGTCGCTGCCTGAGATGGTTATTTTGCGCAAGGTCCTCAAGGTGCCCTTGCTGTTGATTTTTGCCGGCATTGTCGGTCTTGGCATCCTGCTTGTGGGGTATCTCTTCAACGCAATTCTGTAAGGAGGCTCGTATGCGCTTTTTAGCCCAACTGTTCCCGGAGTTCGCGACGAAGCTGGATGAAATGGACGCGCTGTACGCTGAGAAGCGTCTCATTGATGAAAAAACTTATCAGTTCATTTGCTTTGCTGTGTCCGTCAAAGCCCGGTCAAAACCGTGTGTGCTCAAGCATTTCAAGGGCGCACTCGACGCCGGAGCCAGCCTGCAGGAGTTGGCCTATATTCTGGCTCTGGTCATGCGTGAGGCGGCCGGGGCTGATGACTGCTGGACCCATGACGTTTTGGGCGACGTGGCCGACATCATTGCCGGAAAAATCGACTGCGGCTGCAAGAAATAGCGGCCGGGAGGGGGCTTCATGCTGATTCAGGTTCTTGGCACGGGCTGTGCCAAATGCAACGAGCTGGAGAAATTGGTGAAGGAGGTCGTGGCCGAGAAGGGCAGCGACGCAACGGTCGAGAAGGTGTCGGATTTACAGCAGATCGCCATGTTGGGCGTCTTTACGACCCCGGCCCTGGTGATCGACGGCGCGATCAAAGCCGTGGGCGGCATTCCGAACCGGAAGGATATTGCGACCTGGATCGGCTGATTGTTCTGACGGGCATCGCACGCCCGCGGATGGAGAGCGATTGCGAGTCCCCGGACAGCGTTTTGCAAGCGTTGTCCGGGGGCTTTTTTCGTGCGCCAGGGAGCTGCGGAAAGTGAAAAGCCGCTGGTGTGACGGCCAGTGGCTTTTGGGTCTGCTACAGCGGTTGTCAACCGGGAACTCTGGCGACAGGCTAGTCGTCCACCCCTAAAAGCGCCTTGGCGAAATCCTGGCCGTCAAAGGGGCGCAGGTCTTCCATCTTTTCGCCCAGCCCGATGTAGGTGATGGGCACGCCAAAGGACAGGGCGATGCCGACCACAACGCCGCCCTTGGCCGTGCCGTCGAGCTTGGTCAGGATGATCTCGTCCACGCCGGCCGCTTCCTTGAAGAGCTTGACCTGGGACAAGGCATTCTGGCCGGTGGTGGCGTCGAGCACCAGCACCGAGCGATGCGGCGCTCCTGGATGTTTCTTGCCCACCACCCGGTGGATTTTATGTAGTTCTTCCATGAGGTTGGTCTTGGTGTGCAGCCGGCCGGCCGTGTCCAGATAGAGCACGTCAAACCCTTCGGCCAGGGCCTTGTCCATGGCCTCGTAGGCCACAGCCGCCGGATCGGAATTGGCGCCCTTGCTGTAAAACTCCGCCCCCACCCGTTTGGCCCAGATTTGCAGCTGCTCGATGGCTGCGGCCCGGAAGGTGTCGCCAGCGGCGATGAGCACCTTTTTGCCGCGCATCATGTCCCGGTGGGCCAACTTGGCAATGGTGGTGGTCTTGCCCACGCCGTTGACGCCGATCATCATGACCACCTCGGGCGGATTGATGGCCCGGATGGTTTTGTTGGGCCGGAAAAGCTCGGAAAGCTCTTCGCGCAAGATTTCCTTGAACACGGCCGGATCGGTGGTGCCGCGCTTGCGGACCTTTTCACGCAGATTGCCCAGCAGTTTGGCTGCCGGTTCGAAGCCGACATCGGCCATGATGAGGATTTCCTCGAGTTCCTCCCAGAAGGCCTCGTCAATGACGCTGTGGCGGCCAAGCATCCCGTCGATGCGCTTGACGATCTGTTCCTTGGTCTTGGCCAGCCCTTCGGAGAGCTTGAGGAACAGCCGGTTGCGCTCGTCTTCCTCGTCTTCCAGATCAAGGGCCAGGGAGAGGCGGTACTGGAGTTCGGAGCGAAACAGCTCCACCTCGTCGTACTCCATAAGCGCCACCCAGTCGGCGAACTTGGCCACAAAGGCGTCGGCCTCGCCGGCCGGGGCTTCCAGACTCTCAAAGAGAAAGTGCAGGCGTTCCCACAAAACCGGACCGGCCGTGTCCACATCGGCCAGCAGGATGTCGAGCCACACGGACAGCTTGGGCTCGGCTTGGCGCAGGGCCAGAATCAGGGAATTGCGCCAGACGGTTTGTTCGGACTCGGCGATCGGCTGCGCGTTGGCGGTGGGCTTGGCGACCGGCGGCACTGCGGCTGCCGGCGTCGGCTGCGTTTGGGGAGCAGAGGCCGACGACGCGTCGGGGGCAGGTTGGGCCGCCGGTTGGGCCTCGGGAATGGAAGCCGGCTGGGAAGCGGGAACGGGCGGCGCTTGCGGCGTTGGTTCGGCGAATGGCTGTGTCGCGGGCTGAGGGGCGGATTGTCGGACCGGTTCCGGTTCGACAACCGATTCGGCCGGGGTCATCGGCTGGGCCACAGGCTGGGGTGTTGCCGCACTGGCCGGCTTCATCTCCGGTTTGGGCGCTGCAACGGCGGGATGCGCTTCGTCCGTGCGCGGTTCGGACCGGGGAGTAGTGGCTGGTTTGGCCTGCGCGGCCGGGCTGCCGGCAGCCTCGGCCGGCTCGGCCTCGGGAATTGCCGCTGCGAAAGGCTCCAGCGCGTCGTCCGCGACGGGTGCAGGGGCCTTTTCCGGTGCGATTGCCGATACGGCCTGTGATTCGGAGGACGGGGAGGCGGCCGGAGTCTCGGCCTCGGCAGCGGCGGCGGCAACCGGGGCCGGGGTTTGCGGCGGGGACGGCTGCTCGGCGGTCTGTTCCGGAGCGGCGGACTGGGCGGCGTCATCCGGGGCGTCGTCGGCCTTCCAGAATTTCTTCAGCTTGGAAAAAAAACCCATGGGGTGACATCCTTTTGGAGGGACAGGAGGTTTGTGCTATTGGAAGCGCTGTACGGCGCAGCCCAAAAGTATAGCCGCTGGGCGCATGGGAAGCAACCGCCGCGTCAGGCGTGAATTAGCCGTCTTCCGGCCGCCCTGGCGGTTGTGGTCGGGGCGGGCGTTGTGGCAAAAGATAGCGACGCCCGGAACGCACTGTGCGGGCGCAGGAGAACACCGCTATGGGCATTGCCCCCGGGACAGGCGTCGCGCTGCTGGAAAAGCGCTGCATCGAGGCCGCCATGCTGGCTGACGTCTATGCCGTTTTGCAAGAGCGCCAGGGCCGCGACGCCGCCCTGGCCGTTATTGAGGAAACCGTGGCCCGAGCCTCTTTTGCCGCCGGCAAAGCCTTTGCCGCCACGGCTCCGGATGGGCCAAACTTGGCTCATTTCGCCACGGTGACCAGCCTGTGGCAGCGCGGCGAGGCGCTTTGCATCGAAAACGTGCGCCAGACTCCGGACCGGCTGTCCTTTGAGGTGACCCGCTGCCGCTACGCCGAGAGCTACCGGGCCATGGGCCTGCCTGAAGAACTTGTCGTACGCATCTCCTGTCTGCGCGACGGGGACTTTGCCGCCGGCTACAGTCCCGCTTTGACCTTTGCCCGCCCGGCCACCATCGCCTCGGGCGCCCCTGCTGTCCCTTCACCTTCACCTGGAACGACGCATGAGCACACGACGCACCACCGTTAAGGCGGCTCTCAATAGCCCTGCCCCGTGTCCCGAAATCCGCGTCATGGGCTGGGTGCGCACCCGCCGCGACGCCAAAGGCTTTTCTTTCCTGGAAATAAACGACGGCTCCTGCCTGTCCAACCTACAGATCGTCATCGACGACGCGGTTGAAGGGGCGGCCCTGGTCAAAGAACTCGGCACCGGGGCGTCCGTGGCCGTCACCGGCGAACTGATCGCCTCGCCAGGCAAGGGGCAGCGCTACGAGGTCCGGGCCATGGCCCTGGAATTGCTGGGGCCAGCCGACCCGGAAACCTATCCGCTCCAGAAAAAACGCCATTCCGACGAGTTTTTGCGCACCATTGCCCATCTGCGCCCGCGCACCAACAAGTATGGGGCCATGCTGCGCATCCGTTCGGCCCTGGCCCACGGCATTCACGCCTATTTTGCCGAGCACGGTTTTGCCCTGGTCCACACCCCGGTTATTACCGGTTCGGACTGCGAAGGGGCCGGCGAGATGTTCCGGGTGACGTCTCTTGGACCGGAAGCGGCGGCACTGCCGGTTGCCGAGCGCATAAGCCAGGACTTTTTCGGCAAGGAAGCCATGCTCACCGTCTCGGGCCAGCTTTCGGCCGAGCCGCTGGCCTGCGCCCTGGGCCGGGTCTACACCTTCGGGCCGACTTTCCGGGCCGAACACTCCGATACCTCGCGCCACGCCGCCGAGTTCTGGATGCTCGAACCGGAAATGGCCTTTGCCGATCTTGAAGACAATATGGATCTGGCCGAATCCCTGGTCACCCATCTGGTGCGTCTGGTCATGGACGAGTGCGCCGAGGATTTTGGCCTGTTTGCCAAGTATGTGGACCCGACTCTGCCGGCCACGCTCGAAAACCTGCTGGCCAATCCCTTTGTGCGCCTGCCCTATGGCGAGGCTGTGGACATACTGGCCGCCAGTTCCAGGAAATTCCAATATCCCGTGTCCTTCGGACTTGATCTGCAAAGCGAGCACGAGCGCTATCTGGCTGAAGAGCATTTCAAACGTCCGGTCATCGTGTATGATTATCCCAAGGATATCAAAGCCTTTTACATGCGCCAAAACGATGATGGCTGCACGGTGGGGGCTATGGACGTGCTGGTCCCGGGGATTGGCGAGTTGGTTGGCGGCAGCGCCCGCGAAGAGCGCCTCGACCGGCTGGAAGCCCGCATCCGGGAGCTGGGTCTGCCTCTTGAGGCCTATTGGTGGTATCTCGACACGCGCCGGTTCGGCACGGTGCCCCACGCCGGCTTCGGCCTGGGGTTTGAGCGGCTTGTCATGCTCGTCACCGGCATCGGCAATATCCGCGACGTCATGGCCTTTCCGCGCACCTGGCGGCATCTGGAATTCTAGCGGCGCGTTCTCAACAACAGCTGGACGGTTTTTGAGAACAGACAGAAGACATTGCGCCTGTGGCTGCATACCCAGGCGCAATGGAAGCGTTCGGACGCAACACGAGCCAATCCAGACGAGGGCGGTGCGCCTTTTGGGGGAGCCGGGGCGTGGGGTGTTTTACGAACACGCCTCGCAAGACGTTTCCAGACAGGCTTCGGCCACCGGGAGGCGCACGTAAAAGCTGCTGCCTGCCCCGGGTTGCGACTCGGCCCAGATGTTTCCGCCGTAGTGACGAACAATCTGGCGGCAAATGGCCAGCCCCAGGCCCGTGCCCTTGATGGCCGGGCTGACAATGGTGTCGCCGCGTCCCACCTGATGAAACCGGTCGAAGATCGACTCCAGTTGATCCGACGGAATCCCGACGCCCTGGTCGCGAACCACAAGAAGCACGGACTTGCCGTCGCGCCGGACGTCTACGCTCACCTCGCCCTGTTCGGTAAACTTGATGGCGTTTTGCAGTAGATTCGAGACCACCTGCACCAGCTGGTCCGGGTCCATAAGGAGTTGTGGGGCCGTCTCGTCGGCAGTAAAGCGGAAATGAATTTCCGGACGCTGGGCGAGCTGCCCCTCAATGGTGTGGACGGCCTGGCGCGTCACGCTGACGGGATCAATGCACGCATCACGCCATTGCATGTTGCCGGACTCGATGCGATTGAGATCCAGAACGTCGTTAATAAGCCGCGTGAGACGCTCGGCTTCGCCGTAGACCACGCCCAGGTTGTGCCCAATGCGTTTGCCGCGGGCTGCCAACGCCTCGTCGTGACTGCACAACGGCTGGAAGTGTTCGGAAAATTCCCGGCCGATCAGCTTGGCAAAACCCAGTATCGAGGTAAGCGGGGTGCGCAGTTCATGGGAGACAGTGGACAGGAAGGCTGATTTGAGGCGGTCAAGCTCGCTCATGCGAATATTGGCCTCGGCCAGTTCCATGGCTTGCAGCCGCAGCTCCCGGGTACGTTCCTCCACCTCGGCTTCCAGCCGTTGCTGGTGGCGGCGCAATTCCTCTTCCACCGCCTTGCGGGCGGTCAGGTCGGAAAACATGCCCAGGGCTCCAAGAAATTGTCCCGAGGCGTCGTAGAGCGGACTGGCCGAAATGAGCACCCAAAGCGGTGTGCCGTCCTTGCGTTGCATCTGCTGCTCAAACACGTCGCTCAAGCCCTGGCGACGGCGATGCTGCTGGTGTTTGGCCTCGGCCAGACTTTCCTCGGGCAAGAAATCGACCAGTCGTCGGCCAGACATCTCTTCGGGACGATAGCCGAGCATGTCGGCCATGCGTTGGTTGACGAAGGTGGTGGCATAGTCGCCGTCAAAGACCCACACGCCTTCGTGGGCGGTCTCCACAATGCGGCGGAACATTGCCTCGCTCTCGCGCAACGCCGTTTCCGAGCGGTGACGCTCGGTCACGTCTCGGATGACCTCGATAGCGCCGGTGACCTTGCCGGCCTCGTCGTACAGGGCGACCGCCTTGGCCCAGACCTGCCGGATGCCGCCGGGCAGGGTCGAAAGGACCACCTCGGCAATAATCTCACCAGGAGCATGGTCGGCCACAGTATAGCGGGCATCGGGGTGGGGGACCACACCCCGGGCATAATCAATGAGCAGTGGGGTCGGGCGACCATAAAAGGCCTCGCCGTAGGCAAAATCGCCCTTGCCGAGCATGTCGGCGGCGGCGACGCCGGTCAGCTTTTCCAGGGCCTTGTTCCAGAAGGTGACCTTGCCGGCGCTGTCCACCACCAGGGTGGGGTCAGGGAGAAAGTCTATTATTTCTGCAAGTTTACGGTCACTTTGCTTGACTTGGCTCTGGGCTTGGCGCAGTTCGCCGATACGCCGCGACTGCTCGAAATTGGTGACGGCCAGGGCCGAAAGATGGTTGGCAAAATGGTACAGTGCCTGACAGATTTTTTCGAAACGGGCATGCGATATGCGCGGGACGGCAGCCAAGGCTTCCCGGAAAGCCGTCTCATCGGCTCCGATTTCCCGAGCATAGGCCATCATGGATTCGGTGTCGGCGGATTCGTCGACCACCTGCCCCACCAGCCAGTTGGCGATGTGCCGGTTCCCAACGAAGATGGGCGTACCGCCGTCAAGCAGCCCGCCGCTTAAGCAATGGCGGATAGTCGGACCATTGACGGAACCGTGGCCGAGGCAGGCGTCAGAGCGGGTGCAGTTGATCCGGCCCTTTTCAGTTCCCCGGATGATGGTGGCGCAAAGCGTGGTGAAGTTGCTGGGCTGGGTCAGGGGCAGGCCTTGCGGATCGGTGATAAGCGAGGCCACGCCGGCGGCTTCGGCAAAGGCATCCTGAATGCGTTGGATCTCTTCAAGGCAAAAGATGTCTTCAAAACGGACAGTTTCCGGGTCCCGGGGCCAGGGCGTCCCAGCAGAGGGAGCCCCGTTTAGGTCACAGCCAGACGGCGGGGGAGGTGCGTTCGACTCGGCTGGGTCCTTGGGCATGGCGTCCCTGGGGGTTCGTGTTGTGCTTACATCCCATTCATAAGCCATTTCTGAAGTTTCTTACAACGGTTAATTTCTCCGCAAGGAAACCGCACCCGTATGTGCAGTCACGACCAGCGTGGACGTGTCGACTTGGGCGGGCTGTGTCGACTTGGGCGGGGACAGCGCAGTACAGCGTGTGGTGGAATCCCGCAGCAACAAGCAACGGGGGGGGCGCCGGGGCAGCCGTGTTGCACGCTGAGGGCTTCCCGGCGACGGAAAACGGCTGATGAGGCACAGGTGCAGCCATGCCGTGCATGCGTGGGAAATCCAACAGACGCGTTGGTACCCGGCAGCCTCGGCACGTCCAAGCCGTGCACGCGAAGAGGGCAATCTCCTTCCCTGACTCCGGCGGCCAGTACCTGTCCCCATGCCGCGCACACGAAGGAGGCAATCCCGCGCGGCGCGGCATGGTCGCTGTGTCGGATCAGGCCGCATGGACCATGCGGGGCGCAGGCTTTTGAACCGTTTTCTCGGTAACAATCGTATGGGCTGTCTGCCCCGGAGTCGCTTCGTACATGTCCCAGTAGTCTTCAAAGGCCTGTTCGATGGTGCGTTTCTCGGCATAGGCCCGGCCGGCCCGGCCCATGGCCCGCATGAGTTCCGGATCGGCCAGCAAGCCCTCCATGGCTGCAAAAAGGGCCTCGGCGTCGCCGGCCGGGACGACCACGCCGGTTTCGCCTGGCAGGATGTTTTCCATGGGGCCGCCCTGGTTGGTGACGATGATGGGCAGGCCCGAAGCCTGGGCTTCGAGGACCACATTGCCAAAGGTGTCCGTGGCGCTGGGGAAAACGAACAGGTCGCTGGCCGCGAAAAGGGCCGCCAGTTCTTCGCCTTCGCGGTAGCCGGTAAAAACCGTGGGCGTTCCTTCAAGGAGGTTTCGCAAAGCATCCAGATACGGCCCGTCGCCCACAATGGTCAGGACTGCATCGGGATAGGTTGCGTTTAAGCGGCGAAAGGCCGCGGCCAGCAGGTGCAGGTCTTTTTCCCGGGAGACCCGGCCGGCGTAGAGGATGCGCGGCCCGTTGCCCAGGCCGAAGCGCTCGGCCACAGCCTCGGACCGTTTGTCCGGCGAAAAGCGGCCGACATCCACGCCCCGGGGAAAGAGCCGCAGCTTGGCCGGGTCCAGTCCCTTTTCCTCAAGCTCCCGGCCGGTCTCCTTGGAAGGGACGTAGACGAGGTCCATCTGGTTGTAATACCAGATGATAAATTTCCAGGTCAGATCTTCCATGGCCTCGTCGCCGGTGAGAATCTGGGCATACTGGGGCAGGGCCGTGTGGTAGGTGCCGTAGATGGGCAGACGCAGGGTCTTGGCGATGCCAAGCGCCGCCAGTCCGATGGGACCGGGCGTGGCGGAATGGATGCGGTTGAAATTGCCGGCGTAAACGAAGTGGAGCATTTCCAGCAGCGGCGGATAAAAGAGCGTCTGTTCCGGATATTCGTCAAGATGGTAGACGCCGATGGGTTTGAAGTTTTGCACGCCCGGCTCGAAAACGCGGGGGCCGTGGTCGCAGGTGACGATGCTCAGCGTCTTGCCGGTCTTGATGGCCAGTTCGGCTTGCTGACGCAGCGTCCCGGAGACGCCGTTTATTTCGTGGAAGGTGTCGGTGAAGTGGGCCACGCGCACGGCGTCGTCCTTGCCGTTTTTGCCGGTGAGCGCCCGTCTGGCCTCGCTGCTGAACTGGCGATCCTTGGTAAAGATGGAATAGGCCAGGAAGTAGGGAGCGAGCATGGTGTAAAGCGCTCCGGCCGAGCCCAGGGTGCCGAAGATGTCAAAGACATTGGCCCCGCTGACGTGGTCAAGCAGCGTGCCGGCGAAGTGGGAGGCCACCCGGTTGGTGGCCCGGTTGACGAAGGAGAACCAGCCGTTTTCCAGGTTTTCGCCGTTTAACACCCCGGCCTGGGCGAATTCCATCAGAGTGGAGTCGGCCCGGATGAGCGATTCCGTTTCCATGCGGATAAGATCGCGAAGCGGCGTGCTGGCGCTCGGCCGCCGCCGGGACAGCCCCCGGGCGATGCGGGTGCGCAGGCGGAAGGCCAGCCCGACATTGGCTTGGTCGCCGGGTTCGAGGAACCGGTCCACCACCTTGAGCGTTACGTCCTTGTCCAGGAAGCGGTCGATGCCGAAGCGGTGTTTATAGTACTGGTAGGCGATGCTGTAGAGATTGCGGGCCATGGTGCGCGGCGTGCTGGAGACTCCCCGGGCTGAGGCTGCGCCGTTTTCCAGGCCGTCCAGGAACTGGGCCAGATCGGTTGCGCCGTCCACCTCGGTGTAGGTGGAGGCGATGGTCAGCGCGCTGTGGTCGTCGGAGCCGCCGATGAGATTTTTGCGCCATGGCTGGGTGTAGCCCGGGTCGATGCCGTATTTCTCTGCCAACCGCCAGATGGTATCGGCGTCAACGTTGGGGATGATGTCGCGCAGGCACTCGTTTTGCCAGGCGTCGCGGGCTCCGTTGATCTCGAAGTTGCGAAACAGCAACAGCAGTTTCTCGAAATTGGGCACCGTAATCCGGTCGTTGACCCCGAACAGCGGGTGGGCCACGGCATGGTGGATGCCCTCCTGGCGCAGGTAATCCACCAGATCATAGATGTTTTCGCGCAGCCGCTGGAACTCGCGGTGCTTGGCCTCGTCGATGTCAAAGACCAGCACATGGACCTTGCAGCGGTCTTCCGGAAAATACGAGGTGATTTCCTCACTGACAAACGTCCCCGGCAGATGGGCGATGGACAGTGCGCCCTCGATGCGGTTGTGGTCGGAGATGGTCACCAGCCCCATGCCTTTGCGTCGGGCCTCTTCGTAAATACGCAGGGGTTCGGTGAAGCTCTCGGGGCAGTTGAGCTTTTGCAAGACCCACTGGGAGGGGCGGGTGGAAAATTTGGAGTGCACGTGCAGGTCGATTTTCATGACTGCTCCTTGGGACGGGCGGCGCTTGTCCGGGCAACGTCGTTGTTTTCGGCTTGTAGCGCCGCCAGCGTTTCGGTCGGATTGCGTTTGGCCGCAGTTTTGTTGACGCGGTTTCGCCAATTGTCACGGAAATGTCGCTTGCCCAGGAGCACGCCATGTTCCATGTGGTGGCCATGGAAGGCAGAAGGAAAACGGCCAGGTTGCCTGAATCCGAGCGGCGCGAACTGTTGCGGGAGGGCCGTGCGGTCTTGTTGTCGTTGGGGGAAGGGCGTCTGGCCAACGAGTATTGCCGGCTGGCTGAGACGAAATCCACCCGGGAAGAGATGGCCGAGCTTTTAGTGACCTGCATTGTCTCCCGCCATTCCCGCTGATCTGCTCCTGTTGTTCCGGGGACGGTCGTAAAGCTATCGTCCAAAA
This sequence comes from Desulfovibrio sp. TomC, assembly GCF_000801335.2. NCBI lineage: Bacteria > Pseudomonadati > Thermodesulfobacteriota > Desulfovibrionia > Desulfovibrionales > Desulfovibrionaceae > Desulfovibrio > Desulfovibrio sp. TomC. The sequence continues at coordinate 93,213 of NZ_JSEH01000002.1, forward strand.
GAGATGTCTGCATGGAATGGACAAACGAAACAGGGCTCTACGTCAAAGGGGCGCTCCAGACGCGGCCAGCCCCCCGGAGCGGGCAGGCGGACGGGGAGTCGCACGGTCTGTCTGGCCCTGCCGGTCTGTGCCGCGACCTTGGCCCCCGGGCCGGCGCCGACATCGGGGTCGTCACGGTGGAGATTGCCGAGTTCTCCCGGATTCTCCCTGAGATCGATCTCCAGGTCGGCTACGAAATTCTGCGCCTGCTGGCCGAAGCGGTCCGTGATGGCTTTGCCCGTCATTTTGCGGGGTGTACGGTGCTGCGCCTCCAGGAGACAGGGGTCGCAGCCTATGCCTGTTTTTTCTCACCCCGGTCCTGTTCCTGTGACGGCGACGTGGTGCTGGCCTCCTTTGCCGCCTTTCGTACAGCCCTGTCAGAAACCCTGTCCCGCCGCTTTTCGCACATGGCCGGCCGCCAGCTGGCCGTGGACATCGGTTATGCCCGTCTGGACGCCAGTTCCGGCGGTCCGGACCCCCGGCATATCCTCAAGGCCCTGTGCCAGGCCCAGTGCATGGGCAAAGACAAATTCGACGCCGAGCGCCGCCAGCTTTACCAGATGTTCGAGCGTCTGCTTGTGACCCGGGAACTCGATGTTCGCTATCAGCCTGTGGTCGACTTGTCGGCTGGGGGCGTCCTTGGCTGGGAAGTCTCGTTGCGTGGCGGGGGAGCTGGTCCATTTGCCGATCCTTCGCATCTTTGGAGGTTTGCCGCACAGTGTGGCGAAGAGGCCTCGCTTGACCGGGTGTTCCGGGAGCTGGCCCTGGCCCATCTGGGCGCGATAGGCGTGCAGCAAAAGTTGTTTCTGCCCATCCGCCACGCCAGTCTTGACGCCCCGGCTTTCGCACCGTCGCACTTGGCTGGTGAATTGGAACGCCTGGGCCTTGGCCCGGCCAATCTGGTGCTATGCATTTCCGAAAAGACCGGTCCCGGGGAGTTGGCCTGTGTGTTCGAACGCCTTGAGGTCCACCGGGGGGCCGGATTCGAACTGGCCGCCGACGAGGTCGGCGGCGGGGCGTCCAATCTGCTGCTGCTGTCCCGGACCCGTCCCGATTGGATCAAGACCTGGCCGGGATTGACCGAAGCCGTGGAAGCCAATCCCTTCAAACGGGTGATGCTCGAAACCCTGGCCCTGTTGGCCGAGAAGATCGGGGCGCGCATGGTCGTTGGCGGCGTGGCTTCCGAGCTGGCCCTGTCCACGGTGACCTCCATGGGCGTCGCTGCCGCGCTTGGGCCGCATTTCGGCGCACCAGCCTGTCCCAAACCGGAGACCGTTGGGGAGCTGCCGCCCAAAGCCAGTTTCGACATCCTTGGCGGCGTGGCTTGGCACTGTTCGGCTCCCATTGGCAACCTGGCCGAGGAATGCCTGACTGTGGATGAGCAAACCACGGTGGATGAGGTCAAGGAGCTCTTGGACGAGCGACCGCCCATCACGAATGTCGTGGTGGCGTCCAACCGCCGCCCGATCGGCCTCGTCATGAATTACCATCTGGATCGGCGGCTTAGCACCCGCTATGGCAACTCCCTGTTCGCGCATAAGTCCGTTACCCGGATCATGAACCCGAGTCCGCTTTTGGCCGAGGCCTCCCAGGCTGTGGAGGCCGTGGCCCGACAGGCCATGAATCGCGAGGCCTCCATGGTCTATGACGACATCGTGGTGGTTGACGGCGAGGGACTGCTGGTCGGAACGGTGTCGGTGCAAAAGATGCTCGATTCTCTGGCCCAGGTGCAGGTGGAGTTGGCCAAGGGTTCAAATCCCCTGACCGGACTTCCCGGCAACATGGCCATTGAACAGGAAGTGAACAGACGGGCCAAAATCGCCCTGCCGATCAGCTGCGTGTATGTCGATCTGGACCATTTCAAGGTTTACAACGACGCCTACGGCTTCACCAATGGCGACAAGGTCATTTTGCTGACCGCCCGGGTTCTGGCCGAGGCCCTGCGCGGCCGGCCGGACTGTTTCCTGGGGCATGTCGGCGGCGACGATTTTGTCTGCATCACCCCCCGGGAGGAAGCCGAGTCGTTATGTCGACAGACTATAGAGGCCTTTGCCGGGGCCGTTCTTGCCCATTACTCCCCGGAGGATCAGGCCAGGGGAGCCATTTCCGGCAAGGCCAGGGACGGCACGCCGGGTATGTTCCCGCTGGTGTCGCTGTCCATGGGCATTGTGGACTGTGCCTTTGAGGTTCCTTTTAGTGCGGAGGAGTTCAGCCAGCGGGTGGCGGAGGTGAAGAAGTTCGCCAAAACCAGGCCCGGCAACTCCTGTGTGCGCGACCGGCGTGCGCCGCTTGGTGCGAAGATTTGATTTTTCAGGCTGTTGTCGATTGTCACCGATTTGCCACAAAGCCATGGCGCGATCGTCATGGGCAGGCTGCATATCGAGTACGGCCGGGACGGTCTGCGGACCGTACGGGCACATCGCGCAAGGATGGCTTGCCCCTATGCAGCATAGCGTCAAAATGGCCGCAGAGACTCTGGATTTCTATTACGGCCGGTTTCGGGCTCTGGAAGGCATCAATCTCGAAATCCCGGAACATCAGGTCACGGCCCTGATCGGTCCTTCGGGCTGCGGCAAATCCACTTTTTTGCGGTGCTTAAACCGCATGAACGACCTTATTCCCGGGACCCGCACCGAAGGGGCCGTGCTGCTCGACGGCGTCAAGGTCAACGTGCCAAGCCTTGATGTGGTCGAACTGCGGCGCAAGGTGGGCATGGTTTTTCAAAAACCCAATCCTTTCCCCAAGAGCATTTTTGAAAATGTGGCCTACGGACTGCGGGTGAGCGGGGTGAGCGATCGCAATTTCATTTCCGCCCAGGTGGAAAAAAGTCTGATCTCGGCCGGTCTTTTTACCGAGGTCAAGGACCGGTTGCACGATTCGGCCCTGGGCCTGTCCGGCGGCCAGCAACAGCGCCTGTGCATCGCCCGGGCGGTGGCCCTGGAGCCGGAAGTGCTCCTCATGGACGAACCGGCCTCGGCTCTGGATCCCATCGCCACCCAGAAGATTGAAGAACTCATCGCCGAACTCAAGCGCAACTACACCATCGTCATCGTCACCCACAGCATGCAGCAGGCAGCCCGGGTCTCAGACCTCACCGCCTTTTTCTACATGGGCAAACTCGTCGAAGTCGGCCCCACCGAAGCCATATTCACCCGTCCGGCCAACCAGCAGACCGAAGATTACGTGACCGGCCGTTTTGGCTAGACCGCGTCCGGCCGTCTTCAGCCCTGTCCGTGACGCCAAACGAGAGACGCCCAGACGTCGGGAGCGCATAATGGAAACCAGATCCCATTTTCATGCTGAATTGGAGGCCCTCAAGGGGCGTGTCGTGGCCTTGTGCGGCCTGGTCGAGGCTTCGCGCCAGGGCGCTGTGGCCGCCTATCTCGACCATGATCTGATCACGGCCAAGCAGGTTATCGAGGGGGACCGGGTCATCAACCAGCAGACCTGCGACATTGACGAGGCCTGCCTGAAGCTTCTGGCTCTGGAGCAGCCTGTGGCCCTGGATCTGCGCCGCATTGTCGGCTACGCCCGGGTCGTAATCAACTTGGAGCGGCTGGCTGACGAGGCGGTCAATATCGCCGAGGGCACCCTGGCCGGGGCCGGGCTGCCGGGGGATTGCGACGCCACGGTGCTGGAACTTTCCGGGCATGTGGCCCGCATGTTCGCCTTGGCGACCAAGGCCTTTGTCGACGACGACGTGGACGCGGCCATGGATGTCTGCCGTTTCGACGAACAGGCCAGAGAATTGGCCGTTTCCGCCATGCGCTGCATCACCGAGGCGCTATCCCAGTGCCATGCGTCGCCCGAAGCCGGGGTGCGGGCCATACTGGCCTGCCGCAGTTTCGAGCGCATGGCAGCCCACGCCGCCAATCTCGGCGAGATTCTGGTTTTTATCGTCAAAGGCGTCATACTCAGTCAGAAATGCCAACCCCGTTAATTGTGAACCCAACACCCACGTCGGATTCCAGGCTGACGACCTGTGCCGCCATTGTCGCTGCCAGCCGGATGGCTTTGCCCTATACCCTGGATCTGCTCCTGGCCGGGGTTCGTCTGGCCGTTGGCACCAACAGCCCGGCCCTGGCCGAGGCTCTGGCCCGCCACTATGCAGAATTCCCCGGCGACGGGGGCGAACCCGACGTGGCGGTGTGGGCCATCGACGGGGACTCTCCCCGGTTTGATCTGCCATTTGCGCTCTACGGCGAGAGCGGAGCCAAGGAAGAGTATGTTGATCTGCCCGACGGCCGGGTGGTGCGCAAGCGTCGCACCGGCCTGTGGCTGGTCTTCGGGCCGGCCGGCAACTACGTGCTTGGGCCGTGCGCCGAACAGCCGCAGCAGGTAGTCAACGCCATAAACGCCCGTCTGGCTGACTTTGAATTGTGTCGGGGAGCGCGCCTGCTCCACGCCGCCGGGGTGGCCACCGCCTCGGCCGGTCTGGCCATTTCCGGATTTGCCGGCGCCGGCAAATCCACTCTGGCCCTGGAGATCATGCGCCATGGCGCGGATTTTCTCACCAATGACCGGGTGCTCGTCAACGCGGACGCCTCGGGGCTGTATCTCACCGGCATCGCCCGGGCCCCCCGGGTCAACCCCGGTACGATCCTGGCCAACGACAGGCTGGAAAGCTTGCTGCCCGAGGATGAGCGCGCGGCCTATGCCGGGCTGCCCAAGCGGGAGTTGTGGGGCCTTGAGCGCAAATACGACGTGCCCATTGCCGCTTGTTTCGGCCCCGGACGGGTGCGGCTTCGGGCCCGGTTGACCGCCCTGGTGGTGCTGGCCTGGAAACCCGGCGGCGGGGCTCTTGAGGCGCAGTGGACCACGCTTGTCCAGCGCAGCGAGTTGTTGCCGGCCCTGGTCAAGGACCTGGGGGTGCTCTTCGGACACGGTCCCCTTCCGGCTGACGTCGACGGCTATCTGACCCTGCTTGGACAGTGTCCGGTCTTGGCTGTCTCCGGCGGGGTGGATTTCCCCCGGGCCGCCGCCTTGTGTCTGGATGTCCTTGGCCGGGGGGCATGAGCCGTTTCTCGTCCCGCATATACGCCGCCACAAAGGAACCGTTGTGCCAGAGAGCAAATCCTCCCCCCGGGTGACCATCGCCCGGACCGTCCGTTTACCTGATCCGTCGCGGGCGGCGCTTTTCCGTCGCGCGCCCGAACTCGGACCCAGGCTCCTCTTTTTCAGCGGCGGGACGGCGCTTCGCCATCTGAGCGAAACCCTGATTGAATATACCGCCAAATCCATTCACCTCATAACGCCCTTTGATTCCGGCGGCTCCTCGGCCGTTTTGCGCCGGGCCTTTGCCATGCCGGCCGTGGGCGACCTGCGCAATCGGATCATGGCCCTGGCCGACCGCTCCATCACCGGCAATCCGGCGGTCTTTGATCTCTTTGCCTTTCGTCTGCCCAAAGACGCCTCCCAGGACGAACTGGTCGCCCGTTTCGGACGCCTGATCAGCGGCGAGGACCCGCTTATCCGGCGCGTGCCCGATCCCTTGCGCAAGATCATCCGCACCCATCTGCGTTTTTTCGAGGCCCGTCGCCCCAAGGATTTTGATCTGCGTGGGGCCAGTATCGGCAACTGCATCCTGACCGGCGGCTATTTCAACTACAACCGGATGCTTGATCCGGTCATTTATCTCTTCATGCAGCTGGTGGAAGCCAGGGGCGTGGTGCGGCCCATCGTCAACGCCGACCTGCATCTGGCTTGCCAACTGGCCGACGGCCAGATCCTTATCGGGCAGCATCGCATGACCGGCAAGGAAGCCGCGCCCATCGCCTCGCCCATCACAAAGCTGTGGCTGACGGCCACCCTTGACGATCCGACGCCGGTCACCGTGCGCATTCGGGAAAAAACCGACAAACTCATCCGGCAGGCCGACGTGATCTGCTATCCCTACGGCAGCTTCTATTCGAGCCTTTTGGCCAATCTGCTGCCCCAGGGCGTCGGCGACGCCGTTGTCGCCACCAACTGTCCCAAGGTCTACATCCCAAACCTCGGCCACGACCCCGAACAACAGGGACTGACCGTGGCCGGGCAGACGGCGCGGCTCCTTGAAGCCCTCCAGACCGGTTGCGCCCGCTCCTGTCGCCGTGAGGACCTATTGCACTTCGTGGTGGTGGACAGCAAAGGCGCACGCTACGACGCGCCCCTGGATATTGCCGCCGTCAGGCGTCTTGGGGTGGAAGTCGTGGACGTGCCGCTGGCCAGGGACGACAATCCCGGCCAAGCCGACAGCCGCAAGGTGGCCGAGCTGTTGTTGTCGCTGGCCTGAAAAACCTTGTCCCGGGCTGCGGGTTCCATCCGCGGGCCGGCCAGATCCGGAACGCGCGGCGGCGAACAGTGGCGGAGTTGCTGGGCCCGGCCCTCGCCAGACAAGAGCCGGACTTTGGCGCAACACATCCGGCGCACCCCCTGTGTGGTAGGTGCGCCGGATGTATCGTTTGGATCTTCGGAGAAGGGTTGGCGTTAGCCGGAAAGCGCCTGAGACCGTACGAATTGCCCCAGCGCCTTGTCTTCGAGCTGGATGTGGCTGATGAACCATTCCTCGAGAAAAGCCAGGATGTCGGCCAGCATCTGCTCACTGACTACGCCGAATTCGTTCTCGATTTCAAAGAAAATGACGTGGTTGACAAACAGCTCGTGCTGCTGTCGGTGGGCTTCCAGGTCAGGGTAGGCCAAATCCAGCATGAGTTCCATCTCAAGCTCGAAATGATCATGCAGATAGCTGCGTAAAAATTGCAGGACCTGAGTGGCCGCGGCCTCGTCGGATCGGTTTTTATGGGTGGTCAGCTCATTTATGAGGGCAATGATGGATTTGTGCTGGGCATCGATTTCATCGACGCCAATGGCCAGGGAATCGTCCCATGCAATCATGTGATGCTCCATACGTCTTGGCGGATGCGTCCTTGCCTGATACAGACGAGTGATCTCAGGTATCCCCAAATCATGCCATAGCGCATAATGAAGTCAAGAGTGCTTCCAAAGATTGTCGTCCCCACTTGTGTTCCAGGCCGGACTGGCTCAGGAGAAAAGGACTTTTTCTCTTGTCAGACTTCCCAACGTCGGCAGGATGCGTGTAGGGTCAATTCCAGTGGGTTGTCCCGAGAGAATTATTTTTGGAGTAAAACCATGTTCGATGTCCGTATGCTTGCTGCACTTATTGCCGTTGCCACCCTGTTGTTGCCCGCTTGCCGGACCGGACAGACCACCGCCTCCGCGATGGCCCGACCCATGGCGCAACAGACGCCGGCTGTTGGTCCCTCGCCTCTGGCCGGTTCCAGCCAACTCGTCCTGGTGGTGGCCGAGGGATTTAACGACAACCAGGCCAGGTTGCGCCGTTTCGAGCGTAAGGGGGCCGGTGCGTGGCGGCCGATTGGCGACGACGTGGCCGTGACCCTGGGCAAAAACGGTCTGGCCTGGGGGCGGGGGCTGCTCAGTGCGGTTCCGGCGGATGGTCCGACCAAGGTGGAGGGCGATGGCCGGTCGCCGGCCGGGGTGTTCACCTTCAGCACGGCTTTTGCCTACAACCCGGCGGACACGTGGCAGCCGACCAAGATGCCCATGCACCGGGTCACGGACCAGACGGTGTGCGTGGAGACCATCAATTCCAAATGGTATAACCGCATCGTGGACGAGAACACGGTGCCGGATGTGGATTGGACCTCGCCTGACCGGATGTTGCGGCCTGACGGGCTGTACCGGTATGGCCTCATGGTCGACCACAATGCCCCGGATACCCGTCCTGGATCAGGATCGTGCATCTTTTTCCATTTGTGGCGTCGGCCCGGGGCGCCTACCGTTGGCTGTACGGCCATGAACGAACCGGCCATGCAGGCTGTGCTGGCCTGGATGGACGCTTCCAAGAAACCGCTCCTGGTGCAGTTGCCGCGCGCCGAGCTGGAGCGGCTGGCCCTGGTCTGGGGCACGCCGGAGCTGGTGGCCGAAAGGGCGGTCAAGGGCGATTAGGGGAATTGCACTGCGGGAATTGCGCCGCCTCTCACGCTCGGGGCGGCGAGCACCGAACGGTGTTGGGTGAAGGCTCAGGCCGCTTCGGGGTCTTTCCCCTGCTTTTTGAGGGAGTAGTTGAGGAGCTTGCGGGCTTCGACAAATTCCGGGGACAGGCGAAGGGCCAACCGCGAGGCCTTTTCGGCCTTGTCCCAGCGCTCCCAGTCCACGTAGAGCCGACCCAGGTTGAAATAGAGATTGGGGTCGGACTTGGCAAATTCCGCAGCCCGCATGAAATACTTCTCGGCGAGGTCGTATTTGCGCAGTTTGCGCAAGACAATGGCGATGCGGTTGTAGTGATGGATCTGGTCCGGGGAGAGTTCAATGGCCTCGTCAAGATAGGTGAAGGCCTCTTCAAACAGTTCGCCGCCAATAAAAAGCTCGGCGATGCGGGCACGCAGATCGGCGTCGCGGGGATATTCCCGGGCCAGCTTTTCAAGCAGGATCTTGGCTTCGTCGAAGCGCTTTTCCTCGATAAGGAGCTTGCCTTCGGCCAGCCCTTTCTCGATGCGTTGCTCCATGTCGGCCATCATGTCTTTGGCCTCTTCCACGGCCGAGGCCTGGAGTTCGGTCAAGACATTGAGCAGCTGTTCGGTCAGTTCTTTTTCGCTGCCGGGTTTGTAGTCGAGGATGAGCGGATAGATTTTTCGCAGGTTGCGGTCGCCGTTTAAGTGCAGCACCGCATCCAGGATGATCTTGGCGAACTCTTCTTTTTCAGAACGGATCAGCGGGGTGCGCATGACCGCGCCAACGGCTTCATACAAGGCCGAGACGGCCGGCAGGGGTTTACCCTGCTTCAGGAACGTCCCGACCTTGTTGATCTGCGACCGGGCTTTGGTCAGTTCAGCGGACATTGATCCCCGGTATGGCGGCGCTCGTGGTTACTTACCCGTCTCCCGGCGCACGAGGTTGCGGAAACGGTTAAAGAAGTAGCGGCTGTCATGCGGCCCCGGCGCGGCTTCCGGATGGTACTGAATGGCGATGACAGGCTTCGTCTTGTGGGCAAAACCCTCAAGAGTATTGTCGTTTAAGTTGACATGGGTCAACTCTACGTCGGACAGGCTTTCGATGTCCACGCAAAAACCATGGTTTTGCGAGGAAATTTCGATCCGTCCGGTCTCCAGGTCCTTGACCGGATGGTTGAGGCCATGGTGCCCGAATTTGAGTTTGAAGGTCCGCCCGCCAAGGGCCAGTCCCAGGAGCTGATGGCCCAGGCAGATGCCGGCCAGAGGATATTCATCGACCAGCAGCGAAGTGGTATGAACCAGATCGGTCAGGGCGGCCGGGTCGCCGGGGCCGGGGGAGAGAAACACGGCGTCCGGGTTGAGCTTGCGCACGGCCTCGGCCGAAGTGGTGTAGGGCACGACCAGCATGTCGAACCCCTGGGCGGTGAGTAACCGCAGGATGTTCCACTTGATGCCCATGTCGAAAACCACCAGCCGCGGTCCGGTTCCGGGCCAGGCATAAGCCCCGTCGACGATTGCGGCCGGGACCATGGCCGAACCCGTCCAGGTGAAAGGCGCGTCGCAGCACACCCGGTCGGCCAGTCCCAGACCCTCCATGGACGGCAGACCCTTGGCCGCGTCCACGATGCGTTGGGGATCGGACACGTCGGTCGAGATGTAGCCGCGCATGGCCCCGTGCAGGCGCAGATGGCGGGTGAGCGCCCGGGTGTCGATGCCTTCGATGCCGGTAATGCCCTGGCTGGTCAGATAGTCGGGCAGGGTCATGGTGGAGCGCCAGTTGGACGGCTCCTTGCAACATTCCTTGACGATGAACCCGGCCACGCGGATGTGGGCTGATTCCACGTCGTCGGGGTTGATGCCGTAGTTGCCGACATGGGGATAGGTCATGCAAACCATTTGTCCGGTATAGGACGGGTCGGTGAGCACTTCCTGATAACCGGTCATGCCGGTGTTGAAGATGACTTCACCGCCGGCGCGGCCCTCGCCGGTAAAAGTGTGGCCGTGAAACAAGGTGCCGTCTTCGAGGGCCAGGATGGCTTTCATGCGTGTCTCCGAGCGTATGCGCTATGTGCCGCTCTGTGCGGCCGGCGGCAGGGTATATCGGAACGGGGCCGGCGTAAAGGCCGGGAGTCCCCGGGGGCAGCGCTCACTTAAGGCCTCTTGGCCCGGTGCGCAAGGCCAAGTTCGATCAGTCGGGCAATGAGGTCGGGAAAAGACAGGCCGGCGGTCCTGGCCGAACGGGGCAGGAGGCTGGTCGGGGTCATACCCGGAAGCGTATTGACTTCCAGGAGTTTGAGACCATTTTCGGTCAAAATGAAGTCTGACCGGCTGTAGCCGGAAAGGCCCAGGGCGGCGTGGGCGGCCAGGCTGATGCGGCCAAGCGCCTCGGTGACGGCCGGGGCTACCGGGGCCGGGCAGATCTCCTCGGCCGCGTCCGGTTCGTATTTGCTGGCATAGTCGAAAAAATCTCCCGCCTTGGGACGGATCAGGATAGGGGGCAGGGCGACGTCGCCCAGTACCGCACAGGTCAGTTCCGGCCCGGCCAACCCTTCTTCAATGAGTGCGTCGTCGCCGGAATCGAAAATCCGGGTCAGAGCGGCCGGCAGTTCGTCGGCCGTCCGCACCAGGGTCATGAGGATACTTGAGCCGCCGAGGTTGGGTTTGACAAACCAGGGCAGCGGGAAGTCGGGCTTGCAATCCGTGGCGCTGTCGCGCGGCAAAAAAGCCCACCGAGGCGTGTCCAGGCCGGCCTCGGCGAAAAGCTGCTTGGAAGCGGCTTTGGAAAGCGCCAAAAAGGACCCGGCCGGGCCGCTGCCCTGGTAGGGGATGCCGGCGGCGTCGAGCAGGGCCTGGGGCAGCCCATCCTCGCCCGGCGCGCCGTGGAGATTTAAGAAGGCGAAATCGCAGGTCTTGGCCGTGCGGACAAAACCCGGGAAATCCCGGGACAGATCATGGGGGACGACCTCGTGGCCAAGGTTTGTCAGCGCCTTTTCGATTTGTGCGGCGCCGGACAGCGATACCGCTCGTTCACTCGACCAGCCGCCCGCAACCAAAAGTACTTTCATGGATGTCCATGCCCACTGTTTCGGCCAAGGCGCGTTCGATGGCCTCGGCCTGGGTGAAGGACTCGCGGATGCGGGTCCGGATGTATTCCGTCGTGCCGTAGCGTACGAGCAGATCGTCGAACCGGGACTCCAGAGGCACGATCTGGTTGTGCTTGACCCGCTTGTCGCTGTAAATAAGCGTGAGCGGCAGGAAATCGGCCCGCAAATCGATGGGATGGGGCCAGGAGACATGGCATAGCACCCCCTGGGCCAGGGCCGGATTGCCGGTCGCTTCCTGGACCCAGGCCGCGCCAAGCTGGCAGTGGTTGCCGCCGTGGCTGATGGTGTAGGTTTTGGCCAGATCGTGGAGCAGGGCCGCGGCGCGAACTTCGGCCACGTTGACCGCAAGACCGGCCTGCAGCGCCATTTCGGCCAGGGCCGTGGCCACGCAGGCCACCAGTTCGCTGTGGACCCGGATATTGGACAGCATGCCGTAGGCGTCCCACAACTCCCGGCACTGGGCATCGGTCGGGATGGTCGAGATGCGGGGCATCTCGGCCGGTATGGGGCCGAGGGCCGGCGAGTCGTTTGCTTGCGCCGCATTCGGCGCGGCAAGGTGTGTCTGGGTACGTTTGGGCATGGGAATGCCGGGCGTGTCTGAAAAAAACGGTTCGCTCCCGGCCTCGGTCCTGATACCAACCCCTGGGAAAAAAGCAAAGGCCGGCGTGGCCCATGGCCAAGCCGGCAGGGAAATCGCATGAAAAAGTTTCGCGTTCGCTACGAGACCAAGCTCCAGGAAACCCGGGAAGGCGTCGAGGTGGTGACGGCCTCGGGCAAGGGGCAGGCCATGTTCGCTGTCCAGGCCATGCTCCATCCCACCGCCCGCACCGATGAACCCTATTTTTACTATGAGCCGCTCTCCATCCGGCCGCTGGACACCCCGGAAACCTATGAGGTCAGCTACCGCACCAAGATCGAAAAAGCGGTGTCCGGCGACGTCGAAGTGGCGGCCGAGGATGCCGAAAAGGCCGTCAACAAGGCCCGGTTCGCCGTGCACCAGGAGTTGATCCCGCCCAAGTGCTTCAAGGCCCTGGACGTGGTCGAGATCGGCGAGGGCGCGTAACAGGCCCCGGGTTTTGACAAGTATTCGTTCCGTGCGCATATGTTCCGCACACGGCCTGCCTTGCAGAGTGCCGCCAACCGCCAGCCCCGGAGGTCCCCATGTGTCTTGCCGTTCCCATGGAAGTTACTGCCATCCATGACAAAATAGCCGATGTCGAGATCGGCGGCGTGACCCGCCAGGTCCGACTTGACCTCATTGATGCGGCCCCGGCCCTGGGCGATTTCGTCATTGTCCACGCCGGCTTCGCCATCCGTCGCCTGGACCGGGACGACGCCCTGGAGACCATCAAGCTCTTTCAGGAAGGGTTGGGCCTTGAACTCATTTGACGCCTTCAAGGACCCGGCCCTGTGCCGGGCGCTCCTGGATCGGCTGCGAGCCGAGGCCACCGAGCCGTTTCGGTTCATGGAAGTCTGCGGCACCCATACCGTATCCATCTTCCAGTCCGGGCTGCGCAGCCTGCTGCCGGCCACCATCACCCATGTGACCGGCCCGGGCTGTCCGGTCTGCGTTACCCACGAATCGGAAGTGGCCTGTTTCCTGGAACTGGCCGGCCGCGACGATGTCGTCATCGCCACTTTCGGCGATCTCATGCGCGTGCCCGGTCCCAAGGGCAAAAGCCTCAAGACCGCCCAGGCCGACGGGGCGCGCATCGAGGTGGTCTATTCGCCCATAGACGCCCTGGCCGTGGCTGCGGCCAATCCCGGGCGCACCGTGGTTTTCCTGGGCGTCGGCTTTGAGACCACGGCCCCGGCCGTAGCCGCCACCATCCGGCTGGCCCGGGAACAACAGCTGACAAACTTCCGGGTGCTGTGCTTCCACAAGCTGGTGCCGCCCGCCCTGGAGGCCCTGCTGGCCGACCCGGACATCAATATCGACGCCTTCATTTTGCCCGGCCATGTCTCGGCCATCATCGGCGCGGTCCCGTACGCTTTTTTGGCCGACCGCTATGAGATGCCGGCGGTCATCACCGGCTTTGAGCCGCTGGACATCCTCGCCGCACTCCTGGAAATCGTGGCCATGCGCCAAAGCGGCCAACCGGCCGTGGTCAACGCCTACACCCGGGTGGTGGCCGATGACGGCAATCCCGTGGCCCGGGCGGTGATGGACGAAGTCTTTATGCCGGTCGATGCCCTGTGGCGCGGCCTTGGGCTGCTGCCCGGCAGCGGGCTGGCCATTCGCCCGGAATTCGCCGCCTTCGACGCCCTGGGCCTGCCCGGCGTGGCCCTGCGCGAGACCCCACCCCTGGCCGGCTGCCGCTGCGGCGACGTGCTCAAAGGCAAAATGGCCCCCAATGAGTGCCCGCTGTTCGACAAGGCCTGCACCCCGGCCACGCCCGTTGGACCGTGCATGGTCTCCACCGAAGGCGGCTGCGCAGCCTTTCACAAGTACAAGCTTGATTTGTAAGTGGGCATAGATAGGATAAAGAATGCCTCCGGCGGCCGGGGGGATGATCCCCCCGGACCCCTGCAATGGGAGAAGTTTTAAAGGGGGTCTTGGCGCGCTCTGGCAATCCGGTATGGTGTGGGCCATGGCAGTTTGCGGCCGTGGTCGGAGGGGCAGGACGCTGATGGCCCGTGGTGCATCCAGTGCATTGCGAAACAGCTCGTTTTGCACACTCCGGCGATTTCGGGCAAAAGACCGCACAGACGCCCATAACACTGCAAACGCTGATCTGAGTGGGTTTCCAAAAGGGGTCCCCCCTTTGGCCGCCGGAGGCAAGCCTCCCTCACGAACCTCACTTGCAAAGGTTTATCCATGGACAAGGTTTTGCTCGATTACGGCAGCGGCGGCCGGGCTTCCCACCGGTTTGTGGCCGACCTTTTCTTCAAGTATCTCGGCAACGATATTCTGGCCCGCATGGATGACGCAGCCGTGTTGTCCCTGACCGGGCCGGTGGCCATGAGCACGGACAGTTTCGTGGTCGATCCCATCTTTTTTCCGGGCGGCAACATCGGCTCCCTGGCTGTGCATGGCACGGTCAACGATGTGGCCATGATGGGGGCGCGGCCCCTGTACCTGACCTGCGGCTTTATCCTGGAAGAAGGACTGCCCATGGACGATCTGGCCCGCATCGTGGCCTCCATGGGCGAGGCGGCGCGGCAGGCCGGGGTGCGGATCGTGGCCGGCGACACCAAGGTGGTGCCCCGCGGCGCGGCGGACAAGATTTTCATCAATACCACCGGCATCGGCGAGATCATGGTCGATCCGGCTCCCAGCGGGCATCGGGCGGCCCTGGGCGATGTGGTCATTGTGTCCGGCACCATGGGCGATCATGGGCTGGCCATCCTGTCCACCCGCGAGGGCCTGTCCTTTGATTCCCCGGTGGTCAGCGACAGCGCCGCCCTTGGCGGACTGGTCGGCAAGCTCCTGGCAGCTGTGCCTGGGGTGCATGTGTTGCGTGATCCGACCCGCGGAGGCCTGGCCACGACGCTCAATGAAATCGCCGGACAGTCGAACGTCGGCATCGAACTGATGCAGGCCGACATCCCGGTCGATCCGGCCGTGACCGGCGGTTGCGCCGTGCTTGGGCTGGACCCGCTGTATCTGGCCAATGAAGGCAAATTCCTGTGCATCCTGCCCGAAGCCGAGGCCCAGGCGGCCCTGGCCGTCTTGCGGGCCGATCCGCTCGGGACTGGAGCCGTGGTCATCGGCCGGGTGACGGGCGAACACGCCGGCAAGGTGGCCATGGTGACCCCCCTTGGCGGCAAACGGCTGCTCGGCATGCTTGAGGGCGAACAGTTGCCGCGCATCTGCTAGGCAGGCCGGCGACGTAATTTTTAACAGCAGGAGCGCAAACATGAGCGTATGCGATGTGGTGATCATGGGGGCCTTGGGCCGCATGGGCGCGACCCTGGTGCGGCTGGTCCAGGCCGATCCGGCGATCTTCCGGCTGGTCGGGGCCTTGGAGCGCAAGGGCTGTACGGCCGATCTGGCCAATCTGAACTGCGAAGTGGGCGACGATCTGACCACGGTGCTGGCCAAATGCCCGGGAGCGGTCATCATCGATTTCACGGCCCCGGAAAATTCGGTCAACGTGGCCAAAATCGCCGCCGCCTCGGGTAATCCCGTGGTTATCGGCACCACGGGCCTTACTGCGGAGCAGATAGCGTCCCTGGCCGTATCGGCCACAAAAACGTCCATCTTTTTCGCCCCCAACATGAGCGTGGGCTTAAACGTGCTGCTTGCCGTCCTGCCCGAGCTCGTGCGCAAACTTGGGCCGGCCTACAACCTTGAAGTGATGGAAATTCACCACAATAAGAAAGTCGACGCCCCCAGCGGCACGGCCATCAAGCTCGGCCAGTGTCTGGCCGAAGCTCGGGGTGCGGACTATGACGCGGTCAAGCGCCACACCCGCGACGGCATCATCGGGGCGCGCACCAGCGAAGAGATCGGCGTGGCCTCGATACGCGGCGGCGACGTCGTGGGCGACCACACCGTCTATTTCTTTGGACCGGGCGAACGCATTGAGGTGAAGCACCAGGTGCACACCCGTGACACCCTGGCCCAGGGGGCCTTGCGCGCCGTCCCCTGGATTGCTGCCCAGAAGCCCGGTCGGCTCTACGCCATGGCCGACATGCTGGCCTGATTTTTTTTGGAAAGGCGGTTGCACCAAGGGCACGGCTGTTCCTGCGGGAGCGGCCGTGCTTTTTTCATCAGTTGGGAGTGCCGGGACTGGCTGCGGGGGCTGCCCTCCCGGCCCGGGTGCTTGCTGTGTTTGCCAGAGCTTGCTGTTGACCGGAAACTACGGCGTTGGTCGCCAAGGAACGCGCGTCCTTGTTGGGCAGGTTGCAGTGCTGCCCGTGCTGTCGCAGCGGGTGTATCTTTATTTTGTAAAAGGGAGGGGGGATGACGGAAACCAACGCGGGCTGGTGGGTGCTGGCGGTTGGCGGCCCCTACGATGCAGACGATTTCGACCAGCGCGAGCGGGCACGCACCCGGTTGCGCCAAGAATTGCTGCTCCAGGCCATTGTGCCCGACGACTACGTCTGGGTCTGGGACGAGACCGACACGGCCCAGCTCGTGCTGCGAAGCTTTGGCAACCGCGCGGCAGCCGAGTCCTACGCCGCGTATTTGAGCGGTCGTGGCGTTGTTGCCCGGGTGACGCCGATTATGGACGAGCCCGGCGAGAATGTTGGCTGAGGCGGGAGGGCTGCATGGTGTGCGCACCAGAGGACGAATCGGCCTGAAGCTGCCGATCGCGGAGAAGGAGTGTACTTCATCGGTCCCTTGTCTGTCGCCACCCAAGACGGGCCAGGAGATGCGGGTGAGGAGCAGGAGTGTGCGTCATCGGTTCCTTGCCTGTCGCCTCCGTGTGCGTATTCTCCGGACAACCTGTCGCCGGCCTGGGTCAAACGTGTTCCCAACCTGACGTCGGTCTGTTCTCAACGTCCCCCCGCCTGTCGCCACTGTGTTCGTAACGCTCCCCGACCTGTCGCCTTAATGTGCAAAACTCCCCTCAGGCTGTTCGTTTCGTGTTCCTATCTGGTTCCTATCCGGCCGAGGCCTGTTCGAAAGGTGTCGCCAACGCGCCCTGAAATGTTCTTTTGTTGTTCCTTGTCTGTGCGTAACTAGAATAATAGCATAAAATAACACGCTAAAATTGTTTTATAGCCGGCTGGCAGCGATCTTCCGACCTGTGCCTCCTGTGTTCACAGGCTGTGCACAGTCTGTTCGAAAACATTCTAATAAACTAAAATAATTAACTATACTTAAGAGAGAAAAGGCAACCCTTGGAAAAAAAAACCAGGCCGGTCATACTCAGCCCATGCCATTGCCATTTCATCCGCTGGTCAGCGATTGGTTCACCCGCCAGGTCGGCCAACCCACCGACATCCAGACCCGGGCCTGGCCGCGCATCGCCGCCGGCGAACACGTCCTGGCCGTGGCTCCGACCGGGTCCGGCAAGACCCTGACCGCCTTCCTGGCCGCCCTGGACGCCCTGGCCACCGGCCGCTGGCCCACCGGCCAGACCAGCGTGGTCTATGTCTCGCCGCTCAAGGCTCTCGGCAGCGACGTGCGGGCCAATCTGGTGCGCCCGCTTACCGGCCTGCGCCAGACCTTTGCCGCTGCCGGCGTTGCCTTCCCCCACATCCGGGCCGAAATCCGCTCCGGCGACACCCCGGCCGATGCCCGACGGCGGATGCTGCGCCAGCCCCCGGAAATTCTCATCACCACCCCGGAATCGCTGAACCTGCTCCTGAGTTCCAAGGGCGGCCGGGGGATGCTTGGGGCGGTGCGGCTGGTCATTCTCGATGAAATCCATGCCGTGGCCGGGTCCAAACGCGGCGTGTTTCTTCTGGCCGGGGTGGAACGGTTGGCTTTGCTGGCTGGTGAATTCCAGCGCGTGGCCCTCTCGGCCACGGTGTCGCCGCTGGCAACCGTTGCCGCCATGGTCGGCGGCTTCCGGCCCGCTGGCGAAGCGGCCGATGGGGCACTTGTCCCGCGCCCGGTGGCGGTGGTGGCCAGCCCGGCCGAGAAGCGGCTGGAGTTGCGGGTGGAGTACGCCTCCTGGGACGAGCGGGAGACGCCGGAGGCCTCGTTTCTGACCCTGGTTGCGGCCAGGGTGCGCCGGCGCATTGCCGCCAATCGCACCACGCTCGTGTTCGTCAACAGCCGCAAACTCTGCGAAAAGCTCACCCGGCTGGTCAACGCCGATCTGGACGAGCCGCTGGCCCACGCCCACCACGGGTCCCTGGCCAAGGAGCTGCGCCAGGCCGTGGAAGCGCGCCTCAAGACCGGGGAGCTTCGGGCGGTGGTGGCCACCAATTCTTTGGAACTTGGCATCGACATCGGGTCCGTGGACGAGGTTCTGCTGGTTGAATGTCCTCCAACCGTGAGCGCGGCGGTCCAGCGCATTGGTCGCTCGGGCCATGGCGTGGGCGAGGTCAGCCGGGCGATTTTTCTCCCCACCTCGGAAAAGGACCTGCTTGAAGCGGCAGTCATGGCCAAGGCGGCGGCCGGACGCGACATCGAGCCGCTACGACCGGTGGAGGCCCCGCTCGATGTCCTGGCCCAGGTGTTGGTGGCCATGCTCGGGGTTGAGACCTGGGACGTGGACGGGCTGTATGTGGCCGTGCGCCGCTGCTGGTCCTACCGTGACCTGGGCCGCACGGCCTTTGACCTGACCCTTGGCATGTTGGCCGGGCGCTATGCCGCCACCCGCCTGCGCGAACTCTCGCCCCTGGTGGCCATCGACGCCCTTGACGGCACGGCCTCGGCCCGGGCCGGGGCGCTTTTGCGGCTTTACGCCTCGGGCGGGGTCATTGCCGACCGGGGCTACTACGCCCTGCGCCGCCAGGACCTGGGCACGCGCCTGGGCGAACTCGACGAGGTCTTTGTCTGGGAAGCGCGTCTGGGCCAGGTCTTCGCCTTTGGGGCGCACAACTGGCGCATCGAGCGCATCACCGACGCCGATGTCTTTGTTGCGCCAGCCCCGGCCGGGGCGGTGCCGGCTCCCTTCTGGCTGGGCGATCCCCGCTCCCGGGACCGTCATTTCTCCGCCCGCATCGGCGATTTTCTGGAAGAGGCCGACGCCCGGCTGGGTGATCCCGCCTATGTCCGAGAACTGGAGACAGACTATTGTTTGGAACCGGCCGCCGCCCAGGTCCTGGTCGGCTACCTGCGCCGCCAGCAGGAGGCCACTGGCGCGGCCCTGCCCCATGCCCGCCATCTGCTCATTGAAGTGACCGACACCGGCCCGGGTGGTGCGCCCGGCAATCAGGTCATCCTGCATGCGCCCCTGGGACTGGCCGTTACCGCGCCGCTTGGGCTGGCCCTGGAAACCGGCCTGGAGGCGCTGACCGGGCATCCGGTCCCGGTCTTTGCCGGCAACGACTGCGTGGCCGTCACCCTGCCCGGCGATATCGATCCCCTGGCTGTGTTGTCGGCGGTGCCGGCCCGGGACGTGGGCGAACTGGTGCGGGCGCGTCTGGAAGGCTCAGGCGCGTTTGGCGCGGCTTTCCGAGAGGCTGCCGGCCGGGCCTTGCTGTTGCCCCGCGACGGTTTTGGCAAACGCCAGCCGCTGTGGATCACCCGGCTGCGGGCGCGAAAGCTCCTGGCCGCCGTGGCCGACTATGGCGACTTTCCCATCGTGCTGGAGGCCTGGCGCACCTGTCTGGTCGATCTTTTCGATCCGGCCGGGCTGGCCGAATTCCTGGGGGCCGCCCAGTCCGGGGGGCTGGCCGTCACGGTGGCCAAAACCCGGGTGCAAAGCCCCTTTGCCGCCGATCTCGTCTGGCGGCACATCACCGAATACATGTACTTGACCGATGCCGGCACAGCCGCCGGCCCAACCGGGGCGCGGCCGGATCTGGTGGCCGAGGTGGCCCGCGGTCCGGATCGGCCGGCCGTGTCCGAAGCGGTTGCCGCCGCTTTTGAGCAAAGACGCCAGCGTCTCTATCCGGGCTATGCCCCGGGCAGTGCGGCCGAACTCCTGGAGCACGTCAAAGAACGCATCTGCCTGCCCCAGGCCGAGTGGCGGGCCATCCTGGACGCCATGGCCCGCGACCATGGCCTGACGGCGGATTCTCTGGAAACGGCTCTGGCCGCCAAACTGGCCTGCATTGAACCGATCCCCGGCGGAGAAGGGCTGGTGGTCGCCCTGGAGCGGGCCGTTGCCGTGGCCCAGGCCTTTTGGCGCGACGTTGCCCTGGTCCGGCCCATGGCTGCAACGGCCAAGTTGCCGCGTCGGCGCACCGGGGCAGAGGATGACGAACGAGCCGCCCGGGAAGGGCTTTTGGGGCAGTGGCTCTCCTTTTACGGTCCCCGCAGCCTGGACTCCCTGGTCGGGCTGCTGGGGCTTTCGCCGGCAATCCTTCAAGCGTTGCTTGAGGATTTGCAGGCGGCCGGCGAGGTGGTGGCAGGGCGGCTGCTCACCGGCCGGGAGGAGGTGCACTGGTGCGATGCAGCCAATTTCGAGACCTTGCTCCGTCTGGCCCGGGCGGCCAGGCGTCCGGTCCTGACCGCGCTGCCGGCCGGACATGTGCCCTATTTCCTGGCCATCTGGCAGGGGCTTGCCCGGCCGGCCGTCGATCCGTCCGGCCTGGCCGAACGGGTGGAGCGATTGAGCTGTCTGCCGCTGCCGGCCGGGCTGTGGGAGACCGAGGTGTTGCCGGCTCGTTGTCCGACCTATGACCCGGCCCGACTCGACGCTGCCCTGGAGGCGTCGGGCCTGCAGTGGTTCGGGGCAGGGAAACAGAAGGTGCTCTTTGCCCGGCCAGACGACCTCGATCTGGCCGGATTTACCCCTCGCACCGCCGAGAGCGGGCTTTTCCCGGATATTCGGGCCGGCTATGATTTTTCGAGTCTGCTGGAGATCACGGGCCTCTCGCCCAAGGCCCTGACCGAACGGCTGTGGCAGGCGGTCTGGAAGGGTGAGGCGGCCTGCGACGGCATGGCCGTGTTGCGCCGGGGCGTGGCCAATGGGTTTACGGCCGAGGAGGCGTTCACCCGGTCTGCCCGGGGCGGACGGCAGGCGTTTCGGCGCACGTCGCCCGGGCGGTTTGCCGGCTCGTTGCCCCTGGCCGGGGTATGGCGGGCGCTTCGGGTGCCGCCCTTGCCGGATTATCCCGTGGCCCTGGAAGCCCTGGCCATGGACCGGGCCCGGCTGCTCCTTGCCCGCTACGGCGTGGTCTGCCGCGACATGCTGGCCCGCGAGGTCCCGGCTCTGGGCTGGAGTGGGGTTTTTCGGGCCTTGCGGCGCATGGAATTATCCGGCGAAGTCGTGTCCGGCGAGTTCTTCGCCGGCCTGTCCGGGCCGCAATTTGCCGACGGCCGGGCTGTCCGCCTGCTTACGGCCGGGCTTTCGGGCGACGAGCCGTGGTGGATTGCCGGACGCGACCCGGCCGCTTTCTGGGGCGCGGTGGACCAGACTGGTTCTCATGCCCTGGCTGGCGTTGGCGGGCATACGGTCCCGGCGGACCTTGTTCTGCCGCGTCGCACCGCCGGGACCTGGGTCTCCTTTGCCGGGGCGCGTCCGGTCGCGGTTTTCGAGGCCGGCGGCGGACGCATGACCCTGGGGCTGTCCCCGGATGCAACCGGACTGCCGGCTGCCCTGGCTCCGCTTGTCCACGTGCTCACCCGGCGAACTGCACCCGAGTCGCGGCTGGTTGTCGCCACCATAAACGACGTCCCGGCCGGGGAGAGCCCGTACCGGGACGTCTTGCGGCTGCTTTTTGAGGTGGTGGGGGAGCGCCGGGGTCTGACGCTCTATCGCAGGCGCACCGACCCAGGTGTACCGGAGCCTGGGTGATTCCCGTCAAGTGCGAACACCAACGGTTAGGCCCCCGGCCCCCTCTCCTCTTTTCTTACGCAACTGTCGTTCCTCGACTTGGCAACGCGCCCAGTCAGATCAAAGAACCCCAGGTGGGATTCCAAAGGGGTCACCCCTTTGGCCGCCGGAGGCATTCCCCCAGCTTCTCTTCATCTCCCCCTAACGGGCCGCCCGGCCTGTGCCGTGGTACATCTTGGCTTCGGTCTTGGCCGGTTTTTTCTGCAGGTATGTGTAGCGTTTGCCGGCCACTTCGGCAAAGCGGGCCAGGATGGCCGGCAGATCGGACTCCTGAAGCTCCGCAGCCAGGGGCGCGTGGCGGCCAAGGCGCGGGGAGAGCGTATAGCCCGGGGCCTGTCCCGGGGTCAGGACAATGTCCTCGTAGAGAATTTCAAAGGCCTCGCTGTGTCCAGCCACGACGCCGTTTAAGAGCTCCAGCATGGTGTAGACAAAAAATTTCTGCACATCGGCCGTTGATTCGGCCAATCCCATGCTTTCGCGGAATTTTGGGGTCAATTCGTTCTCAAGTTTGGTAAACGAAGCCATTCTGGTCATAGAGCCTCCCTGTTTGGGGTTAGGATAGTCATAGCGCACAATAGGTGGACAGGGGAAGGGCGCTTGCCATTTTCTGCGCCTTTGGCCATGAGGTGGTTTCGTGGGGAAGGCCTGCCGCGTTTCGCCAACTTTCGCCAAGGAGCTGCCTGTGACCCTGCCTGAACGTCCCAATGCCGCCTCTTTCGCCCGGGTCGTCAACCGGGAACTGCGCAGCGAATCCGATGCACTGGTCCCCTGGTTTCTGGCCAACATGCCGGCCTATTATTTTCGCACCCACGCCCCGGCCGAACAGGCCCGCCATATCCGGGCCGTGATTTCCGGCGAGGTGCTCTCCGGCGGCCAGTCGGCCACCTTGTGGAATCACGAGCGGACCCGCGTCACCCGCATTGCCCCGGCCGGAACGCAAGCCCTGCTGGAGCATCTGGCGGAACGCGCCGGCGACAATATCCGCACCTCCCGCCTCTACGCCTCCCAGGATGGCCGGTTGCGCCTGGACACCTTTTTGCTGGAGCCGCAGGAGCCGGTCGGGAGCGGCAGCCGGGCCATGCGGCAGGCCGTTCGCCTCATGGAATCCGGCGGCCATCTCGACCCCAGGCTTCGCCAGGATTTCATCGCCTTTTTGCGCGGCGCACCGGCGGATTACGTGGAGAAGTTCGATCCTCTCCGGGCGGCCCGCCACTTTGCCCTGGCCAAAGAACTGGAAGGGGAGGACGGCGTGCGGGTTGAGCTGCACCTGCTGGCCGAAAATACCGAGAGCCGGCTGGTGGTGGCCATGCGCGAACCGCCGCGAAGCGGGCTGTTGTTGCAGGTGGCCCGCACGGTCCTGGCCGAGGAGCTCGACATCCTGCGCGGCTATTCCGACCGCTTTGTCCTCCCGGACGGCGATGTCTCGGTCATAAGCCTCTATGTGGCCAAGGACGGCCTGGCGATTGACGCCGGGCATCCAGCCTGGAAGCGGTTGCGGGTGCGCCTTCGCCGAGTCAAATGGACCGTGCCGATGGTCCTGGACGCCCTGACCCGGGAATACGGCCTGACCCCGGAAGAAACCGAGCTGACGGCTGCCGGGTGCGAATGCGTGCGCCAGTTTTTGGTCGGCCACAATCCCCATGCCTTTAGTTCCTACAACGTCAATCAGGCCGTGCTGCGTCATGTGCCCCAGATCCGGGCCTGTCTGGTCGCCTTCGACGCTAGGTTCAACCCGGCCCTGGCCGACCGCCATCGGCAGACCGAAGCCGCCGAGGCCGCAGCCCGGGCCGACATTGCGGCTGTCGAGGACGAGGTGGCCCGGCGCATCCTCTTGGGCCTGCTCGCTTTGTGGCGGCATACCCGGCGCACCAACGCCTACCTGCCAGAGCGTTTCGGACTGGCGTTTCGTCTCGACCCGGCGGTCATCGAGGCGATTTCCGGCCAATTGCCCGGAGATGGCGAGCAGCTGCCCCATGCCCTGTTTTATTTGAGCGGCCCGCACATGCGCGGCTTTCATGTGCGCTATCGGGAAATGGCCCGGGGAGGGGTGCGTCTGGTGCGGGCCAAAACCTCGGCCCAGCTTGAGGCCGAGGCCGGGCGTCTGTACGCCGAAGCCAAGAATCTGGCCCTGTCCCAGCAGTTTAAAAACAAGGACATTCCCGAGGGCGGGGCCAAGGCCGTGCTGCTGCTTGGTCCCGGGGCCGATGCCACGCTGGCGCTTAAAAGCGCTGTGGACGGCCTGCTCGACCTGCTGGTCCTGGATGAGGGCGGGGAGAAGAGCCTGCCTGGGGTGGTGGACCATCTTGGCCACCCGGAACTCGTCTATCTTGGCCCCGACGAAGGCATCACGCCGGATCACATCCGTTGGATCGTGCGCCGGGCCGTAGAACGCGGCTATGGCTGGCCGCGCACGTTTATGAGCTCCAAGCCCGAAGGCGGCATCAACCACAAACGCTATGGCGTCACCAGTCTTGGCGTGCTGGAGTTCGCCGATGCTTTTTTGCGCGAGGCCGGCATCAACCCCGACGCTGCGACCTTTACCGTCAAGCTGACCGGCGGACCGGCCGGGGATGTGGCCGGCAATGCTTTGCTTGAGCTTTTTGCCCGCTACGGCGACCGGGCCAGGGTGGTGGCGGTCAGCGATGGACACGGCGCAGCCTATGATCCGCGCGGACTGGATCATGCCGAACTGGCCCGCCTGGTTGCGGCCGAACACCACATTGCCGGCTTTTCCCCGGACCGGCTTTCCGGCGACGGCGCTTTTGTGGTGCGTTCCGACACCCCCGGCGGAGCCAAGATTCGCAGCAGCCTGCACAATACGGCGGCAGCCGATCTCTTCATTCCGGCAGGTGGCCGGCCCGACACCATAAACGACGGCAATTGGCGGGAATTTTGCGATTCTGCCGGCCGTCCTTCGGCCCGGGTCATCATCGAGGGGGCCAACCTGTTCCTGACCGGCCCGGCCCGACAGCATCTGGAAGCGGCCGGCGCGCTGATCGCGCCGGGCCCCTCGGCCAACAAGGCCGGGGTGATCTGCTCGTCATATGAAATCCTGGCCGGCATGGCCATGAGCGAGGCCGAGTTCGCAGCCTGCAAGCGCCGGTATGTCCCGGAGGTGCTTGCCATCCTGCGCCAGAAATGTCGGGCTGAGGCCGGGCTGCTGTTGCGCGAGCGGCGGCTTTCCGGCGGCCGGATCGGGCTTGTGGCTTTAAGCCGCGACGTCTCTGCCGAGATTACCGCCCTCAAGGACGCCATTGGTCAGGCCCTGGCCCGGGAGGCCCCGACCGTGGCCGACGTGATCGGCGACAAACTGCTGCGGCGTCTTGTGGCCGAACACTGCCCGCCGCTGGTGGCCGCCCGCTTTTTCGACCAACTGCTGGCCACGGCCCCGGCATCGTATCTCCATGCGGTCATTGCCGCCCATGCCGCTTCCAGCATTGTCTACGCCGAAGGGTTGGGCTGGCTGTCGCGGCTGGTCGGATTGCGGGATCTCATGTCCGTGGTGCGGACCTACTTTGCCACAGCCGACGTGTTGGCCGGCCAGCTTGCGGCCATTGCCAAGAGCCGGCTGCCGGGCCGTCTGGAGATAGCCCACGTTTTGGCCCGTACCGGGCACAAGACGCTGTGCGAGGAGGCGTTGGCTTTGGATGGTCCAAGGCCCGGAGAGGTTTAGATCTTGATCCGTGGAGTGTCCAGACGGACCGGGGTGTTCCAGATGCGTTCGAGCAGGCGTTTGGCCTCGGCCAGGTCGGGATTAAGCGCCAGGGCCTCTTTGGCCATGCCTTCGGCCTCGGGCAGCTGGTTTTGCTCGAAATAGACCCGGGCGATGTTGAGCAGAAGATGGTCGTCGTCGCGGGAGAGCTCGCGAGCCCGGAAATAGTACTTGAGGGCCTCGGCGAACAGGCCTTTTTTGCGCAGATTGATGCCGAATTCGTTGAACAGGTGCTTGTGCTGCGGTTCAAAGGCCTCTTCCAGCCGGACCAGTCGGTCGAAGATATAGGTGGCCTTGTCGGTTTTGTTCAAGGCCAGATAGACCAGTCCCAGGCCGAAATTGGCCCGGATGTTGTCTTCGTCGATGCGCTTGATCTTTTGATATTCCTGCTCGGCATTGGCGTACTTGGCCGTTGTGCGGTAGTGGTCGCCAACGAGCAGGGGCTGACTGAGCATGCGATAGCTCAGGTCAGGTTCGAGATGATATTCCTCAAAGAGCTTGTCGCGGGTGATGACAACGGCTTTGCCCTGGCGCTTGAAATCCATGTCCAGGCTTTGCACCTCGAACCGGTCATTGTCGATTTCCTTGACAAACCAATAGGTTTCGGAAAGGGCGGTATTTTTGGTAACGCCAAAACCGACCGTAATGGTCGTCTTGAGCGAAAAAATGCCGGTAATCCGGTTTTCCTGGGTCATGGGGGCGGCCTGTGTGTCCTCAGACGTCCATGGCCAGACGGTCCTGGCCGGCGTCGGTGGCAGCCGTTTTCGGGGGTGCGGAAAGTTGATCGTATTGCTTGGCGTGTAATTTGGCAAGGAGCTGGGCGGCTTCGGGGAAAGGATTGCGAACCTGGATGGCTCGCTCCAGATGCTTGATGGCCTGGGCATAGTCCTTGGCAAAAATGCAGGCCTTGGCGATGTTGTACAAGAGATTTTCGTCCTGGGGCGTCAGGGTCAGGGCCTGCGCATAGGCGTGCATGGCCCCGGCGTAGTCGCCCTTTTTGCGCAGGTCGATGCCCAGCGAATTGTATGGATTGATGGCGTCGGGATTGGCTTCAAGGATTTCGGCAAACAGTTCCTTGAGTTCGGCCAGGCGGTCCTGCAGGGCCAGAATTTCGGCTGATTTGTCCAGGAAAGCCCGGTAGTTGACATCGTCTCCCTTGCCTTTATAGGCCTGGGCCATGCCCTGGTAGGCCTCGGCGTACATGGAATTGAGGGCCACGGCCTTGTTAAAGGCCACGATGGCCTTGCCGAATTTCTGACGGTGCAGATAGTCCATGCCCTTGTCAAACCAGGCAAGCGACTCGTTTTCCTCTTCCACAATTTCGGAAAACTCCTGCAAGGCCTCGTCAAACTTTCCCTGTTGGACCAGTTCCTTGGCCGTATCCAGCTGTTCCGACTCGACGATGTCGGCGTTAGTCGTTTCAATAGCCAGCTGCAGATGGCGTTCAAAGGTGGTGCGGGAATAGGGTCGGATAATATAGCCGTTGCAACCAGCGGCAATGGCTTTGGTGACATGCTGAATTGTACTTTCCGGCGTGACCATGATGACGGGCAGCAGCTTGGATTTTGTGGCCTTTCGCAAGGCGCGCAGGCAGGCATACCCGTCCATGCCCTTGACTGCCGCATCGATGAGGACAACCTGGACCGTGTCTTCTTGAATCGGTTGGAGCAGGTCTTCCAGTTCATCGCTCACGAGAATGGTTTTGACCTTGAGCTCGAGACAACACTTCTTGTCTCTGGTGGCATGGTGCTGATTATTGGTCAGGATGGCGATGGAGAGGTCTTGCGTTTCCATGGTGCGCTCGGTTGGCCGGAGGATGTTTGTCCCTGTTGGTCTGGAGTCATAAGCAGGGGTAATCCCTGAAAAGAGCCCCGGAACCAAGGGAAAACCGGCAACCGTAGGCGAAAAACACTTTAGCATGGATTGCAGCGGAACCCAAGAGAAAAGCGAGAGCGTGCCTCACACCCGGGCCAGAGCCTCCTGCGCAAGCGCTGGTTCTGTCCTTGGCGCTGGATTCGTTTGTGTGGCAACCACCTCGTCTGAACTGCTGCAATCCCGCTTCGGCGTGCAGCACCGGCACAGTGCCAACGAGTCCCGATCTGTGCGTCGCTCTCCGGACGCACCGAGGCAAGGGGCTTCGTTACGCCAAGGCCGTACCTGCGGCATCCGTTCTTGAGACACACCCGGACGGAAGGATGGTCTTTGGGCGAAAGCAGGACTTTTGTTTGTTTCAGGAGCAGGCGGCGTACCTACCAACCGCCTCCACCTCCTCCCCCACCCCCGCCGCCGGAACTCCCGCCCCCGCCGCTGCCCGATACTGACCCCGGAGCTGTGGCCGAGGAACTGATGGCTGTGGAAAACCCCGAGCCCAGATTGTCGGCAAAGCCGGAGAAATCGCCCGAGGCAAACCCGTGGCCCACGTACCACGACGGGCTGTAGCCCTCGGCCGCTGCCCGGTTGAGGACATCGGCGAACTGGTCCGCCCAGGCGTTTTCCACATCCAGGGCCAGGGCGTAGGGCAGATAGCGCTCAAAAAGTTCCGGGGTGCGTTCGGGTGGGTTCAACAACTCCAGACGCTCGCGTTCCCCCACGGACAGGTACAGGCGAAAGCCTTCCAACGCGTCCATGATCCGGCGGCCTTCCTGGGTCGGGGCCTTGAGCAGATGCCAGAAGAGGGCGTTTAGCGCCGCGATAAGCATCAGACAGCCTGCGGCAGGGAGCGAAACGGCCACGGACAAAAAGGCCAGCCCGGCCACTTCGCCGATGAAAAACGGCACGGCGAGCAGGCAGGTGAAGACGGCGGCGAGAATGGTCATGAAACGTGGGCGCGCCCGGGCTCGGCGCAGGGCTCGCCAAGCCCGCAGGCCAAGTGCGGCCACGGCAAAGGTCCAAAAGCCGATCCAGGAAAAAAAGATGCCGGCCATTTCCGGGTCCTTGGCCCGAAATGCGGTCAGCCCGAAGGCGAGGAGCGACAGGGCCGCGCCCACGCAATAGAAACTCCGGTTGACCCGAAAAAACGACCCTTTATAGCTGCTCTGCAGGGCGCGTTCCAGACTTTCGCGGGCCTTGCGAATGCGGGCGTGATTTTCCTGTTCCATGCGCAAAGCCGGCAAGGCTCCCAGGAGGTCGTCGCGGATGTCGCGCTGCCAGGAGCCCTTGGGGAAGACGTTTTTGCCCCGGCCCACAATGTAGACGTCCTCGGCATCCTCAATGGTCACGCCGCCGGTCACGGCCATCTCCACCAGGCCGGCGGCAAAGGTTTTGTCGTCAAATCCCATGCGCCGCACATAGCGGGTAGCCGGGGCGGAAAGATCGGCCGGCGGGGTGAAAAGCGGGATGGTCAGGCCGCGCTTCGGGTCGCGCCCGACCAGATACCAGGCAGTCAGGAAAAAGACCGTCACCACCGCCAGACCGGCGGCTGCCATGTGAAAGGCCTGGCCGGACAGGGCTCGTTCCAGTGGCGTTGGCAGGGTGATAAAGCCTTTGGGAAAGGCCACGGCCACGGTCAGTCCCTGGCCGGGCGGCAGAGGCCGGGTTGTTTCGCAGAAAAAAATGCCCGGCGTGGTGTGGATGGTGTAGTCGCGGCCCTTGGCCCCGGCCGGGCCGGTGTAGGCGGCGGATTGCCTGATGTCGGCTCCGGGGGGCAGGTGGATTTCGGCGGCGGCCTTGTCGATGGGCAGGCGCCAGCCATTGCCGGTGACGTTCCAGTACAGTTCGTCGTAGCCGTCAAACAGGCCGATCTGGCCGTCGGTGGCGTAGGTCAGCTCGTAGACGTGCTCGCCTGGGGGAATGTTGACGCCTTTCTTGCCCATGTACACGTTGACGCCGTTTCCGGCGGACGCCGTATGATAGTCTTCGCTGTGGCCGTCGCGGCGCACGGACAGGACGCGAAAATCCACGGTCGCCGATTTGCCGTCGGGAGTGGTGTACCGGGTGGGAAATTCCCGGACGATGCCCTGGCGGATGCTGGCCCCGGTGGCCAGGACGCGGATGGTTTCGGTGACGGTCAGGTCCGCTGTCGCAGCGATGACGACGCGGCTGTCAAAGGACAGGATGCGTTCGGGGGCTGCGGCGGCCGGACCTGCCCAGGCCGCGGCGGGAAGGACGAGCGCGAAAAAGAGCTGGACGGCGGCGAAGGCGTTGCGGATCACGCCCCGGCTCCAGCATCGAAGCTGATGTGCGGGGCTGTTCGATCAGCCGGGTCGTCGAGTTCGAAATAGGGCAGAACGGAAAAACCGAATGGTCCTGAGACAAGATTGGCCGGAAATGTCTCGACTCGGTTGTTCTGGGCCCGAGCTGCGCCGTTGTAATAGCGTCTCGCCATCTGAATGTCCGTTTCGATGCTGGCCAGTTCCTGTTGCAAGGAAGCAAAATTCTCGCTGGCCCGCAGCTGTGGATAGCTTTCGGCCACGGCAAACAGTCGCCCCAGGGCCTGGGTCAGTTCGCCTTCCAGTCGGAAACGGGCACTGTCGTCCGGGGCGGCGGCAATTTTGGAACGCAGTCCCGTCACCGATTCCAGTACGCCGCGCTCATGCCCCATATACCCTTTGACGACGGCTACCAGATTGGGAATGAGATCGGCCCGGCGTTTGAGTTGCACGTCCACGCCGCTTTTGGCTTCCCCGGCCAGATTGCGGCCACGGACGAGACCATTGTACAGGGAAACGGCGTACAGGCCGAGCAGCACGAGAACGCCGAGAAGGACAAAAAGGGCGATCATGGGATTTCTCCTTGGCATAATGCTTGGGACAGGAACTCCGTTCTCTCTGTACGAGAAATCGGGGCGGCTGCGCAACTGGTGCGGCCTTGTGGGGAATTCTTCCCATGGCGGTCGACGGATGGTAGAGACCGAATGACGGGACGATCCGGCACAGGGGGCGGAAAACATGGGCGTTATCGGCATCTGGCCGGATGGATTGGAAGATACGGACGTGGCTGATCTGCTGCCTGCGGTCGGACACGAGATGATACGGATTGCGGTTGGTTCGGCTTTTCCCGGGGCCATTGACGTCCTCGTGGCCGACGTCCGGACCGTCCTGGCCCAGGCCGGCCAACTGGCTGCCTGCCAAGCCCGGGGTGGAGAACGCCATTTTTCCGTGCTCGCCGTCATGGCCGCAACAGCCAACGACGCTGCCGTGCAGGCCGTCTTGGCCGTGGCCGATGAAGTCATCCGCCGGCCGGTCGGAGCGGCGGAACTGACGGCCCGGCTTGGACGACTGCTTGCCTGTCGGGAACAGACCTTGGCCATGGGCAAACTGCGGGCATGCGGCGATGGCCAGCAGGCCGCTCTGGCAGCCGCCACAGCCGACCTGTCGCGTCGGGTCAAGGCCTTGCACTGCCTCTCCGAGGTCCACGCCGTGATCCAGCGTTTCGGCCAACCCCGGGAGCAGCTGTTCCAGGGAATCGCGGCCCTTATCCCGCCCGCCATGCACCGGCCCGAAGCGATCCATGCCCGGGTGTTGGCCGATGGCGGGCAGTTTGTCTCTCCGGACTTTCGCCAGGGACCGTGCCGGCTGCGCTTCCCGCTCGCCGGATCGGGGCAACCGGATGCCGCCCTGGAAGTCTTTTCCGACGAGGGAGATCCTGACTCCGTGGGGGGCTCCTTTCATGCGGACGAAGTCGAACTCGTGCGGCTCGTGGCCCAGCGGCTGGATCGCACCCTGGCCCGGCTGGGAGCCGAAGCCGCCTTGGCCCGGGAACGCGAATTTTCCGCCCTGCTCATGAACACTCTGCCCGGCGGGGTGGTGCGGCTCAACCGGGCCGGGGCCATTGTCTTTTGCAATCCCCGGGCTGCGGCTGTTCTCGAACTGCAAAATCGCAATCTCGGCTCTCCCGCATACGACGATCCAGGTTTCGGGACGAGGGATGTGGACGGAGGACCCCTGGCTGCGGGTGAGCACCCTTTTGCCCGGGTCCTGGCCACGGGCCGGCCGGTGTATGACATGGTGCTTTCCCTTGCCCGACCGGTGGGTGGCCGGCGTTTTGTCTCGATGAGCGCGGCTCCTCTGTTTGCCCCGGACGGCGCGGTGGATGAAGTCGTGTTGAGCCTTGTCGACGTCACCGGCCAGAAGTCCATGGAGCGCCAATTGGCCCATGCCCTCAAGATGGAGTCGCTTGGGCAACTCGCGGCCGGCATCGCTCACGAAATCAATACCCCGGTGCAGTATGTGGGCGGCAACCTGGAATTTCTGGGCAACACCTTTGGCCGTTTGCTGGAACTGCTCGACAAACTGGCGGCTTCGGCTCTGGCCGGGCAGGGGGAGCCACAGGGGAATCAGCGCCTGGCCGAGGAACTGGCCGAGCTTCTTGGCGACGAGGAATTGCGGTTTTTGCTGGAAGAAACGCCGGCCGCCATCCAGGAATCCAAGGAAGGCCTCGATCGGGTGGCTGCCATTGTCCTTTCCATGAAACGCTTTGCCCATCCGGGCAATGCGGCGGCCCTGCCTGTGGACGTGGCCCAGGCCGTGGCCGACACCCTGGCCGTTTCCCGCAGCGCCTGGAAGTTTGCAGCCGACGTCAGCGTGGAAATTGACGCCGATGTGCCGCCGGTCCTGTTTGTTCCGGGCGATTTCAATCAGATTCTGCTCAACATTGTGGTCAACGCCGCCCAGGCCGTTGAGGAAAAGTTCGCTCCAACCGGCCGCAAGGGCCATATCGCCATCCGGGCGGCGCAAAGCGCCGGCGGCGTGGAACTGGTCATTGCCGATGATGGTCCCGGTATTCCGGCCGCCATCCGCCAGCGAATCTTCGATCCTTTTTTCACCACCAAGCCCGTGGGCAAGGGGACCGGGCAGGGCTTGGCCATTGTCCACTCCCTTGTGGAGCGTCACAAGGCCGGGCTGGAGGTCCTCTCGAAGCCTGGGGAGGGGACCAGTTTCGTGTTGCGCCTGCCCGTGGCTGAGCAAGCCAAAATCGGCCTCTGATCACGGTTGCAGGCGGTCGCGCCGGCGGGTATCCTGGCCTGCGGCGTCGTGGCCTTTTGGGGCGACGCCAGGAGGATACATGCCAACCGGAGCAACTCCCGTTGTTGCCACCTGCACCCGCGATTGTCCGAGCGCCTGCGGGCTTCTGGCCCATGTCGAAAACGGCCGGGTGGTCAAACTGACCGGCAATCCCGACCACCCCGTCAACCTGGGCACGGTCTGCCGCAAAGTGCCGGCTTTTGTGCGCCGCATGAACAGCCCGCATCGGGTGCTCACGCCGCTTCGCCGCCGCAATGGTTCCTGGACGGCGGTTTCCTGGAAAGACGCCCTGGACGAGATGGCCGACCGGCTCAAGGATTGCGTGGAGCGGCTCGGGCCGGAGTCCATTCTCTATTATATGGGTTTCGGCGAGCGCACGGCGCTTAAAATCCTCAACGCCCGGTTTTTCGCCCATCTCGGAGGGGTCACCACCCTGCGCGGCACCTTGTGCGGCGGCACCGGCTACGCCGCCCAAAGCCTGGATTACGGTCCCCGCGTCTCCCACGATCCGGTCGATCTGGCCAATGCCCGCACCATCGTCTTGTGGGGCCGCAATCCCGCCGCCACCCAGTTCGGGCTTATGCCACACCTGCGTAAGGCCCGGCAGCGGGGCGCCAAGGTGGTGCTCATCGATCCGCGAAACAGCGAATCGGCCGCCTTGGCCGACGTCCATATCCGGCCAAAGCCCGGCCGTGACGCTTTTCTGGCCCTGGCCGTGGCCAAATACATCATCGAGCAAGGCTGGCAGGATCAGGAATTCCTGGCCAAACACACCGACAACCTGGAGGCCTTTTTTGACCTCCTGGCCCGGTTGTCCTTTGAGGAGTTGCTTGCGGCCTGCGATGTGGAGGCACTCGCCATTGACGCCCTGGCCCGCGACTACATCGTCGGACGGCCCACGGCCACGCTCCTGGGTTGGGGCCTGCACCGCTTCACCCTTGGCCATGAGATGATCCGGGCCGTGGACGCTCTGGGCGCGGTTTCCGGCAACATCGGCATCCCTGGCGGCGGCGTGTCCCAGGGCTTCGAGGAATGGGGACCCTACGATCAGGTGTTGTGGGGCACGAACCTCCATCCGCCCCGGCGCACTTTTCTCATGCCGCAGATCGGCCGGGAAATCCTGGAAGCGTCCGATCCGCCCGTGGCCATGGCCGTCATCTCCGCCGCCAACCCGGTGTGCATGGCCCCCAATTCCGATCTTGTGGCCCAGGCTCTGGACAGCGTGCCCTTTGTCGTGACCATGAACATGTTTTTAGACGACACGGCCGACCACGCCGACCTGTTTCTGCCCTGCGCCGCCTTTTACGAGCAGCGCGACATCGTGGCCAGCTTCGGCCACAACATGGTCGGGCCGCTTCTTCGGGCAGTCGATCCGCCGGGCGAGTGCCGCTCCCAGTTCGATATTTTCATGGATCTGGCCACGCGCTTCCCCTTTGCCGGCGAGTACGTCAAATCCGAAGAGGCATGGCTGCGTCTGCTTCTGCGGCCGCTCCTGGAAAAGGGCGTGGCCTGGGACGACCTGTGGCGCGGCCCGGTGCGCATCCCGGACACCCCGCTGGTTCCCTGGGCCGACGGCCGGTTCGACACGCCGTCCGGCCGCTTCCAGCTTTTGACCGAGGTCACGACTTGTGCCGACTGCCGCGATGCCGCCCGCTATCCCTACCATCTGCTGACGGTCGGCGGGGCGCGCCATCTGTGTTCCGAGCGCGAACCCGGCGACGGCGACGGCCCGGCCGATCTGTCCATGGCCTCCGAGGTGGCGCTGCGTCTGGGCATTGCCGACGGCAGCCCGGCCCGCCTGGTCAGTCCGCTTGGCAGCCTGATTGTGACCGTCCACCATGACGCGACCCTTCGCCCGGACGTCGTGACCTGTGCTCGTGGCGGCTGGCTCAAAGGCGGCCAGGGAATCAACCGGCTGATCCCGGACATGGTAAGCGAAGTCGGGCAGGGGACGCCGTATTACGAAGCCCGTGTGGATGTGGAGGCGCTGTCATGATCGCGCGAGAATGGAAATGCCTGTGTCCGGGGAAGCACCGCGACGGATTTCTCAAGCATCTCTACGCCACCGGCGTGGCCGAGACCGCGGCGCTGCCGGGCTTTTGCGGCTACCAGATTCTGGAGCGGGAGCTTGAAGGCGAAATGGAAGTGACGCTTGTCACCTACTGGACGTCGCTGGACGATGTGAAGACGTTTGCCGGCGAAGATATCGGGCGAGCGGTGCTGTATCCGGGGGATGAGGTGTACGAGATCGTGCCGGAGACGGTGGTGCGGCATTCTGGCGTTGTGGGGGCGGGGTGGCCGGCGGCAATGCAGAAATAGGCGCGGCCTCTCGACCAGCCTTAGAGATGCAGCGCCTAGCTGGAGATTCATTTTGTCAGCGCATCAAAGATGCCACTTGCGCCAAAGATAAGTTTTCCACCAAGTGAAAATAATAAAACTTCACAGTTGTTGTTTTTCTGGAAATTATTATTTATGTATTATTGTATGTAAATAGTCCATGGCTGTATTTTGTTGTATGTTGGTAAAATTTTTCTTCTTGCTTTGGTGCTGAAGGAGGTTTCTGGTATGTCATATGAATATGATGTTGTGCTCTCATTTGCCGGTGAAGATCGAGAGTATGTTGGTAAAGTTGCAGAATGTTTGCGAGTAAGTAGTGTGAAAGTTTTTTATGATGAGTTTGAAAAAGTATCGCTGTGGGGTGCGAACTTGTATGATAGGCTGCATGATGTTTACTGTAACAAATCTATATATATGGTCATGTTTGTGTCTTCTTTTTATGTGGATAAAAAGTGGACAAATCATGAACGCGTTGCAGCTCAGGAGCGGGCATTCTCAGAAAAAAATAATGAGTATATTCTTCCTGCAAAATTTGATGACGCTATTGTTCCAGGCTTGCCTAGAACAATTGGATATATCGATTTGAGAAAATTGTCTCCAGATGAATTTGCTGGTTTGATCGTTGATAAAATTAATTGTTATATGCCTGCTGCTGCCCGAGAACTAGTTTTGATGTTGCGCTCAGGAAGTGCAGCTGTTCGGAAAACTGCAGCGTCTGAATTAGGGGTGTTTAGAAATGCAGCTGTTGTGAACGAGTTGACTTGTTCTGTTGAAGATGCTGATTTCGAAGTTCGACTGGCTGTTGTTAACTCTCTTTTTCAGATAGGCGGTGAGGGCATAGCCGATCTGTTGCTTAAGTTGTTGTCTGATAGTGATGAAAGGATTCGCGGGAAATCTATTCAGCTCTTGGGGCGTATGAATAAACGCGAACATATTCAGAATGTGTTGTATCTGTTTAATGATGAATCGATTTTTGTTCGAACGAAAACAGCAGAATATCTAGGGGGATGTGATGATCCGACGGTTGTTCCAATGCTGGTTGGTATGATGAAAGACACTGATGTGAATGTTGCTTCGGCTGCAAGAGCTTCATTGAAGCAATTTGAGGATGAGGGAACTTTTCGATATATAGTGAATTTGCTGAATGATAAAGATGATATGGTTCGAGTTGATGCGTTAGAAATTTTGGAAGGTTTCGAAGAGATTTCCCCTTTTGAAGCTTTGATAGAGGCGTTGAAAGATTTTAGTCCGGTTGTGCGGAAAAGGGCTGTCAGAGCGATATGGTATGCTGATGATATTCGTGCTCTTCCTTTTTTATATAATGCTGTATGTGATGAAGATGTCGGTGTTGCAATGGCAGCGCTAGAATGTCTCGAGGACATTATTGAAGATCGATCTGTCGATGTTATAGAAAAAGCGACGGCTTCTGTTGATAGTAAAACTCTGTCTATTGTCGTTGATGCATTGGAAGAATTTGAAGAATCGTCAAATTTATCAATGTACATACAGCATTGTCGTAAGTCGCGTGTTGATAATTGATAGTTTATTGTAAATAAACCGCCCCGCTGCACTCGTGGCAGCAGGGCGGCCTCTCTCCAAAAAATCCAATCCAAGCCAAGCGGCTGGCAAACCGTCGTATCTAGGTGAACAAATAGTCTTCGCAGGCTTCGCCTTTTTCCAGGGCGTCGAGCAACTCATCCACTTTATCTTCGCTGTCGATCTCTTTGTACCACCAGTTGTTGGGCATAACGACCACAACCGGTCCGTCTTCGCACTGCTTCAGGCATCCGGTGCTGACCACCCGGGCGTCGATGTCCCGGTCGAGGATGCCTTCTTCCATGTAGCCAAGCAGGTTGTGCGATCCCTTTTTGTGGCAGATGCCCTTGGCCTCGCCCTTGACGCGAAAGCTCGCGCAGACGTTGATCAGGTATTGCGGCTTTTCCATGTTCCGTGCGTCTCCCTCATGTTGCGTCCAATAGAAATCCGACAGAATTTGAACTGGTGGAAACTTTGTCCCGGTGTGATGTCCTCGAAAGGGCGGTTTGCGCACTTCGAGGACATCACACCGGGCGTATTCGCTGTTACAGCTGGAGTTCGAACCGGGTCTCGGGGGCGTCGCGGTCCAGACGGTTCAGAAGGGCTTCCAGGAACTTTTCCATCAGCCGCATGGCTCCGGAGTAGCCGACGGTGGGGAAGTACTGGTGGCCGACGCGGTCAAGGATCGGGAAGCCGTGGCGAATGAGCGGGATGTCCTCATCGCGGGCGATGTACTTCATGTAGGTGTTGCCAATGAGCAGATCGACCGGATCGTTTTTCACCCACTGGTGCAGCAGGAACATGTCCGCTTCGCCGCCGCACTTGAACTTGCAGTCGTAGGGCACGTCCTTGAGCAGTTCTGTCATGCGCTCTTCAAAGTACTTTCCGGGAGTGCCCGTGACCGTGTAGGCCGGGATCATGCCCAGGGTGATGCAGAACTCGACCAGGGCCAGAAGCTGATCCGGATCGCCGGCCATGGCCACTTTCTTGCCGTAGAAGTACTGGCTGTAGTCGGAGAGAATGTCCACGACCTGGCCGCGCTCGAAGTTGATGGAGTCCGGCACGTCCTTGCCGGTCAGACGGCGCATCATGTCCACGAAGGCGTCGGTGGCCTTGAGGCCGATGGGCAGGGGCAGCACCTTGCCCGGAACCTTGAACTCGGAGTCGAGGTAGTTGACCGCCTCGGTGGTGGCCCAGCGGCCAAGGCCGATGGTGGCGATGGAGTCGCCCATGGTGGCGATCTCGGCCGGCGTGGCTCCGGCGTTGGGGTACATCTCGTAGTGGCCGGTCAGCGGGCCGTTTAAGACGCCGTTGGTGTCGGGCACCATGGTGATGTCGATGCCCATCATGGAGGCCAGGCGGCGCATCTCGGCCATGTCGGACGGTTCGCAAAAGCCCGGGATGATGTTGAGCTTGCCGTTGGGCGTACCGGTCTTTTTGACAAAGCCCTTGAGGATGCCCTTGACCATGTTGGCGTAGCCGGTGACATGGGTGCCGACGTAGCTCGGCGTGCTGGCATAGATGATGTGCTTGCCGTCGGGCACCTTGCCGTCGTCGATGGCCTTCTGGGAGATCTGGCGCAGATCGTCGCCGATGGTCTCGGAGAGGCAGGTGGTGTGGATGGCGATGACCGCAGGGTCATAGAGGGTGAAGATGTTGTCGATGGCCGTGATCAGGTTGGACTGACCGCCGAACACCGAGGAACCTTCGGTGAACGAGGAGGTCCCGGCCACGACCGGCTCCTTGTAGTGCCGGGTCAGGGCGGAGCGGTGGTAGGCGCAACAGCCCTGGGAACCGTGGCTGTGGGGGAAACATCCCTTGACGCCAAGGGCCGCGTACATGGCGCCGACAGGCTGGCAGGTCTTGGCCGGGTTGACGGTGAGCGCGGAGCGTTCCTTGATCTCGCCGGTGGTATGTCTTAAGAGAGCCATAATGCTTTCCTTTCTCGCAGATCGCGTTCGTTGCTAGGCCACGTAGGTGGCTTCGAGCTCGGGGCCGGTGGACTGCCAGGGGGCCTTGATAAGATTCCAGACCTTGGTGTTCACCATGCGGTCGATGTCGCGGTACCAGTTGATGGCTCCGTTGAACCCGGCGTAGGGACCGCCCATGTCGTAGTTGTGCAGCTGCTTCAGCGGAATGCCCATCTTCTGGACGATGTATTTTTCCTTGATGCCGGCGCAGAAGATGTCGGGCTTGTAGATCTCAAGGAGCTTTTCCGTCTCGTAGTGGTTGATGTCGTCGATGACCATGGCTTCTTTGCCCATGCCCTCGATCATGCCCTCGTAGCCCTTGAAGTCGACGCCCTGCTCGTTGAGCTTGGCCATCTGCGCTTCGGTCTTGCGGGGCTTGAAGCGCTCGGGATCGGGGAGGATCTCCAGTTCTTCGATGTTGCGCGAGTCGGCGTCGACCTTGATGCTGGGCAGGACGTGCCGGCCTTCATAGTCGTCGCGGTGGGCGAACTCGTAGCCCGCGCCCAGGATCTTCATGCCGAGTTCCTTGAACAATTCCTGGTAGTGGTGGGCCCGGGAGCCGCCGACAAACAGCATGGCGGTCTTGCCTTCGGTGCGCGGCTTGATTTCGTCCACGACCTTGTTGACGGCAACCAGTTCCTCGGCAATGACAGCCTCGACCCGGTCGATCAATTCCTGATCCTCGAAGTAGGCGGCCATGCGGCGTAGCGACTTTGCGGACGCTTCGGCCCCGATGAAGTTCACCTTGATCCAGGGAATGCCGAACTTGGTTTCCATCATCTCAGCCACGTAGTTCAGCGACCGGTGGCACATGACGGTGTTGAGGTCGGCGTTATGGGCCACCCGGAAATCCTGCACCGTGGAGTTGCCGGAGAAGGTGGCGACCAGGGTGAAGCCGCACTTTTCCAGAATACGCTCGATCTCGAAGGCATCGCCGCCGATGTTGTACTCGCCAAGCATGTTGACCTTGAACTTGCCTTCGATCGGAGTGGTGTCGTCCGTACCGATGACATGCTTCATGATCTGGTTGTTGGCGATGTGGTGGCCGGCGGACTGGGACACGCCCTTGTAGCCTTCGCAGGAGTTGGCGAAGATGGTGATGCCGAGTTCTTCCTGCATGGTGCGGGCCACGGCGTGGATGTCGTCGCCAATAAGGCCCACCGGACAGGTGGAGAAGATGGAAATGGCCTTGGGATGGAAGGTGTCGTAGGCTTCC
Source organism: Desulfovibrio sp. TomC (assembly GCF_000801335.2). Classification (NCBI taxonomy): domain Bacteria; kingdom Pseudomonadati; phylum Thermodesulfobacteriota; class Desulfovibrionia; order Desulfovibrionales; family Desulfovibrionaceae; genus Desulfovibrio; species Desulfovibrio sp. TomC. Next base: position 132,411 of record NZ_JSEH01000002.1, read on the forward strand.
TGGATGGCCGCGCGCAGCTTCTTTTCACCGCCGAACACGATGTCGTGTTCGGTCATGTCCGTAGAGAAGGAGTAGGGGATGAAGTTTTCGCCGTCCGGGCCGGCCTCGGTCTGGTTGCGGCGGGTCAGCCAGGAATAGAAGCCGCAGCCGATGGGACCGTGGGTCAGGTTGACGATGTCCCGGGAAGGGCCGAGAACGACGCCCTTGCAGCCGGCGTAGGTGCAGCCGCGCTGGGTGATGATGCCGGGGATGGTGCGGACGTTGGACTGTATTTCAGGAATCGGTTCGCCCATTTCGGTGCCCGGGAGGATGGACTTGGCCCGCTTGCGCGCAACCTTGGTGGGCATCTTGGCGATCAATTCCTTCTTGATCTCTTCGACATTGGTGGGCTTGGTGCTCATCTCGATGCTACCTCATTAGGTCTAAGGGGTCCGGGAACGTCCGCCGTGCCGGCTAGACGATAGCCGCTTCGCCGGCTTCGCCGGTCCTGACCCGGACAGAGTCGGAGACGGGCATCACAAAGATTTTGCCGTCGCCGGCCTGGCCGGTCTTGTTGACGCTTATAAGGGCGTCCACAGCTTCTTTGACCTGATTGTCCGGGACCACGATTGAAATGATGCGCTTGGGATAGAGGCGGCCCTTGGTGCCAAGAAGCGCAATGGCTTCCTCATTTCCGGCCGCCGCGCCGTCAAGCACGGCCTGATTGACCAGACCTTTGCCGCGTCCGTAGCCTTCGCGGGCCACGAAGGCCGGGATGCCGGCGTCGGCCAGGGCCTTCTTGGTCTGATTCATCTTGTTCATGCGGATAACCGCCATTATCTCCTGCATGACGCGCCCCCTTAGGCTTCCTTGACGCCGGAGGAGATGGTGTACATCTCGCCAACCGGGCTGATGAAGATCTTGCCGTCGCCGAAGGCACCCTTGGAGCCGGTGCGGGCGGCTTCCATGATGGTCTTGATCACGAATTCCTTGTCGCTTTCTTCCACGACGCAGATCAGCATGACTTTGGGAATTTCGTCGTACTGGATCTCGCCGATCTTGATGCCGCGCTGTTTGCCGCGGCCAGCCACGTTGAACTTGGTGACTGCGGGGAAACCGGCATCCATCAGGGCAGCCAGGACTTCATCGGTCTTCTCGGGGCGGACGATTGCTCTCACCATGGTCAGCATATCGAATACTCCTTACGTGTGTGCGTATGTGTTGCGTTGCAGGTCGGCGGCAGGCCTAGTTGGCGATGCCGAAGTCGACGAGCAGCTTTTCGAGCTGGGCCATTTCCAGGGGCTTGGGGATGACCAGCATCTTGTTTTCGTCGATCTTCTTGGCCAGGGCGCGGTATTCGTCGGCCTGGGGATGCTCGGGGGAGTAGTCGATGACGGTCTTGCGGTTGATCTCAGCCCGCTGCACCTGGTTTTCACGGGGCATAAAGTGGATCATCTGGGTACCGATCTGGCGGCACAGCTCTTCGATCATTTCCTTTTCGAAATCGACCTTACGACTGTTGCAGATGATGCCGCCCAGGCGCACGCCGCCGGTGTCGGCGTACTTGACGATGCCCTTGCAGATGTTGTTGGCGGCGTACATGGCCATCATCTCGCCGGAGCAGACGATGTAGATTTCTTCGGCCTTGCCGTCGCGGATGGGCATGGCGAATCCGCCGCACACAACGTCGCCGAGGACGTCGTAGAAGACATAGTCGAGGTGCTTTTCTTCCTCGTAAGCGCCGAGCTGCTCAAGGAGGTTGATGGAGGTGATGATGCCGCGACCGGCGCAGCCAACTCCGGGCTCGGGGCCGCCGGACTCGGTGCACATGGTGCCGCCGTAGCCTTCCTTGAGGATATCGTCGAGATCGACGTCCTCGCCTTCTTCACGCAGGGTGTCGAGAACGGTCTTCTGGGCCAGCCCGTGCAGGAGGAGCCGGGTGGAGTCGGCCTTGGGGTCGCAGCCGACCACCATGACCTTCTTGCCCATCTCCGCCAGGCCGGCGACGGTGTTCTGCGTGGTGGTGGACTTGCCGATGCCGCCCTTGCCGTAAATAGCGATCTTGCGCATTTTGTAATGCCTCCTGCTGCAAAGTTGGAATGTTCCTCCTTAGGCAAGAGTCATGCCAGCGCTGGTATGTCGTGATGTGTTTGATTTAAATATTTGATATTAAATGATAATTTAGTTTCAAACAAATTCTCGATGCTGGCGGCAGGGCGGCTTCGAACAAAATTGTCGGTCATGGCGCGACAAAATTGTTTGGTATTTGTGTAGGCTGTCGATGGCTTGTCGGGGTGGGGCGAAGCCGGGCTCCAGGGCCTGCGGTTTCAAACCTGCGCGGCACGCGACTGGCCTTCAGGGCTTTTGTCGTACTATTTTAGCAGGCTATGTATTTGAGCGGCTGGTGACAATGGCGCGACGCCGGGTCTTCGGCGTCGCGCCGTTGTTGTGGACGATGGGGAGTTTGCAAATTTGGGAAAATGTTGGATGAAGGAGCTTGCCCAGGACCAGCAACGGCTTGCCGCCCAGGGTGCTAGGCCCTGCCGCCCGCCTCGCCCAGAGGATCGCTTTTGAGACTCAGACTGATGCGTCCGCGCTCCCGATCGACCGCAAGGACGGTGACCAGCACTTCCTTGCCGACGCGCACCACTTTTGACGGGTCGGCCACGTAGGTGTCGGCCAGATGGCTCACATGGATCAGACCGTCGCGGTGGACGCCTATATCCACAAAGGCCCCGAAGCTGGCCACGTTGGTCACCAGCCCCGGCAGGCGCATCCCGGGCCGTAGATCGGCGATATCCTCCACGCCTTCGGCAAAGGAAAACGCATTGAAGGCCGGTCGGGGGTCACGGCCGGGACGGGCCAGTTCGGCCATGATGTCACTGAGCGTGGCGTCCCCCACGTCGTCGGAAACAAATTTCGCAACGTCGATGCGCGCCCGGGCTTCGGCATCGGCCACCAGCTCGGCCACGGCGCACCCCGCCTGGGCGGCCATACGCCCGACCAGGGCGTAGCGTTCAGGGTGCACGGCCGTGGCGTCCAGCACCGGCCCGCCGCGCAGCCGCAAAAACCCCGCCGCCTGCTCAAAGGCCTTGGGTCCCAGGCGTTTGACCTTGCGCAACTCGGCCCGTGACCGAAATGGTCCATGTTCCAGCCGGTAGGCCAGGATGTTGGCGGCCAGCGACGGCCCCAGCCCGGAAACGAAGGCGAGGAGCTCCAGGCTGGCCGTATTGAGGTCCACGCCAACGGCGTTGACGCAGCTGGCCACCACCTCGTCGAGGGCCTGCTTGAGGGCCGTCTGGTCCACGTCATGCTGGTATTGCCCGACCCCGATGGATTTGGGGTCGATTTTGACCAGTTCGGCCAGGGGGTCCATGAGGCGGCGGCCGATGCTCACTGCGCCGCGCACGGTCAGGTCCAGGTCGGGAAACTCCCGCCGGGCCACTTCCGAGGCTGAATAGATGGAGGCCCCGGCCTCGTTGACCATGATGACCGGCAACCCCAGACCAAGCCCGCCGACAAAACGTTCGGTCTCCCGGCCGGCCGTGCCGTTGCCGACCGCCACGGCCTGGATAGCGTATTTGGCGCACAACTCGCGCACGACGACCGCCGCCTCTTCGGCCTGGCGCGGCGAGCCGGTGGGATAGATGGCGGTATGGTGCAGCAGCGTCCCCTGAGCGTCGAGTACGGCCAGCTTGGCTCCGGTGCGAAAGCCCGGGTCCAGGGCCAGGACCCGGGACTGCCCCAGAGGGGCGGCCAGGAGCAGGTCGCGCAGATTGGCGGAAAAGACGCTGATGGCCTCGCTGTCGGCCCGAGTCTTGACCGCAGCGCGCAGTTCGTTTTCGAGCGACGGCCCAAGGAGGCGCTTGTAGCCATCCTCCACAGCCATGGCCACTTCCCTGCTGTCGGCCCTGTTGCCGGTGACGATCAGGCGATTGAGCAGGCCCAACGCTTCGGCCTCGGGCGGACGCAGACCGAGCGAGAGCACGCCCTCGCGCTCGCCGCGAAACATGGCCAGCACCCGGTGCCCGGCAATGGCCCGCACCGCCTCGTCCCAGTCGAAGAAGTCCCGGAAATTGGCCCCGGCGGCTTCCTTGCCCTTGACCACCCGGGAGATGAAGCGGCTTCGCCGCGTGAACAGCTCGCGCACGGCCCCGCGCACCCGGGCGTCCTCGGTGACCATTTCGGCGATGATGTCCCGGGCTCCGGCCAGGGCGGCGTCGTTGTCCGCCACGCCCTTTTCCAGGTCAACGAAGCGTCGGGCTTCGTGTTGCGGATCAAGGCCCTGCTGCACCAGCAGGGCCTTCGCCAGCGGCTCCAGGCCGCGTTCCCGGGCCATGGCCGCCCGGGTCCGGCGTTTGGGTCGATAGGGAAGATAAAGGTCTTCCAGCCGGGCCATATCCGGGGCGTCGGCGATGGCCCGGGCCAGAGCGTCGGTCAGCAGATCGCGTTCGCCCAGGGAACCGAGAATAGCTTCCCGGCGCTTGTCGAGTTCGGTGAGCTGGGCCAGCCGATCCCGGATGGAGGCCACGGCCACTTCGTCCAGGGAGCCAGAGGCCTCCTTGCGGTAGCGGGCGATAAACGGAACGGTGGCCCCGTCCGCCAGCAATCGGGCCACGGCCGCCACCTGGGCGTCCTTAATGGAGAGTTCCTGGGCGAGAAGGCGGGCGTACTTTTCAATCATGTGTGGAGAAACCTTTTTCAGTCTGTCGCCGACAGCAGGCGTTTATTAATCCATGTCCGGGAAAATGATGGTTGTGACAAATTTGCCGTCCGGGCCAATGGCGACTTTGAGCATCCGTCCGCCGGTATTGAGGATGCCGGTTTCCAGGGTAAAAACTTTGCCGTCAACGGAGTGCCACGCACCGACGTCATGTTTGGGTCTGTCGGTGTTCTTGTTTTTCTCGATGGTGTCCCATATCTCGCTTATATCTTGAGCATTTATTTCTAAAAAACACTGCATCAGCTTGTGAAAGTCTTTCGCGGCCACGGCTTCACCTCGCGTGTGTTCTGACGTTATCCGACTCCATGGGGCTGTTTGGGTCTTTTCCCGGCTGTCTTCGCCTTCCTGTCTGGCCAGTCGTTGACGAACTTGCCGGGCGTCTCCTGGTCACGAGGCCTGTGCCTTTGTCCCAGGCGCTTTGGACGGAGCGCAAGCAATCCAGCCAGATGAGAATTCTTAGAAAAAATTCCTGGTCATGACCAGTCAATTGGACGCATATGGGAGGGCAGTCTGGCTTTCCCGCTGCGGTCCGAGGGGTATGGTATGGTGCAATTTGATCTGGTCACGCTTTGGCGCATCGGCTCCGGCCTGACCGAAGTCTGGGACGCCATCACCCGGCCGGCGTCCTGGCCCCAATGGTGGCGCGGCTTGGAAGTTGCCGAGGAGTTGGACCGGGGCAGGGCGGACGGCATCGGAAACCGGCAGCGGTTCCAGTGGAAGGGGGCGCTGCCGTACCGGCTGACGACGGAACTGACGATCCGTCGGATCGACCCCCTGTCCATGATCCAGGGCGAAGCGTCAGGGGATGTGACGGGCACGGGGACCTGGCGGTTCGCCTGTGCAGACGGGATCACCCTGGTTCACCACGAGTGGCGGGTGCGCGCCACGGCTCCCCGGCTCAAGTTTCTGGCAAGCGTTGCCCGCCCGCTGGTCTGCTGGAATCACGGCCGGATCATGGCTTGGGGAGCCCAGGGACTGGCCCGTCATTTGGGGGCAACCTGCTTACGTGTGGAACGAAGGACTACGGCGTAAAAAAACGGTCGTCAAAGTGGACGTCGATTTGCAAGTCATCCATGAGCACTGCTTCGAGCAGCCTGTCTGCGGCGTCGTAGGTTCGTACCTGGAGCGGCAAAAACGTGTCTTTGTCGAGATTGAGGAGAAAGCGGTGCGTGCCATCCAGGGAGAAGCCATTCTGGCCTTCGATGCTGACCAGGATGGTCGATCTGCTCCCCAGCTTCTCTTCTCCCTGCACCGTCGCCTGCCCCTGGTTCTGGAGCAGGAGCGCCCGCCGCAGGAGCGCCCCAATGTCGGACTCGTTGACCTGATGGCCGGAGGGGCTTTTGATCAGCCGGCTGTCCGGACTCAGGGACAGGGCAAAGGCTTTGGAAATGCCGAACGGCTGGAGGCGGACCCGGTTGGTCGTAGGGTCGTACACCAGGACCGCACCGTTATGCGGTCGGATGAAATCCATGCGGACGAAGCCGGGCTTCTTGAAGGAATACGCAATGATCTCGTTGGATTTACCGTGCATGACCCGCAGGGTAACACGGTAGGAAACCACGTTTTCGTAGCTTTGAAGCGCGGCGGTCACCATGTCGCGCGGCATGGACGCCAAACTTGCCAGGAGGGCGAGGGCACAGAGCATGGGGTGGGTATCCGGGGTACTGTATTTCGAAGCGCAGCGCCGGGCAGTGGCGCAGCCCCGACAGCGACGGACGTGCGACTCGGCCGGATTGCGGGAGCGACTTTTCCGTTTATGTTCGGAGAATACGGGAGAGCGGCAGGGCTGTCCAGGCGTCAAGAAGGCGGCAGTCTGTAGCCCGTACGCCCTCGACCGGGAATGCTGGACTGGACTCGGCAACAGAGAGCGCAGGGCGCTGCTTTTCACGGATATTTGTTTGACCTGACACTCCTGGCCGGATTCCCTCTTTGAAGAAGGGCCTCGCCGCCCGCCAAACGCGCTCATGCCAAAGGATCCAATGCAGCCAACGCATATATTTCCGACGTCTCGACAACTTGCGATGAACACAGTCCACTTTGATCTTGCCGGGCAGGACGTTTTTTTATCCGGCGTCGTCGCCTGCGGTGAACTGCGTCTGTATCGCGCATCCGGGACCACCGACCCTGCTGCCGTGACCTGCCGACGCTGCCAGCGGACAAAGGTTTATCGAGCGGCCGTGAAGTGACATCGCAGAATTTGACATCGAAATGAGCCGCCAAAGAAAAAGGGCTGCGACTTTTGGTCACAACCCTTTGGAATCATTTGGTGGGCAATGTAGGATTCGAACCTACGGCCTTTGGCTCCGGAGGCCTGCGGGCGACTTTCCGACATTTCCCGAAAGCCACTGAAACAACTAGAATTTTTATCCATACCTCTGTGCCTGATTCGGGCATAGCAGGACACTTTTACATTGCTACTTATCCGCCTTCTTATCCACTGCCCAAACAACTGCATCCGCATCATGACGGCATGGTCGGGATATCATCGTGCGTGGCCTGATCGTCGATCTGTTTGCCGGGGGCGGGGGCGCGCTGGGCTGTTCCCATTCAACGCTCATGGCTTCCGCAATTATTTTCAGCGTTGCCACGCTGGGGCGTGCGTTGTTGGCCTCCATCTTTGCGTACGCCGGTTCGGAGATTCCCATGCGGCCGGCGACCTCGCGCGGCGAGAGCTTTAAATGCTCGCGCCAAGCGCGAATCAGGCTCCTACCGTGTTCGAGATGGAGGGTGACCACCTCATGGGGAATCCATATTTCCTCGTCAGGGCGGCCCCCAGGGGCAGCAGCATCAGAAACCATCGCCTACCTCGGCAAGAAAACCTTGTATGAGGTGTTCAGGGCCTTAGCCAAGATTTCGGTCAAGAAAGGACAGGTCCACTTCAACAAAGGCCAGGAGGCCGCCTTCGGCCTCGGCCATCCCCAGTACGTCAGTGGCCGGGCTGGCCTGGGGGGCTTCGTCGGCATCGAAGAGGCAGGCTTCCACCGCCTCTTGGACGGCGGCAAGAGCTTCGTCCAGGGAGTCGCCGGAAGTGAAGCAGCCGGGCAGATCGGGGATGGTCACGCCGTAGCCCGTGCCGTCGTCGGTGTGCAGGATGGCCGGATAGGGACGTTTCACAGAAAAACCTTGTACGAAGTGTTCAGGGCTTTGGCCAAACGCTCGGCCATGGCTTCGCCAATAGGACGCTTACCGGTTTCCATGGCGGAGATGTCTGCCTTGGTTACGTCGAGCATTACTGCAAGCTGTTCCTGGGTCAGCGCTTCGCGCCGTCGCATACCTCGCAAGATATTACCCGGACCCATGTCAGGAGAGGTGTCGGTGATGCCGTACATGCGGCCCTCCTACAAGAAAACCCGACAAAAATCACAGCACGGCATCCCGCGCCGCCCTTTCGGCTGCATCGACCACGAATTCGTTGAGGCTTTTGCCTTTGGCCTTGGCGGCGACGGCCAGAAGTCGATGGATTTCCGGAGACAGACGCAGCCGGAATTGCCCGGAGCAGGGCGTTTCAGGGGGTCTGCCTGCCTGGGCGCACAAGCCCAGATAATCCTCCACGGAATCGGCCAGGGCTTGCCGCAGTTCTTCGACCGAGCGGCCGGAGAAATGAATCACATCCCGGGTGCCTATCACCTGGCCGTGGAATTCATCGTCGCCGGGAATGAAATCAAAATATCCGGTGAAGCCCTTGTAAGTCATGGCGTTCATCGTTTTGGCCCTGGCGCTACGGCCTGCACCCGATTTGTCGAGTCGGCAACGAGTGTCCTGTTGGGGATGGCATATCGGCTATTGGCAGGCCATTTCACGCCGGGCTGCGCGGATCAGGAAAGCGGAGCGGTTGAGGCCGCGTCCTTTGGCGGCGCGGTCGATTTCCTCAAGTGTTCCGGCGGGAACCGTGATGTTCACCCGGACCGTGCGCTTATCCATGAACCCGAGATCCACATTGACCAAGGCCCACGCGGCATCCTTGTAAACCGGATCGTCCTTGTAGTGCTCCAGGCTGCTGGGAGCCGGCTTCTGGAAAGCGCCTTCAAGAATGAGTTCGACAGCTTCCGGGATGTTGCCCAGAGCTTCTTCCAGGGTGTCGCCGGCGGTGTTGCAGCCGGGGATGTCCGGCAGGGTAACGCCGTAGGCCTTGCCTTTTTCACTGAAGACAGCAGCGGGGAAATACATAACGCCCTCCTGCCTCTGTCGACTTTTTATTTCTACAGGAAAACCTTGTATGAGGTGTTCAGAGCCTTAGCCAAGCGCTCGGCCATGGCTTTGCCAATAGGACGCTTTCCTGTTTCCATTGCGGAGATATTGGCCTTCGTGGTTCCGATCTCTTCAGCCAGGCGTTCCTGGGTCAAGTCTTCGCGACGTCGCATGCCCCGCAAGATATTACCAGGACCCATGTCGGGAAAGGTGTCGGCGATGCCGTACATGCGGCCGTCCTACAAGAAAATCCGCCAGTTCATACCCAAGGCCTTGCCCAGTTTCTTGGCCATCTCCTTGCCAATGGGCCTCGTACCCCGTTCCATCCCGGAGATATGGGACTTGTGGACGCTGATGGCAGCCGCGAGCTGCACCTGGGTCATCTCGCGCAATCCGCGCGCGCCGGAAAGAATTTTCCCCGGCGTCGAGTCGGCAAAGAATTCCTCGGCAGGAATATTTGGTTCGGCAGCCTCTTCAATGGCCCGTGCCACAGCTTCTGCGCGATCCGCCGGAACGGCGGCGCTGACGATCACGTATCCGTCAGTACGGGGCGTTTTCGTGAGTTCCAACATAGGTCACCTCCACCAGTATGGCTACACTGCCCTTGACCTGCCAAACGACCACATAAGTGGGGCGGCCCTTGTTCAGGTGGCAATGGTATATTTCGCCTCGCTGGTTTTTGAGTTTGCCAAAATGAGCCATCGAGGGTTGCACTGGTCCTTCGAGAGCAATGAGCGCCCGCAAAGCGTCCAGGCGATTGCGGATGCGCTCGGGAAGTTTCGCGGCCTGCTTGGCAGCCTTGGGCGTAAGTTCAACTCTCCATACCATGGTTTGCAGGTAGTCATTTACTGGCTACCTGTCAACGCCGCCCTCTTGACGCCCCCGGCCCGCCTCATGCACGTTTGGTCAACCAATTTTGTGAGGCGTCCTGCCGCCTTGATCCGGTCCCAAGCCGGAACAATAGAGCGGGCTTTTTGCATTTGTCGCCCATGCACCTCCCTTCGGGGTGGGGCAATGAATTGGCGGTATGACGTCCGGGTGTCCGCGAGGCCCCGGCTGCTCGTAAGGCAGGGGAGCGTCATGCCGCCTTTTTTATTGCCCCAATCCCAACCTTACGGAGGTGCGCCATGAACAGTCTTTCCCCCAACCTGACCATCGTCGCGGGACGTCCGGTCGTCTCCAGCCTCACTGTGGCCGCGCATTTCGGCAAAGAGCATAAGAATGTTCTGCGGGATATCCGGGAACTCCTTGCCCATTTGCCCGACGAACTATGTGCGCTCAATTTTGAGCGCACGCAGGATGATTGCGTCCTCTTGACGCCCTCGGCCCGCCTCGGGCATGGTTGGCGTCCCTACAGTACGTGGCGTCCTGCCGCCACCGCCGTCCCTTCCCAGGGGGCAGCGAAAGAGCGGGATTTATTGTTTCGTCGCCCATGCGCCTCCCCTTTGGGGAAGGGCTCGTATTGGCGGCGGCATGACGTCCGGGTGTCCGCGAGGCCCCGGCTGCGTACTGCAGGGGAGCGTCATGCCGTCGCCTTTTTTCGTGCCCAAATCCCAACAGTACGAGGTGCATCATGACCAGACTCATCCCCATCCACTCCGGCCAGCTGGCCGGCGAAGTCGTCCAGACCATCTGTGCCCGTGACCTGCACGCTTTCCTGGAAGTCGAAACCCGGTTCGATGATTGGATCCGGCGTCGAATCGAGGAGTACGGCTTCGTCGAAAATCAAGATTTTGTAGCAGGGGATTTTTCCTCAAAATTGAGGAAAAATGGGCGAGGCCGGCCGGCCATCGACTACCACCTGTCCATCGACATGGCCAAGGAACTGGCCATGGTCGAAAAGACCGACAAGGGCCGGCAGGCCCGCCGCTACTTCATCGACTGCGAACGCCGGGCCAAGGCCGCTGCGCACCTCGCCTTGGGGCCTCAAACCCCATCCCACCCCGCCGAAAGCCCGTTGCTCATCCTGGAAGGCGAACTGGCCCGCATCCGGGCCAACGTCGCTTTTTTCAAGGACATGGCCGTGGTGCTCAACACCCTGGCCTTCACCCGCGACGCCGACGCATTTTCCAGAAGCATGGCCGGCGCGCTGAGGGACATCGCCCAAAGCAGCAGCGACATGCTCGGGCGGGTCGCCGCGGACGTGGGCCAAGTGCGCGGCCGGACGCTGGCAGCCGTCCAAACTGCCCTGGCTGTCGGTCTGGTCAGTCCGGCCGATGCCGCAGCTCGATCCGCCAAGGCAGCAAAAGCGGCCCGGGCGCGTTGGGACAAGGAACGGGATAAGAAAGCCGCCACGCCTAAAGGCAGGAAGGGCGGCACTGTGCATTAGCAGGGAGATTCCGCCCCGGCCGGTGGCTTTTGGGCCGGCCGGGGCGGGATAGCTAAGGGGGAGCGTATGGCCACGCCACGAAACCGGCGCCCTGAATCCGGGCCGGCAGACCTGACAGGGATGCTGCTGCGCAATGTGCCGCCGCACAACCTTGACGCCGAGCAGGCCGTGCTTGGCGGGGTGCTTATCAAACCATCGATCCTGGACAAACTGGGGATCGAACTGCGCCGTGTGGATTTTTACGATCCCAGCCACCAGATGATCTGGGACGCGATGGTGGGCCTGTGGCGTGAAAACAAGCCAGTGGATCTGATCACCTTGGCTACCGCGCTGACTGCCGCCGGGCAGCTCGAGAAAGCCGGCGGCCCGGCCTACCTGGGCCAACTGGCCGGCTGCATCCTTTCGGCCGCCAACACCCTGCACCATGCCGGCATTATGCGGGCCATGTCCAAGCGCCGGTCAATGGCGGTCATGGGCCGGCGCATCATCGAAATTGCCTACGATCCGGAGCGTGATCCGGCCGAGTTTGTGTCCATTGCCCAGACGGCGTCCGATGCGGTGCTCAAGGACCGGCTGGATACCCACGGCGAGACGCCGGATGAATTTCTGGACCCGTACACCGCGTACCTGGAGAAGCTCGAAGAGTCGGGCGGCGGCGGCGTTTCCACGCCGTTTTGGAAGCTCAACGGGCTTATACGCTCGTTCATGCCCGGGGAAATGATTGTCGTCGGGGCCCGGCCAAGCCACGGCAAGACGGCCCTGGCCCTGACCTTTGCCGAACACGCTATCGGGCTTGGGCATCCGACCGGGATTTTCTCCCTGGAGATGGGCAGGCATCAGCTGCTTAACCGCATGTTTTCCTCTGGGGCCGGGGTGGCGGCCCAGCGATTCCGGGACGGCAAATTTTCCGACGAGGACTGGTCCAGGATTTACGATCACTGCCAGCGCATGAAGCAGATGCCGCTTCGCATCTACGACAAGCCGGCGCGCAAACCTTCCGACATCCGGGCCGCCTACGCCTACGAGCTGGTGTGAGGAGGGATTATGGCTGGCAGCCGGCGGACATCGGGACTCATGGCAAAGGATGGGCGGTCGATCATGACCGACTTCCTGACCAAGGTGCAGACGGTGGTCCAGACGACAGAGCAGGCCCCCCCCGGAGGGGTGGGGGGGTGGGCCTGTCAGAAGGGGGTGGTGCTCGACCGGGGCCCCTTCTCCTTCTCCCGTCACGAATGTCTGCAGGAGCCGTATTCCGACGATCATCCCCGCCAGGTCGAAATGAAGTGCGCCCAGATGGGCAACACCACCCGGGCCATTTTGCGGGCGTTCTGGTGCGCCCTGTTCATGCCCTTTGTCGGCATCCTGTACCTGTTCCCGTCGTCCAAGGGCTCGGGCGACTTCTCGCGGACCCGCGTCGGGCCGCTGGTGGACCGTAACGCTGATACCCTGGGCAAGTGGGTGCAGAACACCGACTCCATCGGCGTCAAGCAGGTGCGGGGCAAAAACCTGCTGTTTCGCGGCACGAAGTCCACGGAAGGGTTGCGCTCGGACCCGGTGGACTTCGTGATCTACGACGAATTTGACCTGTTTCCGGCCGGAATCGACGCGGTGGCCCGGGAGCGCATGGCCCACTCGGACCACAAGTGGGAGCATTTCCTGTCCAACCCGACCCTGCCGGATTTCGGGATTGACCGCCTGTACCAGCTCACGGACCAGCGGCGCTGGCTGCTCAAGTGCCCGGCCTGCGGCGGCTGGACCGATCCGGTGGACGAGTGGGAAGCGGCGGCCTCTCCCCGGGAGCGTGGGGTGCCGGACCTTTTGTGGGAGCTGTCGGACGGGACGGTGGTGCTGCGGTGCATGCGCTGCCGCGACGGCGTGCTGCATCCGGCCCAAGGCGAGTGGGTGGCGCGCAAGCCCGGGGTGGCGGACTGGCGCGGCTACCAGTACAGCCAGCTCTTTTCGCAGTATGTGACCCCGGCGGAAATTCTCTCGCAGTACCGCACCACGCTTAGCATGTCCGCGTTTTACAACTACAAGCTCGGGCTGGCCTACGTCGAGGCGGATTGCCGCATCACCAAGGAGGAAGTGCTGGCCCTGTGCGGTTCCCACGGCATTGCCGCCTCGGACCAGGGGCCGTGCTGCATGGGGGTGGACCAGGGCAAAGGGCTGCATGTGGTCATCGGGCGGCGGGACGGCACCATCATCCACCTTGGCGAGTACCGGGATTTCGAGGAGCTTGATGGGTTGATGCGGCAGTTTAACGTGTCGCGGTGCGTTATCGACGGCATGCCCGAGACGCGCAAGGCCCGTGAGTTTGCAGCGCGTTTCCCGGGTCGGGTGTTCCTCAACTGGTACAGCCCGCACCAGAAGGGGGCCTATGCCTGGAACGAGGAGAAACTGCAGGTGTCGGTCAACCGGACGGAAAGCATGGACGCGGCCCATGAAGCCCTGACCGGAAAACGGCTGGTGCTGCCCAGACATTGCGGCCCGGTGGACGTGTTCGCTTCGCACTGCGCCGCGACGGCCAAGAAGCTGGAAGAAGACGAAGAGACGGGGAGCAGGACCTACACCTGGGTCAAGCTCGGGCCGGACCATTTTCGGCATGCGCTCAACTACTGGGGCATTGCGGCGGATTTCGCCAGCAACAGTTTTTATGCGGGGATGAACTTGCAATGAAGCTGGAAGCCTATGTCGAGCCGGTGAGCGGGCTGACGCGGATTCGGGACAGGGAGACCGGGATGCGGTTCACCCGGGTGGTGGCCGGGCTGTGCTGGCCCAAGGGGACCACGCCGGGTGCTGTGGTGGCCCTGGCCGAGGACGTGGCCGCCGATCCTGTAGATGGCTACCGCACGTTGCGGCTGGTGGACTACGAGTCCCACGCGGACGTGGAACGCCTCCTGGAGCTGGCGGCGGATGCGGCCCCCCTGGTGGGGGAGTGGGCCGGCCGCTCGGCGATAACGGTCTGGGTGGGCAACCCCTTCCACCCGTACGCCAAGCGGTTGCGGACGTTTAATGAGCGCCTGACGGCCAAGGGGCGGCCGCGCATCACCCTGCGCCCCGCCCCCGGGGTGGGGGCAGGGGGGCAGCTCCACGCCGACCTGGCTCCCTACCTGACGGCCCGGGTGGTGGGGCGCTCGGCCCTGGTTCTGGGCCGGCAGGACCTGGTTGCCCAGGTGGAGGATGCCGGCCGGGACATCCGGCGGCATATCGAGGATTTTCCGGCGGTGGCCGCATTGCTGTGGGGCATTGCCTACTGCGACGAACGCAAGCCGGCTATCGGGCGCAGGCAAACCCGGTCGGGTTCGGCCGATACTGTGGCGGGGTATTGAAATGGCGAAGCGCGACGTTAATGTGCTGGGGAGCAAAGAAGAGATTTGTAACGTACTTGGTATTGGACATCGACGGTTCAAACGATACTTCGGACAGGAGACATGTCCAATGCCGGTACGCTTTGATGGGTTTTCTTATGTCGCCGACAGGAGTGAGCTATTGACTTGGTGGCGTACATACACAGGGCAAGAAGGTAGTGCCATGAAATAATGTCAAGAAAAATCTTCATTGCCATTCTATACAATCTTCGCTTCATTCCCCCATTACTCCCCCACCATCCCTGACCGCTCGCGTGGTCAGGGATAAACCCATGGTACGGTTTGGCCTGCGAAAAGCGGGTCGCCAACCACACTTTTCATTGTTCCCTGTATCCATCGCCCTCTCCTGACCCTGGACATGGCGGCCGCCACTCAAGGAGGCCGCCATGTCCTTTTTTGTTGCTACTGAAGAACAGGTTCTCCAGATCGCGCATGAAGCGGCCAGCCGGCACGGGCTGCCGCCGCTCATGGTCCAGTCCGTCATCCAGGTCGAATCCGGGGGCGACGTCTGGGCCTGGAACCCTGAGCCACGCTACCGCTGGTTCTGGGACGTCCGGGCGGGCAAGCCGTTTCGCCCTGTCTCCGCCGCCGAACTGGCGGCCAAGGCACCGCCCAAGGATTTCAAAGCCTATCCGGGCGTGGACCCGGACGCCGAGTGGTGGGGCCAGCAGGCGTCCTGGGGCCTGATGCAGCCCATGGGGGCCGTGGCCCGGGAGCGCGGATTCACGGGCCGGTTCCTGAACGCCCTGCATGATCCGGTGGCCAACGTGGACATCGGGTGCAAGCACCTGGCTGCCTACGCCAAGAGCTACCTCGGCAAATACGGCTGGGCGGGCGTGCTTCGGGCCTACAACGGCGGCCCTTACGCTGCCGTGCACAATACCAATCCCGGATACCCGGCCAGGGTCTCCGCCCTCATCGACGGAGGGCTGCCCCATGCCTAGCCCCCTGGAATGGCTGCGGCATCGCTGCAACCCGCTGCATGTGTTTTGCCGGCTGAAGGATCTCGGATTTTCCGAGGCCGTTGCCCGGCGCAGTTGTGCGGTCTGGGAGTGGTTTTACACCCGGCCACGTGTGGCGCTGGTCGCCCTGGTCACAGCGATGGTGCTGTTCTCCTGCCAGTCGGCCCGGGCCGGGCATGACCACCTGGAGAAGTTCTATCAGGGCATCTGGTGCGCCGAGGCTGGCGGGGTGCTGGAGACACGGCCGCGCGACGGGCTGCGGGTGGATTGCGAGACGGCAACCCATGCCGTGGAATTCGATTTCGCCAGCAAGTGGGCGGAATCCATAGGCCAGTCCCTGGCCTATGCCGGGGCCACGGGCAAGCGGGCCGGGATCGTCCTGATCCTGGAACAGCCCGGCGACATCCGGTTTCTCGACAAGCTCCGGTTCACCATCGCGGCAAGCGGCCTGCCCATTGACGTCTGGGTCATGGGGGCGGGTGTGGAGGTGGGCGATGGACGCTAAGGCGTTGGCGCTCGGCTTGGTCAAGTCCAAGACGGCCTGGGGCGGCGTGGGGCAGTGGCTTCTGACGGCCGTTTTGGCCGCGCTGGCCTCGGGCCAGCCGCTTTTCGTTTGGTTCGGCGTGGACAAGGCCTCCGCGCAAGGCATTCGCCTGGATGCTCCGGTGCTTTTCGCCGTGGCCACGGCCCTGCTGGGGCTGGTGCTGTGGGGCCGCAAGACGGCCCGGGGTCCGTTGGGTGAGGCGGGGACAGAGGCTGCACAGCAGTATGGCAGCCTGCTTAAAGATTTTCAGCGCCATGTTGAGCAAGCCACCCCTGCATACCCTGCGTCGCCGCAGCCCCTAACGACGAGCGCCGACGTGGCCGCCGCTGTCTTCGGCCCTGCCGCTCTCCGCTGGCCCGAGCAGCGGTCCGCAGCCGATCCAAAACTCAAAATCGAGGGGAAGACCCTGGAGCAAGGAGCAACGTCATGAAGCGGTACGCCTCCCTTATCCTGATCGCCGTGCTGGTCATCGTCATGGGCGGTTGTGCCGGCATGGCCCCTGTATCCGTTGATGCCCTGGAGAGCCAGGCGTCCGGCGTTGTCGCGGCGCTGGAGGCGTTGCCCGCTGTCCCGGCCGACGCCAAGACCCAGGCCCAGGTGGACGGCTGGAAGCAGTGGCTGGTGTATCTGGCCAAGGTCGGTTCCACTGTGGCGGTGGCTGCGGTCAAGGCAGGGATGTGACGTGAAGATCCTCTCCATTGACGGCGGCGGCATGAAGGGGCTGGTTCCGGCCCTGGTGCTGGCCGCATTCGAAGCCAGCACCGGGCAGGCCGTTGCCGGGCATTTCGACCTCATCGCCGGAACGTCCACCGGGGGCATCCTTGCCCTGGGGCTGGCCGCCGGCATCCCGGCCGTCCGCATGGCCGAATTCTATCTGGAGCGGGGGCCGGCCATCTTCAGCCAAACCTTAAAGCAACGCTTGAAGTCTTTGGGTGGCATAGCTGACGAACTCTATGATGCCGGGGAGTTGGAGGTGGCCCTGTCCGATGTGTTCGGGGACCGTCTGCTTTCATCGACTAATACTCGGGCCATGGCCGTGGCCTACGACATCGAGGCCCGGGAGGTGGTGCTTTTTACGTCCTGGGGCGGTCGGGATGACTACCGGCTGGCCGACGTGGGCCGGGCGACCTCGGCTGCGCCGACATTTTTTGAACCCTTTGCCATCACCAGCCTGTCCGGACGGGTGACGCCTTGCATTGACGGGGGCGTGGTGGCCAACAACCCGGCGCGGCTGGCCCTGCTGGCCGCGATGGGGATGGATTCCCGCCTGGACGGCTTCGCCCTGATTTCCCTGGGAACCGGCCGTTGTGAAAAGCCCATTTTGTTCGAGGCGGCCCGGTCCTACGGACTGGCCCAGTGGGCACCGCAGCTGGTTGACGTCATGTTCTCGGGACAGTCCGAACTGGTGCATCAGGACTGCAAGGCCAGTCTGGCCGGGCAGTATGTCCGGCTCCAGGCCGAGCTTCCCGGTGTGGTGGACATGGACGCCACGGATGCCGGTTCCCTGGCAGTCCTGAAGCTCGCGGCCAAGCGGCTGGCTGAAAGCCCTGAGGCCGCCCGGGCCCTGGCCCTGGTGGGGGCGACGGCATGACCAAGGATGAGATTCAGTCGTGGGTCCGCGAGGCGGCCGGTGAAGCCGTTGCCGATGCCCTGAAGGCCGCAAACATTGTCGATGGCCCCACCCATCTGAAGCACCATCAATTCATCGAGGATTTTTGCTGTACCTATGGCCAGGTCAAGAAGGCCGGCATCACCGCCATTGTCACCGTAGTGGTGACGGGTGTGATTGCCCTGCTGGTTCTCGGGTTTACGCATTGGTCGGGGAAGGGGGCCTGACATGGCTGACGAACGTCTGCCGGCCCTGGCCAGGGAGCTGTCTTCCCAATTTGACGAAGACAGGCGCGACCGGGAACCGCTCGAAAAGCGGTGGCTGGAAGACTACCGCCTGTACATGGGCATCTACGATCCCGAAATCGAAACGGAAATCAAAAAGGGGCGCAGCCGGCTGTTCATGCGCCAGGCCAAGGTCAAGACGGATACCGTGGTGGCCCGGCTTATGGACATTCTCTTTCCCCGGGCCGGGGACCGGAACTGGGATTTGCAGCCCACGCCCGAACCGACGCTTGATGCGACGTTCATGGCCTACGTCGATTTTGTCCGCACATCGCTGGGCGAGGACCCGGTTGAGGAAGACTACTTCTGCAATGTCTGGCTGCTGGGCGACCAGATTATCAAGGCCGTGCGCACACCGATGCGCGGCGTCGAATTTCCCTTCCAGATTTTTTCCATCGAAAAAGACGAGTCCGGGCTTTGCGGCCAGGGCATTCCGCGCATCATGCGCGATCCGCACCGGGCCTACAATGCCACCATCCGCAGCATGATGGACAATGCGGCCCTGACCTCGGGTCCGATCGTCGGCATCAACATCGAGGCATTGCGCCAGGGCGAAGACCCTGACGACCTCTATGCACGCCGGATTCTCAAGTTCGATGACGGCAAGGACATGCGGGAAGCGCTCATCTTCTGGCAGGCCCAGAGCCATACCAGCGAGTTCCTGGCCATGGCCAAGCATTTTGAGGACGTCCAGGACGTGCTGACCGTGCCGCGCTGGGTGCATGGCGACGGCAATGTGTCCGACGCGGCCAAAACGCTTGGCGGGCTGTCCATGCTGATGGGGGCCATGAGCATCAATCTCGCCGAGATGGTCAAGACCTTCGACGACGACGTGACCAGCCAGTTCATCACCGCCCTCTATTTCTGGAACATGGACTTCAATTCCCGCGGCGACATCAAGGGCGATTTCAACGTGGTGGCCACCGGCTCCACGGCGCTCATGCAGAAGGAAGTCCAGTCGCAACGGCTTATGCAGTTCCTGTCCCTGGCCTCCCAGCCGGAGCTGGCCGGCATGATCAACTTTGCGGAACTGCTCAAGGAAATCGCCGTGTCCATGCAGGTGCCGGCCAAGCTCGTCAACGACGAGGCCACCATCCGGCAGAACCAGCAGCGCCAGATGGTCATGCAGGTCCAGGCCGAGCAGCAGTCGAAGCTGGAAACGCTGCTTAATGAAATGCACTCGCGCGGTATCGCGCCGGATGTTTCGTTGCAGCATCTGCTGGCCCGGGTGCTTGAACAGGCAGCCGGGGGCCAGGACGCAGCCGGTCCCGGGCAGCCGGCGGCAGTCGCCGGGATGCCCGGTGCGGGCTGGATGACTCAAGCCCTGCCGGCGGGATCGGAAGGGGAACCTGGGAGGGCGGCGTGAAGCAACTCGCCAGCATGGAACTGACCAAGGCCGAACGGAAACACGAGTCCGGCCTTGCGCCTGCCGCAGTGGATGAAAAACGGCAATTCCCCTGGGGTCTGTCGGTCAATCTCGACAAGACGGCGCTGAAAAAACTCGGCCGTACCGTCGGTGATTTTACGGCCGGCGGGTACGTGTTCCTGCTCTGCAAGGCCAAGGTCAGCCGCATCAATATTGAGGAAGCGGAAAGCAGCTCGGAAGGGCGTGTGGCCTTGCAGATCGAAGCCATGGATCTGCAGACCGAAGACGACAAGGCGGCGGCTGCGTTGCAGAAGGTCTACGGCCATGGCGATTGATACACGGACAGAATGCACGGCCAGGATCGCCAACAGCCGGTTTGATCCGTGCTGGCAGGCGGTCATGGACTTGGTCGAAATCGACCTGGAGCGTCTCCGCAGCAGACTGGAGACTGCCGTCGAAGCTGATGTGAAGCACCTGCAGGGGCGGATTTACCAGCTCAGGCAGCTTCGCAAGGCCATGATCGGCAGCCCCAGGGACGATGCCGCCAACCGGCCAGGCCGGAGCGAATAATACGGCACCTCGCAAGAGGCCCGAAAGTCCAGGCCCGGTCAACGGCACCTGGAATGATGGAGGCAGACATGAGCGAGCAAAGCGACAGCGCGGTCGAAGAGAAAGCCTTTGACAGCGTGTACGGGGATGCGGGCAGCGGCGCGGACAGCGACGCCCCGATTGTGCAGCCGCAAGACCAGGACAACGCCGCCGGCACGCAGGGCCTTGCGGCCGGGGGACCGGATGGCGGCGACGAAGATCCGGACGGCGACGATGATCCCGGGCAGGATCCTGATGCCGATGCGGACGACGACGATCCTGCCCTGGCCGATCCTGCGCAGTTGCGCGGGCACGCCAGAACAACCGCAGGCCGTTTGGCCGCCGCCAAGGCCGAGAAGGAACGCATCGAGGCCGAGAACCAACGGCTCCAGGACGAACTGGAGGCAGCCAGGTCCGGTCGGCCCGATTCCAAGGCTGCCGGCGGCGACACGGCCGCATCGGACAAACCGGCATTGGTGGAAATCCCCGAGGATCTCAAACACGATGTGGAAGAGTTCGACCAGCAGTTCCCCGAATTGTCGCCGTTGCTGCGCACGGCCGGCCCCCAAGGCGACCGGCTGCGGCGCGTGCTGCGGGATTCCGGTGCGGACATCGCAGGGATCATGGCCGAGAACATGCGGCTGCAGGCCCTGGTACCCGAAGAAGAAAACCGCGAGGAGGTTTCCCATGGCTGAGTCGCTCAAAATTGTCATAGAGTCCGTGCAAAACGGGGTGGTTGTCGATGCCAGCGGACGACGTATGGTTTACGAGCTGTGCCCGGGCCGACGCACTCAGGCGATGCATGATCTGTTGCTGGAACTGGCGGGAATCCTGGCCGCCCGTCTGGAGGTCCGGATTGAAGTGCGGGACAGGGATGGCGAGGAAGCGCCTGTTGAGGAAAGACCTGTGAAGTTGTCCCTGACCCAGGAGGATGTTGAAACGCTGTACGGTATCCCCCACAAAACCCTGGAGGACTGGCGGTGCTCCGGCAAGGGGCCTCGCTACATCAAGCCCGGTAAGCGTGTTTATTATCTGCGTGAGGACATTGAGGCTTTTATGAATGCCAGTGCGGTGGTCACAACCGGAAGGGTCTAGCTGTCATGATCAGGATCGAGCAGGGCATTGTCAATAATCGTCAATTTTTGCCGCTGACTGCTGGGAATGAGGTGTGCATAACGGATAGTCATCTCGATGCGTTTGTGACGCATGAGTCCCATAAGTTCATAGAGCGTGACCTGTCCGGATTGTGCCAACCAAGACGCAAACGTATGTCGTATCGTGTGAAAGCGTACGCGCCTTTTCGGATCGGTCAGCCCTTTATTGAAGCCCAGTTCGTCCACCACACGGTCGAAGGTTTCGGAAATGCCGTGCAGGATCGGGCCGCCGTTTTCCGACTGAAATACATGTTCACCCGGCAATCGTGGATAGGCGTACAATATGGCCAGAATGTCATTCGAAGCCTGTACGGTCTGCGCTTCGCCGCCTTTGGCAATGATGTGGATAACGCCGGCGGGTTTATCCAGATCCTGGCCACGAATGCCGAAAATTTCCGTCGCGCGCAGTCCGGTTTTAAGCGAGAGCAGCACCATGTCGTGAAGTTGCCGGGATCGCGGCCGCAAGGCGTCAAGCAGCAATCTGGCCTCCCGCCGCGTCAGGTAGCGGGTGGCCAGGTTGTCGGCTCGCGGCAATTTGAAAGATCCGTGACGCCTGATAGCGAATGGATTCTCTCCCTTCCAGAGGGCAACTTCAGTGGCGTGGTTGACTGCCCGTCGCAGCAATCCGAAACAATGCCGCACGGTTTGAGGCGACATCTGCCGGCGCAGGGACGTTTTGACATCCCAAAGCATTTGCAGGGTGATACTGCCAATGGGGACCGCGTCGAGGAGCGCTTTGAGGTGTTTCTCGTAACGATTTTTTTCCGGAGCAATATGTTTGGCTTCTGCCTCACCCCACTGGAAATAGCGGGCTATGGCCGTGCCAACTGTGCAGCTCCGTGGTTCGGCCGAGGCGGCAGTAGGGCTTTCCCGGTTATCAGGCCCCTGCGACTTATCCGACTTATCCGTAAGTTGCTTGCGGACCTCGTTGGCATAGGCGGCCCGGATGCCGTCCGAGTGCCAGCCCACGGTATGCCAGTGGGCTTTTCCTTGGGCGTCCGTGTACCAGACGACGTAGCAGCGGTCCGGCCCATAGGAGCAGGTTCGCGCGTTACTTTCCCGATAAAACACGCCCTTATGGCGCGTCTTGAGATACTTTCCGGCCATGGTTCCGGGATAGCGCGGGGGAAGAATTTTGGGAAGCTACTTATCCAAAACTTATCCGTCAACGCAAAAAGGGTTACGGCGTTAACCGTAACCCTTTGGAATCATTTGGTGGGCAATGTAGGATTCGAACCTACGGCCTTTGGCTCCGGAGGCCAACGCTCTATCCAACTGAGCTAATTGCCCAAAGAAAGATACACTTACGCCCCAGTCTGATCGCTGTCAACAACAACCTGATTTGGGCAGCACTTTTTCAGGCAGCCAACCCGGGGCGTCAGCCGGCCTGGGCCGCTTCCAGAGGCATTTCGCTAGCGCGGGATACGCCCCCAAGGGCCGTGCATACCTGATTGCGCCCCAGATGTTTGGCCTGGTACAAGGCCTTGTCCGCCTTTTCCAGCAACTCCTTGCGCTTGGTCAGCGCCCCGGGCAGGATGGTGGCCACGCCAATTGACACGGTGATGGCGAAGGGTTCGCCGTCATGGACGAACTGGGCCTCGGCAATCAAGCCGCGCAGACGCTCGGCCAGCAGGCGCGAGTGCTCCTCGACGGTCTGGGGCAAGATGACCACGAATTCCTCGCCGCCATACCGGGCCGTGAAATCCGTACTGCGCAGGGTGTCGGACAGGATGCGTCCGACCTCGCGCAACACGTGGTCGCCGACCAGATGGCCGTAGCGGTCATTAATGCCCTTGAAATGGTCGATATCAATCATGAGCAGGCTCATGGGGTGGTGGTAGCGCTGATGGCGGCGCAGCTCGTCGATGAGGCGTTCGTCAAAGGCCCGACGGTTATGGATGCGGGTCAGGCCGTCATGGTCGGCCCGGATTTTGACCTGACTGAACAGGGCGGCATTTTTAAGGGCCAGGGCAAGATGGTTGATGGAAGCGTAAAGCGCCTGGACCTGATCCTTGCCCAGCGGCCGCCCCTTGGCCCGGTATAGGACGAGCAGGCCGAACATTTGTCCGCCGGCCCGCAGCGGCAAGGTGATGAGTTCCTCGGGAGCGGCCGGTATGCCGACAGGAGCGTGATCCGGCGCGCCCTCCAGAAAGCTGGCCTTGTAGCTGTGAATGGGCTTGCCGGCGATTTTTGCCGCCTGGAACAGGAGCTGCTCGGTCCAGTGTTGTTCGGCGGCCTGTTCCATGTCGGGTTCGAGGAAGAGTTCCGCTTCCAGGTTTTCGGTGTCGCCGGTCTGCCAGAACGCGCCCATAAGCCCGTGCAGGGGCAGGAGCAGTTGCAGATCCTCCCGGGCGTTGTCCAGGATGACAACAGGGTCCAGCGATTCGCTGGCCCGGCTCAGGATGCGGTTTAAAAACAGCACCAAATCGGTCTTTCGGGCGAGCAGCTCCCGTTCGAGCATGATCTCGCGGGTCATGCGGAAAATATCGTCGTACAGGCTTTTGACTTCCTTGGCCCGAAAGATGACGTCGCGCACTTTCTTGTCGGTG
This sequence comes from Desulfovibrio sp. TomC, assembly GCF_000801335.2. Lineage (NCBI taxonomy): Bacteria > Pseudomonadati > Thermodesulfobacteriota > Desulfovibrionia > Desulfovibrionales > Desulfovibrionaceae > Desulfovibrio > Desulfovibrio sp. TomC. Next base: position 156,054 of record NZ_JSEH01000002.1, read on the forward strand.
AGCGGCTCGGAAATGGCGGAGAGAAACCCATTCTCCAGGACTTCCTCGAAATCGGCCACAGACTGGGACGCGCCAAGAACCAGGACGCGCTGGGGAATCTCCCACTCCTCAATGCCTTTGCGGGTGTCCGGCGGCAGGGCGTCCCAACCGTCCTTGACCACAAAGATGACCAGAGGGGTGGCCCGGGCGATGTCGCGCTCGGTGGGATGGGAACCGATAGGCCAGTTGCGAAGGACGTAGCCTGAGCCCAGGGCCGTGGAAACAGCTGTCCCGGCTTCGTCGGCAAGGCCGATGCCCCATACCTGTTCGGGTCGCAATCCGCGCGTCATGACAAGCCTCCTTGGGTCATGGACAGGAAGAAGATTCCTATCGGAAGTCCCATATGCAAAAGAGAGGCCATGGCAAATAAATAGAGCCATTTGACAACCGGCCACGGGTGTGGCTCCCTCACCGGATGCACACGCAACGCATTTTTGGCACCCTTGATCCGTTCATCGAATCCAGCGACATCATGGGCCGCAAGGTGGCCAATGCCGCCTTTTTGGACGCATTGATGCGGGCCGACCCGTATGACGCCTACCATTTTTTCATGCCGTCCAAGCACGAACGCATGAAACAGGAAACACTCCTGGCCGGGCGTTATCCCCAGGCGGCCGGGCGGGGCGCGTTCAAAGTTCTGACGCGCCAGGACCTGCCGCAAGCCTTGGCCGACACCGAGTACGCCGTCTTTCATCTCTCCGACTGCATAACGGCCCAGGCCCGGTTGGCCGCCGCCCGAAACGCCCTGGCCCGGTCGATCTTTCCCATTACCGGAACCACGCATTCACTCAGCAACGCTGTGTTTCAGCGGGATTTCTTGGCCCATCTCTGGCCCGGCACCACCCGGCGCGACGCCATTGTGACCACCTCGACGGCCGGCCGGGAAGCGGTGGCCGCGATCTTTGCCAGTCTGCGCCAGGGCTACGGCCTTTCCCCCGAGGCCTATCCTGCCCCCGAACTGGCCCATATCCCTTTAGGCGTTGATCCCGGCGACTGGTCGCGCCTGGAAGGGGAGGCCAGAAATAAGGCCCGGGCTGACTACGGCATCGACCCCGAGGCCACGGTGCTGCTGGTTTTCGGGCGTATCTCCCACAGTTCCAAAATGGACCTGCTGCCGCTTTTCCGGGCCGTGCAGCGGCTCATCGCCGCCGACGTCGACGTGTCGCGGCTCACCCTCGTCGTTGCCGGCTGGACCGACAGCGACGACGACAAGGACCAATTCCTGGTTACTCTGGCTAATCTGGCCGCCAATATCGGGCTGGCGCTGGTCCTGGTCCGCCGTCCGGACGAAGCGGCCAAGCGCCGGCTGTTCGGGCTGGCCGACGTGTTCGTGTCCCTGGCCGACAATCCGCAGGAAACCTTTGGCCTGACGTTGCTCGAAGCCATGGCCGCCGCGCTGCCGGTTGTCGCCTCGGATTACGACGGCTACCGCGACATCGTGGAGGAGGGCCGCACGGGCCTGCTGTTGCCCAGCCTGGGGCCTCCGGAGACCGGGCTGCGTGACGTGCTGGCTCCGCTTGGGTATGATAACCACACCCATCTGCGGCTGGCTCAGTCCCTGGCCGTCAGCATCCCGGCCCTGGCCGCAGCCCTGGCCGATCTGATCCGCAACCCCGGGCGCGGCCGGGCCATGGGGCAGGCCGGACGGGAACGGGCGCTTGGCCGGTTCACCTGGGACGTCTGCATCGACCGGCATCTTGCGCTGTGGGAGCGCCTTGGCCGCGAACCGGTTGCCGACCGGGAGCAATTGGCCCGGGTGCGCCATCCCCTGACCCTGGCTTACGGCGAAGTCTTTGCCGGCTATCCGACGGCCCGGCTGACCGATGAAATGTGTCTGGTCTGGACCAGGACCGGGCAGGCGGTCTATCATCGGCAGGATTTCCCCGTTATTTATCAGGAACTCGACGGGGAAATCCGGCCCGAGGCCCTTCGGGTTCTGGTCTTTCTGGCCCGGGGCGGCTGTCCCGGACTCACGTTGGCTAGGCGGCTGGCCGCCGCCGTATCCGGCCTCAACCCCCAGGCCGCGACATGGCATGTGCTGTGGGCGCTCAAACAGGATTTGCTGGAAGTGCAAAAGGAGTCTCTATGACGAGCCGGCAACGTGCCCAGGCGTCCGAGGGCCGGACCGGCGAGGCCTATGCCCCGGCCAAACGGAGCCTTGGGCAGAATTTTCTGGTCGATCCCAACATCGCAGCCAAGATCGTGTCCCGCCTGGGCATCACGGCAAAGGACACGGTTCTTGAAATCGGGCCGGGCCGGGGGGCGTTGTCCGGGGCTATCCTGGCCGCCGGCCCCCGGACCTATCTGGCCCTGGAAAAGGACCGGGAACTGGCTGCGCGTCTGCCCCTGGCCCATCCCGGAGCGCATCCGGCCCTGGTTGATGCCTTGCGCCTGGACTGGAGCCGGCTTGACCGGCTGCCCGGGATCAAGCTCATCGGCAATCTTCCCTATAATATCGCCTCGCCGTTGCTCTGGGACATTTGCTCCGGGTCGGCGCTGTTTGGGCGGGGCGTCTTTATGGTGCAGCATGAGGTGGCGCTGCGGTTGTGCGCCGCTCCGGGAGGCCGGCAGTATGGAGCCCTGACCGCCTGGACATCGGCTTTTGCCCGACTGGAATACGGCTTCAAGGTGCCGCCAACAGTTTTTCGGCCCCAGCCCAAGGTGGATTCCGCAGTGGTGGTGGTCACGCCGCTGCCGGTTGCAGAGCGTCCGGATGATCCGGCGAGCCTCTCCGCGCTGCTGAAGAAGCTTTTTTCCTTACGTCGGAAACAGTTAGCCGGTATTTTGAAACCGTATTGGACGGACTCGTTGCCGCAGGCCTGTGCCGACCTTGGCATTGATGGCAGGGACCGGCCCGAAGTTTTGTCGCCGAAGCAACTCAGCGCCCTGGCCAAATTGCTCAAAACGCGCCAGTCCCCTTGACTTTGCGCCTGAAATCGATTTTTGTTTGCCCACTCGTGCGCATCGCGTCTTGCCGGCTGCGGCAGCGCACCAGGGGCAGGAGGGCTGTCCTCGCCGCGGGGAGGCGAGGGGGGACGTCCCTGTTGACGTGTATGGATTGATGCGTCGGAGAGGTTCGGGAGCATTGCGCCGCCGCAGGGTCGGGGGCGATTAACAGAGGAGGAGAGGACTGATGACCAAGGCTGATCTGGTTGGAAAAATTGCCGAAAAGACCGGGCTGACCAAAGCCAATGCCGAGCGGGCGCTTAATGCCTTTATTGAGGCCATTGAAGAGACGCTGGTTGGCGAAGGTAAAATCACGCTGACGGGTTTTGGCACCTTTATGGTTGATGAGCGCAAGGCCCGCACCGGCCGCAACCCTCGCACCGGTGCCGAGATCAACATCCCGGCTTCCAAAGTAGTCAAATTTCGGCCGGGCAAGTTGCTGAAAGACGCCATCCAATAACCACTCTCGGGAGAAGTTTCCATGTTACACGGTGAAACCGTCCACAGCCCTTTGCCCCAGGATCTCCCCTGGTGGCAGCCTGATCATTTCGTTTTTTTCAGCGTGCTCTATCTGGTGCTTTTCATCATTGCCTCGGGCATGGGCTATTGCGTGTACAAGGCGTACTTGGATACCAAGAACGCTCCGGCTCACGGCCACCACTAAACCGTTGCCTGGTCACGGAAATCTGCCGCCGCCCGGTTCGCGCCGGGCGGTTTCTTTTGGCACTCCCAAGGCTGACGCTTGACAGTGGCGCGTCGCTCGGGTAAAAACACCGTCTTTGCCGCTAGGGAATTTTCCAAAGAGGGGGTGATGTAAATGCCCGGTGTCTATCTTGACGAATCCGACAACTTTGATGTGGCGCTTCGCCGCTTCAAGAAGCAGGTCGAAAAATCCGGGATTCTCTCCGAGCTGAAGAAACGTCAGCACTTTGAGAAACCCAGCGTCATGCGTAAGAAGAAAAAGGCCGCCGCCCGCAAACGGCTGCTTAAGAAAATGCGCAAAATCAATATGATGTAATGAATCTACAAGCCCGAATCGAATCCGACGCGCTGGCCGCCATGAAGGCCAAGGATGCCCTTACCCTGGGCGTTTTGCGAATGCTCAAGGCAGCCGCGAAAACGCTTCAGGTGGAGCTTCGCCGGCCTTTGACCGATGACGAGTTTTTTAGCGTCATGGCCAAGCAGGTCAAGCAGCGTCGGGAGTCCATCGATCTGTTCGCCAAGGCGAACCGGGCTGATCTGGTCGAAAAAGAGGAGCGGGAGTTGGGCGTCTTGTCTGCCTACCTTCCCGCTCCCCTGACCGACGACGAGCTTGCCGCCGCCGTCAACGCCGCCGTGGCCGAACTTGCCGCCAGCACCATGAAGGACATGGGAAAGGTCGTGCAGTCGGTTCTGGCCGCTCACAAGGGGCGGGTCGACGGCAAGCGAGTCAGCGACGCTGTCAAGGCGCGCCTCGCTTCCTGACTCCTCCCGCATCCACCCCCATTTTTCTATGGAATCCAGAACCCTTTCGTTGCTGGAGTTTCCGAAGGTTTTGGAACGTCTGGCCCAACTGGCCGCGTCCGAACCAGCCGCCGCCGCCTGTCGGGCCATAGTCCCGCTGGGCGACGTTTCGCTTGTGGCCAGGGAACAGCAAAAACTGGCTGAAGCGCTGCATCTGCGCCGGGACCGGGCCATTGTGTTTACGGCCTTCCCGGACATCGAACCGCTTTTCCCCATCCTCGACAGCGAGCGCCGGGTCCTCGACCTCGATGCCCTGGCGGCCTTGTTTCACGTCCTGTCCCGGGTGGCCGAACTGCGAGCGGCCCTGGGCCAGCCGGCGCCCGGCGACGAGGGCGCATCCGTGCTTGGGGCCATTGTCGCGGCCACGCCCTGGGCCAAAAAGACCCAGGCGGCCCTGGCCCGGTGTCTGGCTCCCGACGGACGGCTGCGCGACGAAAGTTCGCCCGAGCTCTTTTCCGTGCGCCAGGAAATCCGCACGATCAATCAGACGATCCTGACCAAGGTCAAGGAGTTCGTCTCCGAGCGCGAGATGGGACCGCTTTTGCAAGACGACTACGTCACCATCTCGTCGGACCGCTACGTCCTGCCGCTTCGGGCCAATTTCAAGGGCCGGGTTCCCGGCATCATCCACGACTATTCCCAGACCGGGGAAACCATCTACGTGGAACCGTTTTTTCTGGTGGAGATCAACAACCGCCTCCAGGAACTCAAAAACGAGGAGCGCGAGGCCGAGGCCCGGGTCATGGCCTTTTTAACCGGTCTGGCCCGTGATGAACGCCGCGAGATCATAGCCTCCTACCGGCTGCTGGTGGATTGCGACGTGTTGTGGGCCAAGGCGGCCCTGTGCGACGCCCTGGGCGGCACCTTGCCGGACGTGGCCGGCGGCCATGCCGTCCAGCTCCTGGCCGCCCGCCATCCGCTGTTGGCTCTGGCCGCTTCCGGCCCGGTGGTGGCCCAGGATCTGGTCCTGGATAAGGACCAGCGGGCGCTCATTGTCACCGGCGCCAATGCCGGCGGCAAAACCGTGTGCCTCAAAACCTTGGGCCTTTTGGCCGCCATGGCCCTGTCCGGCCTGCCCGTGCCGGCCGGGGAGGGCAGCAGCCTGCCCTTTTTCCGCAAGATTTTCGTCTTTCTCGGCGACGAGCAGAGCCTGGAAGACCATCTCTCCACCTTTACGGCCCAGATCCGGCATCTGTCGCGGGTGTGGCCCGCCATCGACGCCGACACCCTGGTGCTTCTCGACGAATTCGGGGCCGGCACCGACCCGTCCCAGGGCGCGGCTCTGGCCCAGTCCGTGGTGGACGGACTGCTGGAGCGGGGGGCCTATCTCGCTGCCGCCACCCATTTCCCGGCGCTTAAGGCCTACGGCCTGTCCCGGCCCGGGGTGCGCGCCGCCTGCATGCTGTTTGACCCGGCCACCAAAAAGCCGCTGTATCGCCTGGCCTACGATCAGGTCGGGGCGTCCATTGCCCTGGACGTGGCCCGGGAGCATGGCCTGCCCGAGGATATTCTGGACCGGGCCCACCGCTACCTGCTGCTCGACGGCAGCGATACCGGGCAGGTTTTCGACCGCTTAAACGAGCTGGCCCTGTGCCGCGAACGCGAACTGGAAGACATCGCCGCCAAGCGGCTGGTCGAAGAACAGCGCATCCAAAAGCTCAAGGACAACTTGAGAAAAGCCCAGGACAAGCTGGTCGAGGAGATCCGCGAACTGTCCCGGGATATCGTGCGCCGCCACGAAGCCGGACGTCTTGGCCGCAAGGAAGCCCAAAAGGCCCTTGCCGATGTCCGGAAAAGACTTATTGATGAGAGCAACGAATTGACTGGCGACCGGACAACCGATGCGCCGGTGGTTCCTTTTGATCTGGCGTCGCTTGCCCCGGGCGATACGGTCCTGGTCCTGAGTTGGAACAAACCGGCTATTGTGCGGGAAAAAGACCTCAAGCGGCAGGCCGCCAAGGTCGATATAGGCGGTGTGAGCCTGTGGGTTGGCGTGGCCGATCTGGCGGTTGGCGCGAAACCGGCCAAGGTTTCCGGGGGCACGGTCCTGGCCGTGGCCGCGTCCGACGCGGTCCGGGGGTCGGGGCTGGTCCTTGATTTGCGCGGGATGCGGGCGGATGCGGCCGAGAGCGAATTGGCCGCCTTTGTCGACAATGCCCTGCTTCGCGGCCACGGCGAACTGGAGATCATCCACGGCCGCGGCACCGGAGCCCTTCGCCGGGAGGTCCACCGGATGCTCAAGGAGCATCCCCAGGTGGCGGCATTTTCCCTGGCCCCGGAGGATCGCGGCGGCGACGGCATGACCATGGTGACGCTCAAATAAGGCGTTTTGGGCCGTTTCGGCGGTCTGTTTGGTTTTGCCGGCTGGGAGCCGGGGCAACGACTCTGGTGTAGGCTGTATTGCCGGGTTGTTTTCGGCGACCGGGGAATGGCTGGGACGTTTTGCCGGGCAACCGGCGGATGTGCGGCGGCCGGGCGAGACGGCCGGATGTTGCGAAAAAAACTGCATTTACCCTCCTTCCGCTTTGCGGGCATGCCGCCTTTGCGGCTGGAGGAGACGACGGGGGCCATGCGAGTGACCGACAAGGGTGATCCCGCCGGCCGGGCGCGATGAAAAACGATTCCGGCGTGGTGGCGGCGGTCAAGGCCCGGGCCAATATCGTCGAAATCGTTGGGCGTTACGTCAACCTGCGGCCTGTCGGCAGCCGGCTGGTTGGACCGTGCCCATTCCATCAGGAGACCAAGGGATCGTTTAACGTCCATCCCGACAAGGGTTTTTTCCACTGTTTCGGGTGTCAGGCCTCGGGGGACGTGATTGATTTTTATTGCCGTATAAACGGCCTGGAGTTTCGTGAGGGCCTGGAGCGGCTGGCTTCCGAACTGGGAGTGGATCTCGGCCGGGTGCGCAGCGATCCCCGGGCGGCGGCCAAAAAGCAGGCCCGCGACGCCTGTCTGGCCATGCACGAGCTGGCCGACCGGTATTTTCGTCATCTTCTGGGCCAGGGCGAGGGCCGTGTTGCCAGGGAATACCTGGAAAAACGCGGGGTCAGTCCCGAGATGATCGAGCGGTTTGCCCTGGGGGTCAGTCCCGAGGGGTGGCAGGGGTTGCAAAGCGTCCTGCGTTCGCGCGGATTTGACGACGACGGCGCGGTCACGGCCGGGCTGCTCACCCTGGGGAAAAACGGCCGGACCTGGGACCGGTTTCGCGGCCGGCTCATGTTCCCCATCCGCGACGGCGGCGGCCGGGTCATAGCCTTTGGCGGGCGGACCATGGGAGACGGCGATCCCAAGTACTTAAACAGCGCGGAAACGCCGATTTATACCAAGGGCCAGAACCTATACGGGCTTTTCGAGGCCCGGCCGGTGATGGCCAAGACACGGCGGGCGCTTTTGACCGAAGGCTACCTCGACGTCATTACGCTGCATCAGTACGGCTATGGCGAGGCCTGCGGCGTGCTCGGCACGGCCATGACCCATGAGCAGGCCCGGCGGCTGTCCGGGTTCGCTCCCCGGGTCGATCTGGTGTTTGACGGCGACCCGCCGGGACGCAAGGCCGCGCTTCGGGCTGCCCAGATGCTCTTAACCCTGGGCGGGGCCTGCCGGGTGGTGCCTTTGCCTGACGGCGAGGATGTGGACAGCCTGCTCCACGCCGCCGGTCGGGAAGGGTTTGAAGCGTGTCTGGCCCGGGCCGAGGACGGGTTGGGGTTTTGTCTGCGCATGGTGCGCGACGCTTTTTCGCCCAAGGAGATCATCACCTGGGCGATGGAATTTCTGGGCGGTCTGGCCGACGACGGCCTACGGGCTGTCTTTGTCCCGCGGGTGGCGTCAGGCCTTGGCCTGGCCGAGGTGGAGCTGCGGCGGATGCTGTCCGCGCCCGGCAAAAGGCCGCCCAGCGGCAATGTGGCGGCCGGCAGCGCGCCGCATCGCCCCCAGACCTTGGAACTGTCGTCCCGGGATGCCCAGATGTTGTCTTTTGCCGTGCGCCGTCCCGACTATGCCCCGTCTCTGGTCGAACAGGGACTGGCCGGGATGCTGGACAGTGCTGCGGCCCGGGATTTTTTCGCCAAGCTCGCCGGGGGGACCCCTGACGAGCCGGCTCCACGTTTGAGCGAAGCCGAAACGGCGTTTTGGACCAAGGCGCAGCTGGAGCCTGCCCTTGCTGACGAGGAAGCAGCCGCTTTTTTTGAGGAAATTTGCATATTTCTCCATGAGGCACGGGAAAACGACCGTCGGAGGGCCATCATGGAAGCCATCCGACGGGCGCAGCAACAGGGAGCAAGCGACGAAGCCCTGCGGCTTCTCGGGGAACTACAGGCCCTTTCCGGGAGGGGAGATGAGTAATCTCAAAGAGATACAACAAATCAAAAGCCTCATTGTCAAAGGCAAACAGAAAGGCTTTCTCACTTTCGACGAGGTGAACAAAGCCCTGCCTTCTGAGGTCAACAATCCAGAGCAACTCGAAGAGGTCATTGCCATCTTCGACCAGCTCGACATCAACCTTGTCGATACGGACAAAGACGGCCGCAAGATCGAAGCGGCTGTTGCCGAGCCAGACGACGCCCCGGACGCCGATCTGGAGCTGACCGAGAGCGAGGATTCCCTCGACTACTCCTCGCGCAGCACCGACCCCGTGCGTATGTATTTGCGCGAAATGGGGGCCGTGCCGCTGCTTGACCGCGAGGGCGAGGTGGTCATCGCCAAGAAGATCGAGAACGGCGAAATGGAGGTCCTCTACGCCCTGGTGGAAGTGCCGGTGGCGGTTGAGGAGCTCATTCAGGTGGGCGAAGACCTCAAAATCGGGCGCATCAAGCTCAAAGACGTGGTCAAGACCATCGAGGAAGACGATCCTTCAGAAGACGAGATGAACCAGCGCCAGCGGGTTATTTTCCTGCTGGAAGAGGTCAAGACGTCGTTTCGCAAGAAGCGCAAGATCTACAGCAAGTTCGATCAATGCGCCTGCCTGGACCGCCGGGTCTTCGGCATTCAGAAAGAGATCATGGTCTTTAAGGAAGAGATCGTCACGCGCCTGCGCGACATCAAGCTCGAAAAGACCTTGATTGATCGCATCATCGAGATCGTCGAGGACTACGTGCGGCAGATGCACAACTGCCAGCGCGACTTGTCCGCCTACATCCTCTCGGTTGGCAAGTCCCACTCCGAGATCCAGGAGATGTTCGCCCAACTCGACGCGCGCTCGGTCAACCCGATGGTTGCGGCCGAATCCCTTGGGCTGACGGTGGAAGAGCTGTTTTCCTTCAAGGAAATGCTCTCGGCCAAGATGGAGATTCTCGACCGCCTGCAGGACAAGTGCTGCCACAATGTCCACGAACTGGAAGAGGTGTTGTGGCGCATCAAGCGCGGCAACAACGCGGCCCAGCGGGCCAAGCAGGAGCTCATTCGGGCCAACCTGCGCCTCGTCGTGTCCATTGCCAAAAAGTACACCAACCGTGGCTTGCAGTTTCTCGATCTGATCCAGGAAGGCAACATCGGTCTGGTGAAGGCCGTGGATAAGTTTGAATACCAGCGCGGCTACAAGTTCTCGACCTACGCCACTTGGTGGATCAGGCAGGCCATCACCCGGGCCATCGCGGATCAGGCCCGCACCATCCGCATCCCGGTGCATATGATCGAGACGATCAACAAGTTGATCCGCACCTCGCGCTACCTTGTCCAGGAGCTCGGACGCGATCCTACGCCGGAAGAAATCGCCGAGCGTATGGATTATCCGCTGGAGAAGGTCAAAAAGGTGCTGAAAATCGCCAAGGAGCCCATCTCCCTTGAGACGCCCATCGGCGATGAGGAAGATTCGAGTCTTGGCGACTTCATTGAGGATAAAAAGGCTCTGGCTCCGGCCGAGGAAGTGGTCAACACCAAGCTTGGCGAGCAGATCGGCAAGGTACTCTCCGACCTGACCCCGCGCGAGGAGCAGGTGTTGCGCAAGCGTTTCGGGCTTGGCGAGAAGTCGGACCACACCCTTGAGGAAGTGGGCAAGCTTTTCAACGTCACCCGCGAGCGCATCCGCCAGATCGAGGCCAAGGCCCTGCGCAAGCTGCGCCATCCGGTGCGCAGCCAGCATCTGCGCTCGTACTACGAGGGCTAGGAGCTGGCCGGCGGCGGCAAGACGCCGGCAAACAGGCTGCTTGTATCGACGTCCCCCGGTCCTTGGCGACCGGGGGACGTTTTTTTGTAAGGGCAGCTGACAAAATGGGAACAATCACGCCTGCGGCAACGGCCGAATTGTCAGGGCAAAGTTCAAGAAACCGGATGGATGGTGTCATAGCGAACCGAACAGGTTCTCATTCGACGTGTTCAACGCTCCACGCCTGACGCCCGGTGTGACTCGGTCAGATAGTCTTCAAGAATTGCGACGAGCTCCTCGGCGGGCCGGCCGATCTCCTTGCTCGAGAGCGTCAGATCGTAGCCGGTTGAGAGCCTGGAGAAAAGCAGCGTCTGGACCATGAGGCCCACTGTCCCCGTGCCGGCGAAACCGGCCGGAATATCGAGACCAGCAAACCCGGACCAGAGTGAGGGCGGGGTCTGATTTACGAGCAGGGCCGGATTGCGGGAAAACACACGTCGGCTAAGTGGCGTAAGCCTGAGTCGCCGCAAGACCCACGAGAAGAGCAGGCCGCCTTCATAGGGTCGCTCGTAGATCAAGTACTGCATCAAGGTGGGAGGCATGCCCTCCAGATATCGATTATAACTGTTGAGTCGGATGCCAACCATAGTGTTTGTCGCGAACGAATACGTGCCGACTGCCTGAACATCAGGCCAGGGAATACGCACACTTCCTTGGTCGTATTGAAATTCCAGACCTTCGGGAGTGATCCTCAACGAGACGGTCTTTGGACTTCCAAACCTCTTGAGAATCAGCACAATGGCGAAAAGGGCGATGGGTAGGGAAATTATGGTGTTGCGAATCGGTTGGTCGATGTGCAGGCGGTACATGAGCAGGGCCGTGAAGGCCAGGCAGACGACAAGGAGGAACCAGTATTTTTTCTCTCTCGGGGCGATAGCGAGGGATTGCCATGCCATGCCGGTTGCTCCATAGGAACGTGCTGGCCTGTCGGGGCGTGTCCGGTGGTTGCCATTGGGACCGGCCCCGCCGGTCTAAATAATCACGTGCCGCCGGATATACGTCACTGCCTCTTCCGGGGTGTCGAGCACCGTAAAAAGCTCCAGGTCGTCGGCCGAGACATAGCCTTTGTCCAGAAGCGTCCCCTTGAACCAGTCAAGCAGCCCGCCCCAGAAATCCTTGCCCATGAAAATGATGGGGAAGGGCTTGATGCGCCGGGTCTGGATGAGCACCAAGGCCTCGCTGACCTCGTCAAGGGTGCCGAAGCCGCCGGGCATGGCGATGTAGGCCATGGCGTATTTGATGAACATGAGCTTGCGGATGAAAAAATAGCGGTAGTCGCTGCGGATGGTCAGGTACTTGTTGGGCTGCTGCTCCAGGGGCAGATGGATGTGCAGGCCGACCGATTCGCCGCCGGCCTCGTTGGCCCCCTTGTTGGCCGCTTCCATGAGCCCGGGGCCGCCGCCGGTGATGACCGAATAGCCGGCCCGGCAGAGCATATCGGCCAGTTTCGTGGTCTCCTGGTAGATGGGATCGTCAGGCAGCGCCCGGGCCGAGCCGAAAATGGACACAGCGGGTTTGAGGTCGCCGAGCTGCTCGAATCCATCTACGATCTCGGCCATAATCTTGAAAAGCCGCCAGGATTCGGACATGGACAGGTCGTTTATGAGATACTGGCGCGAAGCAGGCATAAAGGCTCCTTTGGTCGGGGTGGGGGCAGGTCTTCTCAGCGGCGTCGAAAGAGGGTAATTGGTGTTTACGGTGAAGGCATGACGCTCTCGCCGCTACTTGCCCGCTTGGGCGAGGTTAATCAAGACGTGGCCGGCTGCCCGGCCAATCTCCGGAGGCTTCATGAAGGTCAAGTTCCTCGGCGCGGCCGGCACTGTCACCGGTTCCTGCCATTGCATCGAAACTGCCGCCGCCCGGTTCGCCATCGACTGCGGCATGCACCAGGGCAACGAAACCATCGAGCGCCGAAACCTCGATACCTCGATCTACGATCCACGCCACATGGATTTTTTTATCCTGACCCACGCCCACATCGACCACACGGGACTCTTGCCGCGCATGGTCAAGACCGGCTTTTCCGGCAAGATCTACTGCACGCCGCCCACCCGGGATTTGCTCGGCATCATGCTTGAGGACAGCGCCCATATCCAGGAAATGGAAGCCGAGTGGGCCAGCCGCAAAAGCCGCCGGCATGGCGGGCGGGTGGTAGAGGCCCTTTACACCCAGGCCGACGCCCAGGCTGCGACCGATTTGCTCGTCCCCGTGCCCTACGGCCAGCCCTTTTCCCCGGCCCCGGGCATCACGGCCATTTACCACGACGCAGGGCACATCCTCGGTTCGGCCTTTATCGAGCTGACCCTGGAGGAAGACGGCAAGCGTACCCGGATGCTCTTTTCCGGCGACCTTGGCCGTCCCGACCAATTGCTGGTCAGCGATCCGGACAAGCCAGTCGACACCGATTACCTGTTCCTGGAAGGCACCTACGGCGACCGCGACCATAAAAACGTGGACGACAGCCGCGAGGAACTGGCCGAGGCCATCCGGATCAGCTATGAGCGCGGGGGCAAGGTCATCATTCCGGCCTTTGCCGTGGAGCGCACCCAGGAGATCCTTTTCTGCTTGCACAAGCTGCTCAAGGAGGGCCGGATACCATCCGACATGCCGGTCTACGTGGACAGCCCCCTGGCCATCAAGGCAACCGAGATTTTCAAGCGCAATCCCAGCTATCTCGACGAGGAGACGCGGGCCTATATCGACCGGGGCGAGGACCCGCTGTCCCTGCCCAATCTGCGCTTTACCCTGTCAACCGATCAGTCCCGGGAGATTAACGACCGGTCCGGTCCGGCCATCGTCATCGCCGCCAGCGGCATGTGCAACGCCGGGCGGATCAAGCACCACCTGCGCCACAACCTGTGGCGGCCCGAGGCCAGCATCGTGTTTGTCGGGTTCCAGGCCATGGGCACGCCCGGTCGCAAGATCGTGGACGGGGCGAAAAAAATCCGCATCCTGGGCGAGGAAGTGGCGGTCAATGCCCGCATCTTCACCATCGGCGGCTTTTCCTCCCACGCCGGGCAGAGCCAGATCCTCACCTGGCTGTCACACTTCAAGGTCAACCATCCCCAGGTGTTTTTGGTTCACGGCGAACAGAAGGCGCTGGATACCCTGGCCGGGCTTGTGCGGCAGCAGTTCGGGCTCAAGGTGCGTATTCCCCAGTATCTGGAAGAATACACCCTGACGCCCGGAGTCGAACCGACGGTGGCGGTGGACGAGGAAAAGGCCCGCCCGCATATCGATTGGGCGGTGCTTTTCACCGAGATGGAGGGCCGCCTGTCCCGGATGCGGGAACACACCACAGCGTTGGCCGGACGACCGGTCGAGGAACAGGCGGAAATGCGCCAGCGGCTTTTGGCCCTGGACCGGGAGTTGCTGGAGCTGCTCTCGGAGATGTGAGCCGGGGGAGCGGGCGCGGCTTCGGGAATAGTCCCGGGGCCGCGCCGCCCGCCGATGGGGGTGGGCGGCGTTACTTGAGGCGGTAGGTGATGCGGCCGCGGGTGAGGTCATAGGGCGAAAGCTCGACCTTGACCCGGTCGCCGGGCAGAATGCGGATGTAGAACTTGCGCATTTTGCCGGAAATGTGGGCCAGTACTTCGTGCCCGTTTTCCAGCTCGACGCGGAACATGGCGTTGGGCAGTGCTTCCTGCACCACGCCGTCAACCTCGATTGCGCCTTCTTTGGCCATAATCAGTATCCTCCTGACGGCGCGCCGGATGGGCACGGCCGTTCTGGTCGCGTTGTCGTGAACGTAGTACAATAGTCGTTTCTTCTAGAGATGGCAAGGGGCAGGGCGCGGATGTGCGCACAGTCCTTGCCGCGCCCCTGGCTTTCGGACTATAGACTGAGAAAAAAGGATAAACTGCCGTGCTTACGCGCCCTCAACTCGAAAAATACGCCGACGTCCTCGTCTGGGGACTGACCACCTCGCGCACCGAGCCCTACAAGCCCGGCGACGTCATTCTGGTCCAGTATGAATTGGCCGCCCTCAAACTGGCCGAGGCCGTCTACGCCAAGCTTCTGGCCCGGGGGCTCAATCCCGTGCCCCGTCTGGCGCTTACCCCGACCATGGAAACCGCCTTTTACGCCACGGCCGACGAGGCCCAGTTGGTATTTCAGGCCCCGGGCCAGGTCGAGCTCAACGAAAATCTGCACGGCGCCATGCATCTGCTGGCCCCGGACAGCCTCATGCACTTAAGCGGCATCGACCCCAAACGTATTGCTACGGCTGCCCTGGCCCGAAAACCCCTGCGCGACATCCTGGTCGGCCGGGAGGAGAAGGGCGAATTCGGCTGGACGTTATGTCTGTATCCCACCGCCGAACTGGCCGGCAAAGCCGGCATGACGAAAAAGGAATACGCCGCCCAGGTCGTGTCGGCCTGCTTTCTCAAGGACGCCGATCCGGTGGGGCGCTGGCGCAAACTGTATGACGAAGCCCGGGAGATCAAGGCCTGGCTGGGGAGTCTTGCGGCCGAATACCTGCATGTCGAGTCCGACAATGTGGACCTCAAGGTTACGCCCGGGGCCAGACGTCGCTGGCTGGGACTGTCCGGCCACAACATCCCGAGTTTCGAGATCTTCACCTCCCCGGATTGGCGCGGCACCTCCGGGCGGTACTATGCCGACCAACCCTCGTACCGCAGCGGCAATCTCGTTCGCGGCGTGCGTCTGACCTTTGCCGATGGTCAGGTGACGGAAATCGCGGCCGAGCAGGGGGAGTCGTTTGTGCGCAAACAGCTGGCCATGGACCCGGGGGCCTCGCGCCTGGGCGAATTTTCCCTGACCGATCGGCGTTTTTCCCGCATCGACCGCTTCATGGCCAACACCCTCTATGACGAAAATTTCGGCGGACCGAACGGGAACTGCCACGTCGCCGTGGGAAGCTCCTATTCCGACACCTACGCCGGTGATCCATCTGGTCTTGATGCCGCCAAAAAGGCCGCCCTGGGGTTTAATGATTCGGCCCTGCACTGGGATCTGGTCAACACCGAAGCCAAGCGCGTGCGTGCCCATCTGGCCGACGGCAGCGATGTGACCATTTATGAAAACGGACAGTTTGCATATTGACGCCTGAGGCAATGCGCCGTAATCGCGGCAAAGACGCGGCTTGATGATCGGTTCGCGAGGACGTTTTAAGGAGATGGGTATGCGCAAACTGGCGGTGTTGGCAGTTGTGGTGGCGGTGATGGCGCTGGCCGGTCTGGTCCAGGCCGGGTCCAAGGCCAATCCCGATCTCAAAGGTTGGGAGCGTGGCGGGGAGTACGACAGGCTTTTCGATGCCAAGGAAGCCGACGCCATCAAGGGGCGGGTGGTCAAAATTTACGATATCGTGCCGTCGCCGGGAATGGCCACGGGGATTGCGCTTCAGGTCGAGGACAAAAAGGATAAGACCCTGGAGGTTGTTCATCTGGGACCCAAGGATTTTGTTGATTTGTCTTCCATCGGTCTCAAGGAGGGCGATCAGGTCAAGGTGGCGGGTGTCTGGGCTGAATTTGACGGGCAGGATGTGCTGCTTGCCGTCAAGGTCAAAAAGGGTGAAGATAGCCAACTCAAGGTTCGTCGCACCAAAGACGGCTTTCCCTTTTGGAGTATGACCCCTGAGGAGCGACTGCGAGAAACCTCCGGGGACTAGTTTTTTTTGTGTCGCCTCGGATCTGTCTTGCGTTTTGCATGCCGTTTTCGATAGAAGGTTTTTAAGAGATGTACTTTGCCGCCAACGGTGCGGCCACACTATAAACGGGAGCTTGCCGCATGGAGGAAACCCTCAAGAAACAGGATGCCGAACTGCTTCAGCTCGTCACGTTCAGTATTGGCGAGGAAGAATTCGGCGTTGATATCCTCAGCGTGCAGGAGATCATCCGCATGATGGATATCACCAAGGTCCCGCGCGCCCCTGACTTCGTCGAGGGCGTCATCAACCTGCGGGGCAAGGTTATTCCCATTATCGATCTCAGGCGTCGCTTTGGCCTGTCTACCCGCGACCACGACAAGCACACCCGCATTATTGTCATTGAGATCAATAATATGATCGTGGGGTTTGTGGTCGATTCCGTCTCCGAGGTGCTGCGCATACCCGCCAGCACGGTGGAACCGCCGCCACCGGTGGTTTCCGGCCTGGAGTCCGAATACATCAGCGGCGTGGGCAAGCTTGAGGATCGGTTGCTTATCCTTTTGGATCTCAACAAGCTGCTTTCCGGCGAAGAACGCGACATGCTCGGTTCCTTCTAGGCTGCATCCGGCGTGGCTCGTCAGCGTCAGGAGTGGCGAGTCAGACGATTTGTGCGGCAGCGTCCTATCGTGTTCGACCGGCAGATTGGGCCGGCGAAGCGCAGATTGATGTCACGGCCGTCGTCACAGGTGTGACGGCGGCCATCCCGTATTTCCCCCACGAGGCCTGTCTTGTCCCGCATTCCCTCCCCATTGTCTGATCTCCTGGCTGGAACCGATTCCGCTTCCGTCTATAAAAGCGGTCCGGCCACGCTGGCCTTCCTGGCGGCCGAGTCCCTGGCCCGGGGCCAGTCCGCCGTGGTGGTCGCTCCCGGGTTGCACGAGCTGTCCCGCATAGCCGCCCTGCTCGAACTCCTGGCCCCGCCCGCGCCAGGCACCCTTTGGGGCGCGCCCTATGCCATGTTGCCGTCGTATGCCCCGGGGCGGCCAAGCGGGGCGTTTTGGGCCCGTCGCATGGCCTTTCTGGCCTTTGCCGCCATGGGCCGCGGGCCGCGGGTGCTCCTGGTCTCGGCCGACAACCTGCTCCCCAAATGGCCGCCGCTGCGCGCCCTGGAGGGCAACATCCTGAATGTGGCCCTGGGCGAGGAACTCCCCCGGGATCTCATTGCCGAGCAGGTCGTCTTGTGGGGCTACAAGCGTTCCCCCATGGTCACCAATCCCGGGGAATTCGCCCTTCGCGGCGACATCCTCGACATTTTTCCGCCGGGCTACGACAGCCCGCTGCGCCTGGAGTTTTTCGGCGACACGGTCGAGGCCATTCGCCGGTTTGACGCCGGGACCCAGCGGTCTCTGGCCGAACTGACCGAGGCCGCCTTGCTGCCGGCCGCCCCGGCAGTGCTCTCGGACACCTTCATGGACGAGGCGCGCACCTTGTGGGAGTCCATTGCCGGCACCGGCGAACTCCACCGGACGGCCAAGCAGCACCTGGAGACCTGCCTGGAAGCTCGTGACGGCGGCATCTGGCCGGGAATGTTTTACGAAAAACCCGTGGAACTGTCCGCCTGGTTTCCCGAAGACGCCGCCTACATCGTGTGCGATCCCACCAAGGTCAAAGAACGCCTGGAGGAAGCCGAACACGCCTGGCGGCGTTTTTTTGAGGCCGAAACCAAGGAACGCGGCCATCCCTGGCCGAACTCCCGGGTGCTGTGGCCGGAGAACATGGCCCGCAAGTCCCTGGTGGCCGGCCGGCGCATCCTGTTTGAGGATCTGGTTATGGGCCGGGGGCGCCATGGTCCGGATCTGCCGGAAAAGGCCGTCGAGCGCTTCGGCGACATTTTCTGGAAACCCGGCTCGGACAAACGCCCATGGACCACCCTGGTGGCGGCGCTCAAGGAGTGGAACGGCCAGGGCCAGACCGTCCTGTCGTTTCATGGCGAGCGGTCGCGCAAGAAATTTCTGCAGATGATCGAACCCGAGGGCTTGGTCTTTCGCACCAGCTACTCCCCGGGGGAGACCGGTCTTTTTGCCCTGCTTTCGTCGCTTCGCCACGGCATGGAACTGTCCTGGCGCGACACCCGCATCCTGGCCGAGGATATACTCCACCCCGAAGCATCCAAAGCCGGGGCAGAGCAGGGCAGCAAGAAGGATTTCAAGGGGCTGGCCTCTTTTGACGACATCAGGTCCGGCGATCTGGTGGTCCATCGCGACTACGGCGTGGCCACCTTCGAGGGATTGACCCGTATGACCGTGGACGCCACGGGCGGCGATTATCTGCTGCTGGTCTTTGCCGACGAGGACAAGCTCTACCTGCCGGCCGACCGGCTGGGGCTCATGCAACGCTACAAAGGCCCCGAAGGCATCTCGCCGCCGCTTGATCGTCTGGGCGGCGCGCGCTGGAAATCCGTGCGCGAACGGGCCAAGAAGGCCATTGAGCGCATTGCCGCCGATCTGGTCGAAATGTACGCCTACCGGCAGGTGGCCAAGGGCTATGCCTACGGTCCGACCAACGAACTCTATTTGGAGTTCGAGGCCACTTTCGGCTTTGAGGAGACGCCGGATCAGGAGCGGGCCATTGCCGAAGTCCTGGCCGATATGGAACGCCCCGAGCCTATGGACCGGCTGGTCTGCGGCGACGTGGGCTTTGGCAAGACCGAAGTGGCCCTTCGCGCCGCCTTCCGGGCCGTGCTCGACGGCAAACAGGTGGCCATGCTGTGTCCGACCACCGTGTTGGCCGAACAGCACTACCAGAATTTTGCTTCCCGCCTGGAAGGGTTTCCGGTGCGCGTGGAGATGCTCTCGCGTTTTGTTTCTCCCAAGCGGCGCAAGGTGGTCCTGGAATCCGTGGCCCGGGGGCAGGTCGATATCCTGATCGGCACCCACCGCATCCTGTCTTCCGACGTGACCATCCCCAACATCGGTCTGCTCATTCTCGATGAAGAACAGCGGTTTGGCGTCAAGCACAAGGAACGCCTCAAGGCCTTTAAAAAGAACATCGACGCTTTGACCCTGACCGCCACGCCCATCCCGCGCACCCTGCAGCTGTCGTTGTCCGGGGTGCGCGGGCTGTCGGTCATCGAGACCCCGCCGGTGGACCGCAAGACCGTGGACACGGCGCTCATCGAGCGCGACGAGGGGCTTTTGCGCGAGGTCATAAAACGCGAGCTGGAGCGCCAGGGGCAGGTGTTTTGGGTGCACAACCGGGTGCAGGGCCTGGAGGACGTAACAGCCTACGTCAAGACCCTGGCTCCCGAGGCCAAGGTGGCCATGGCCCACGGCCAGATGTCGGAAACCGCCCTGGAAGAGGCCATGCACGGCTTCTGGCATGGCGAGACCGATATTCTCGTGTGCACCTCGATCATCGAATCGGGTCTGGATTTTCCCCGGGCCAATACCCTTATCGTGGACAACGCCCACATGTTCGGCTTGGGCCAGCTCTACCAGCTGCGCGGCCGGGTGGGGCGATCACCCCGGCAGGCCTTTGCCTATTTCGTGGTGCCAAGCATCGAAAAAGTGCCGGAACTGGCCCGAAAGCGTCTGCGCGTGATTCTCGACATGGACTATCTCGGGGCCGGGTTCCAGGTGGCCATGGAAGATCTGCGCCTGCGCGGGGCCGGCAACATCCTGGGCGAGGCCCAGTCGGGCCATATCGCCCGCATCGGCCTGGACATGTTTCTGGAAATGCTGTCCGAAGAAGTGCGCCGGCTCAAGGGCGAGCCGCTCAAGGAGCGCACCGAACCGGAACTGACCCTGGGACTGGCTGCCCGCATTCCGGAACGCTATGTGCCTGAGGCCTCCGACCGGTTGCGGCTGTACAAGGCCTTGTCAACGGCCCGCACCGAAGAGGGGTTGGCCGAACTGGCGGCTGAAATGCGGGACCGGTTTGGACCGCCGCCGCCGGAAGTGGACAATTTCCTGGCGGTCCTGGGGGTCAAGCAGGTGCTCGCCCGCCTGGGAGTGGTCAAGGCGGAAATTACCCCGACAAAGCTGACCGTCTCCTTTGAGGGCGACGGCGTGGTCGTGACCACACAACGTCTGGTGGCCTTTGTGGGAGAACGAGACGGGCTGCGGCTGTTGCCGCCAGGAAAAATCGTCATGCCCCTGGACCAGAGTCTGCCCCTTCCCGACGCCCTGGCCGCCTGGGCCAGGGAACTGGCCGGTCTTGGCGATGAGGCGGCCGCGTGAGGCTGGCCCTTGTCCGGGCGTTGCGGGCCGTCCTCTGCCTGGGCCTGACCGCCGGGTTGCTTGGCGGCTGCCTGTGGGACCAGCTGGACGAGGCCGGGGTGGTGGCCGTAGTGGGCGGCTCGCCCATTCGCCTGGCTGAACTGGAGGCGCGATACGATCTCGGCCGACTGGGCCTGCCGCAGGTGGACAATCCAGCGGTGGAGGAACTGCGCCGCGAGTATGGGGCTTCACTGGCCGAATTGATCGTGGCCCGGCTGGTGGGCCAGGAACTGGACCGACGGAAGCTGGCTCTTTCCGCCCCGGAGCTTGCTGCCGCAGAAGAGGCTGTGCGGGCCGATTATCCGGGCGACGCCTTTGACGCCATACTCCTTGAGGAACATATTGACCTGCCGCATTGGCGGGAAATGCTGGCTGATCGGCTGCGCCTGGAGAAATTCACCCGGGATGTCCTGCGTCCTAACGTCCGGGTGGGCGTTTCCGAGGCAGCCAATTATTACAAAGAACACCTCGACGCCTTCACCCGACCGGCTTCGGTGCGGCTCCTGGTGGTGAACGGTCGGGATGCCGAAAGCGTCAAGGCGGCCTTGGTTGCAGTCCGCAAGGCCGATACACCCCAGAACACCGCCGGTGTCCATGAGGTCGTCCTGCCCGAATCCGGGCTGCCGCCAGCTTGGCGGGAGGCTTTGAAAGCGCGCAAGCCCGGCGAGGCAACACAGCCTCTGGCGGATGGGCATGACTTTCTGGGCTTGGTGCTGGTTGCGCGCCTGCCTGCCGCAGTCCTGGACCCAGCCAAGGCCTATGTCCGGGTTGAGTCCATGCTGACAACGGAAAAGCTGGCCAAGGCTTTTGATGCCTGGTTGGCCGAGGCCCTGGCCGGGGCGACCATCCGGGTCAACCGCCGCCTGTTCTCGGAAGGGCAGCCGGCCGATGCCGTGGCGGGCCAGGATGCGGCCAATGCCGACCAGGCGGAACGGCATGCCGCCAGATCCCAGAGGCAGGCCAGCGACGCGCTTGCGGACTCGGCCCGCAAGGTCCTGGCCGAAAAACAGGCCCCCCCCCCGACAGAGGGGCAGCAGCCGACACCGCCTGCGCCTGAAGTTGTCCCGGCTGCGGACATGCCCCGGTCGCCCGGAATCGAGGAGACCTCGTCCCCGGTTGCGCCGCCGGTTCCCGAAGCGCCGGCCGTCCAGACGCCGCCAGCCCCGTTGTCGGCGGAGCAGCCGGGTGTGGTGGCAGAGCAGCCGCCGGCCGCTGTCCCGCCACTTTCAGACAATGTTTTGCCGGGAGAACCAGAGCGTGGCGGGACGCCGGTCGGGGCTCCCGATCCGACCCTCGCTTCCGGTTCGCCTGAGGCATCGGTCCCGGCCGCCCCGGCGACCCAGGCAGGGGCCGCCCCAGCCGGATCCTCCCCCCCGCCGGTTGCTGGACAATCCCAATCCGGCCCGGGAGAAGTTGAATTCAACGCGGTCAAGGCGAGCTGGATATTGTATATCGTGGACGACGGGCGAGAAGAGCGGGTGTATCTCAAACCCGGCAAGCCCCACCGCATTGCCTACGCCCGTCGGCTGACCGTGCGGCTTGGCAGTCCGAGCGAAGTGGCCTATCGTGCCGGATCCCGGGAAGAGACCGTGGAAGTCGGGAAAAAAGAGAGCCGTGTGCTGGAATTTCCCTGACCCTTCCGTCCGGACGGGCTTGGGCCGTGATTGCCTGGGGTGGCAAAAATGTTTATAGGCCCCGGATGCGCGGCCGCGTCGCTCTGGGAGGAGATTGGAACGACCGCGCGAGTTTCCGGGGCGTCGCCGGACAGGTGCGACGTGTCCTTTGCACGCAGCCTGCCAGTTCTACCATGGAGGACACATTGCCGCATCTGCCTAAATTTTTCTGTGCGTTGGCACTTCTGGCCGCCCTGGCCGCACCGGCCGCACCGACCAGAGCCGCTGAACTGGTGGACCGGGTGGTGGCGGTGGTCAATGGCAAGCTCATCACCTTGTTTGACGTCAATACCCAGGTGGTGGATCTGGTCGCGCGCACGCAGGGTGTGACGCTCAAGCCAGGAGACCCCCGTGGAGACGAATTGCGCCGACAGGTGCTTGAAAGCATGATCACCGATCTGCTGATCGAACAAGAAGCGAACAAGCTGAAAGTGAATGTTTCTGAAACGGAAATCGATTCCCAAATCGACGAGTTAAAGAAAAAGAACAGCCTCACGCAGCAGCAGCTTGTGACAGAACTGGCCAAGGAAGGAATGACACTGAAGCAGTTCCGCGAAAAGATGCGTACTGATAGCATCAAGAAACGTCTGCTGGGATTTATGGTGCATCGCAAGGTGTTGGTCACCGATGATGAGATCCGTGATTACTACGAAAAGAATAAGGACAACCTGTCCACAACAAAATCGGTGCTTGGCCCGAAAGTCTCCGGTGGGTTGGGATTTATCATGGTCCCGTCCAAGAAGCAGGCCGAAGAACTGCGTGACAAGATCAATTCCGGTTCCATGACCTTTGCTGATGCTGCCAAGAAATTTTCCATCGGTCCCGGCCGGGATCAGGGCGGTGATCTTGGCGATGTGCAGGCCAAGGATCTGGCCGCCCCACTGCAGGCTGCCCTGTCGGCTGCGCCGGCCGGACAGGTCAGCGAGCCGGTCATGCTTGATGGCAAGGCCGTGCTGCTCATGCAACGCTCGGCCCAGGCCGCGCCGGCCAAGCCGGCCAAACCGGCCGCGCCTGCTGTCGCCGCCGGCGGCGCATCCTTTGAGGCAGCCAAAGACCAGATTCAGGAACTGTTGTACAAGCAGAAGTTTGATAAACTCTTTCAGGATTATATCGACAATCTGCGGTCCAAGGCCGTGATCGAAGTCAAGCTGTAGGACTTTCGATCCGGTCGTCCGGGAGTCCTCCCGCTCCCGGCGTGGCGGGCATAGAGGAGTTTTTTATATGGATTTGCGCGAGCTAGGGACGATGCTGCGTGAGGAGCGGGAGCGACAAGGCCTGTCTCTCGACACTGTGGCCGATAAGATCAAGATATCGCGATCCTGTCTTGCCGCCATCGAAGAGGGCAACGAACGTGCGTTGCCCCATCCGGTGTATGCCAAGGGGTTCATCAAAAACTACGCCAAGATTCTTGGCGTGGATCAGGACGAGTTTACAGCACAGTTATCAAGCCTTTATCAGCTGGAAGAGCCGGGACACGGCCGCGAGAGCACGCTGAACGCCGATATTGCGGACGAGGATTGCGGCTGTTCCATGCGTTCCGACGCACCTCGGCCGCCGGTCAAATTGCTGGCCCTGGGTGTGGTTGGCCTCTTGCTCGTGGTGGGTATCGTCTGGTTTGTGCTGCGCGCGGTCTTTTCCACTTCCCAGGGCGAAGCGCCGGATACGCCGGCGGCTCTTTCCGGTGCATCCGCCAAACCGGCCTCGCCGCCTGCCCTGGAATCCGCCGCGCCAGCGCCGGTTGTTGCGCCAGCGCCGGTCTTGCCGGCTACGCCACCGGCTCCTGCGGTTCCGGTCGCGGTGACGCCCACGGTGCCGGCCCCTCCCGGTGTTGGTCCGACGCCTGCCGAGCCGGCCAGACCGGCCCAGGAGACGCCCCAGAACGGGGCGTTGACCCTTGAGGACAAGGCCACCCAGGATATTGCCGTCAGCGGTCCCACCGCTCCGGTTCCGGCCGTGCCGTCGGCTCCTGAAGCAGCCCCGACGGCTCCGGCCGCGCCGACCCAGGCGGCGACAGCTGCGACCAAGACGTTTACCGTGGGCGAATCCGGCCCCCATGTTGTCGCCATCGTGGCCAATGAACGCTGCTGGCTGCAGGCCGGGGCTGACGGCGGCTCCATGCACGAGACCATGTTGGAAAAAGGCGACACCTTCACCGGGCGCTTCGCCGACTATCTCCTGGTGCGCCTGGGGAATGCCGGCGCGGTGGAAATCCATTTCGACAATAAGCTCTACCCGCTGCAGGCCGGCAAGGGGTCGGTCAAAACCCTCAAATTCGTTGCCAAAAAGACGGACGCGGCCTCGCCTGCTCCGGTTGGGGCCGCACCGGTGACGACCCCACCGCCTGCAACCACTTCAGCTGCAACCACTTCGGCCGTGCCTGCTGTTGCGGCGGTCCCTCAAACCCCGGTCGCCGAGGGGACGCCGGGCGGGAAGACCGTCGAGGTTTTCGGTCAGGACGGCAGTTGGGTCATTGTCAGCCCGGATAAGGCTCCGTCCAAGGAAATCTACGTCAAAAAAGGCCAGAGCATCAGCTTTCCCTTTAACGAGAAAATCGAGATCAAACTCGGCAATCCGAGCAGCGTCGTCTTTCGCTACGACGGCAAGGAGACGCCGGTCAGCACCGAGAAGGGCGGCAGTAAGATCATCCGCTTCCCGTAATCTCGTTTGCGATGCCGCGGCGCGGCTTCAAGGCTGCTTTGATGCTGGAGATTGTCGCCCCGATCAGGCGGTTGCCGTTTGGTCGGGGCGAAACATGTAAGGTTGGCTGTGATGCCGCTTTTCCGGGTTACCTGGGACCCGCGGCTGGCCCAAGGATGCGCGCAACGGCATGGAGTTTTGCGAACAGGCCCTGGTGCTGACCGTACGACGGTTTCGGGAAATCGACGCCTGGGTGCGGCTGTTGTCGCCGGTGCGTGGGGTCTACACCGCGTTCGCCTTCGGGGGCATGAAAAGCCGCCGCCGGTTCCTGGGCTGTCTTGATCCGCTCAACCACGTCCGGTTCAAGGTGCGGCGTTCGGGCTACAAAGGCTACCACTGCCTGACCGAAGGCCGCCTGCTCGACGCCCCAAGCCAGCTGCGCGTCAATCCGCAGCGCCTGGGCATGGCTGTCAATTGTTTGAAATTTTTTGAGGCCGTGCCCGTCAGTTCCCAGGGCGCGGCTGAGGCATATGGCCTGGTGCGCGCGATGCTGGCGGCTTTGGACGGCGCGGAGGCTCCGTCGCCTCTTTTCCCGTTGCTGTTTCGGGCCAAAATGACGTTTCTCCACGGCCTGATGCCCGAGTGCGGCGTCTGCGCGGCCTGCGGCGGCACGCTTGGCCGCGGGGCCGTGTGCCATGTGGAGGAAGGCAAGATTTTGTGCCCGGACTGCCGGACCGCCACGGTGGGCGGGGTGCGTCTGCCCCTTGGCTGTGAGGCGCTTTCGCTCCTGGAAGCGGCCGTGGGACAGAGCCCGGCCTGCTGGGTCAGCTGTCGGCCCGAGCCGGCGGCGGCCCGGGAGTTTTCCCGGGCGGTGGACCTGCTTGTGCGCTATCACATGGGATTGGCCTGGGAACAGGGCGGATTCGTGCGGGCTTGATCCGTCCGGAAGGCGCACCTCGGGCCGCATACCCCAACGCATCGCCGCGCCCGGCCCGGCTGGCGGCGAAACCTTGAAATTGGAGCGAGCATGTATTTTCAGGATGTCATCTTGACGCTGCAAAACTTCTGGGCCAAATCCGGCTGCCTCGTGGTCCAGCCCTACGACAGCGAAGTCGGCGCCGGCACCTTCAATCCGGCCACATTTTTCCGGGTCATCGGTCCCGAACCCTGGAAGGCTGCTTATGTCCAGCCTTCCCGCCGCCCGACCGACGGCCGTTACGGAGAAAATCCCAACCGCCTGCAGCATTATTACCAGTTCCAGGTGATCCTGAAGCCCTCGCCGGACAACATCCAGGACCTCTACCTGCAAAGTCTGGCCGCGATCGGACTTTCCGCTTCGGACCACGACGTGCGCTTCGTCGAAGACGACTGGGAATCCCCCACCCTTGGGGCCTGGGGCCTGGGCTGGGAAGTCTGGGTCGACGGCATGGAAGCCACCCAGTTCACCTACTTCCAGCAGGTGGGCGGCATTGATCTGTCGCCGGTATCCGTAGAGATCACCTATGGCCTGGAACGCATTACCATGTATCTGCAGCAGAAGGATTCCGTCTACGATTTGGACTGGAACGAGGACGTGACCTACGGCCAGGTGTTCCAGCGCGGCGAATACGAGCATTCGCGCTACAATTTCGAGGAATCCGACGCGGCCATGTTGCTGGCTCATTTCAATGCCTGCGAAAAGGAATGCAAACGGCTGTGCGAACTGGGCCTGCCCTGGCCGGCCTACGACTACTGCTTGAAGTGTTCCCACGCCTTCAACATGCTTGAAGCCCGGGGGGCCATCTCCATCACCGAGCGCACGGGCTATATCGGCCGGGTGCGCAATCTGGCCTCCTCCCTGGCCCGGCTTTACGCCGCCCAGCGCACGGAACTCGGCTATCCTCTTCTGAATAAAAGCTAAAGGACGCAAGCCATGTCCCATTTTTTGTTTGAGATCGGATTTGAGGAAATGCCGGCCCGGTTCCTCTCGGGCTTGACCGACGAGGTGAAAAGCCTGTTTGCCGAGGCCCTGACCCAGGCCAAGGTCGCATGCGGCCCGGTGGCCGCCTTTGCCACGCCGCGCCGGCTGGTGGTGAGTGTGGCCGACATCGCCGCGCGCGCCCGCCAGGAAGAGGAAGTCGTCACCGGTCCGCCCGAGCGGGTGGGCTACGACGCCTCGGGCAACCCGACCCCGGCTGCGGCCGGCTTTGCCAAGGGCCAGGGCTGCGACGTGGCCGACGTCTTTGTCATGGAGACGGGCAAGGGCCGGTATCTGGCTTTGCGCAAAAACACCGGCGGCGAGGCCACCCTGGACCTCTTGCCCGGCATCTGCCTGGAAGCCGTCAAGAAGCTTTCCTTCCCCAAGCGGATGCGCTGGGGCAGCCGGGAGTTTGCCTTTGGTCGGCCGGTGCACTGGTTTCTGGCCCTCTTCGATGACACGATTGTGCCCTTTGAACTCGACGGCATCGTTTCCGGCCGCCAGACCCGGGGCCAGCGCATCATGGGTCCCGGCCCCTTTGACGTGCCAACGGCGGCGGACTATTTCACCATCATCCGCGACCAGGGCAAGGTCGTCCTCGACGCCCGGGAACGCGAAAGCATTGTGCGCACCCAGGCTGAGGCCCTGGCCAAGGAAGCCGGCGGCACAGCGGTCATCAGCCCCTCGCTGCTGGTCGAAGTGACGGGCCTGACCGAGCATCCGGTGGTGCTTATGGGCCAGATCGACCGCAAGTTCCTGGATGTGCCCCGCGAAGTGCTCATCACCAGCATGGAGAGCCACCAGAAGAGCTTTGCCGTGGAAGACGGCAAGGGCGGCTTGCTCCCCGTGTTTCTGACCACGCTCGGCCTCGTCCCGGGCAATGTCGAACTGGTGCGCCGGGGCTGGCAGCGGGTCTTGACCGCCCGGTTGGAAGACGCCCGGTTTTTCTGGGAAGCCGACCTGGGCACCGATCTTGAGACCTGGCACAAGAAGCTTGAGAGCGTCGTCTTTCTGGCCGGGCTTGGCTCCATGCGCGACAAATCGCGTCGGCTGGAGCGGTTGTGCGGCGTCATTGCCGAGAAGGCCGGCAAGCCCGAGATCATGCTCGAAGCCTCCCAGGCCGGCGGGTTGGCCAAGGTGGACCTCGTGTCCGACATGGTGGGCGAATTCGCCGAGCTGCAAGGCATCATGGGCGGCATCTACGTACGGCGCAAAGGCCAGTCCAAGACCGTGTCCCGGGCCGTGGCCGAGCAGTACCTGCCGGCTGGTCCCGACAGCCCCGTGCCGGCCAGTCTGGCCGGAGCCATTTTGTCGATCGCGGACAAGGCCGACACCCTGGCCGGGTGTTTCGGCCTGGACATGGCCCCCACCGGCGCGGCCGACCCGTACGCCCTGCGCCGGGCGGCCCTTGGCATCTGCCGCATCGTGATCGAACATGATTTGCGCCTGGATCTCATGGAACTGCTGCAAGGGGCCATCGACGGTTACAGCGACGTCAAGTTCAAGGTGGATCGCACCCACGTGCTGGCCAAGCTGCTCGACTTCTTCGGCCAGCGCCTCAAGGCGTATTTCGCCGGTCAGGGCTACGACACCCTGGTGGTGGAGGCGGGCATTGGCGCGTCCTATACCGATATCGCCTCCCTGGCCGCCCGCATGGCTGCCCTGGCCACCTTTGCCGCCAAGCCGGATTTCGGGCAGGCGGTGTTGACCTTTAAACGCGCGGCCAACATCATCCGCAAACAGGGCGTCGGGGCCGGAGTGCCGCTGACCGGGACGATCAAGGCCGAGCTCTTGGAAGAGCCGGCGGAGAAGGACCTGGCGACGGTCTGCACGGATGTGTTCCCCCGCTTTGATGCGCTGTTTGCAAGCGGCGACTACGCTGCGGTGCTCGAACTGCTCTATGAGCTGCGGCCGTCTGTGGACGCCTTTTTCGACAATATCATGGTCATGTGCGACGACATGGATATGCGGCTTAACCGCCTCAATCTGCTTAAATCGTTGGTTGACCGTCTGGGCCGGGTGGCGGATTTCGCCGCCTTGCAGGTCTAGCGGCGGCTTAAACTGCTTGACAGGGTTGGGCCTTTGATTTAGCAAACCCTGCTTCAGCGAACATTTCACGGAGGAACGATCCTTGGCCAATCATAAATCTGCCATCAAGCGGCATCGTCAAAACCTCTTGGCTCGGGCTCGTAACCGGGCGGTCAAGACGCGTGTGCGTAACGTCATCAAGGCCGTGCGCGCCGCCCTGGTTGGCGGGGATGTTGCCACTGCCGAAGCGGCCCTGCTCACCGCCACCAAGGTGCTGGACAAGGCTGCCACCAAAAAGATCATTCACTGGAAGGCTGCGGCGCGGAACATCTCGCGCCTGACCACGGCCGTCAACAAGACCAAGACGGCCTAGCTTTCCGGTATTCTTGGCTTTTCCAAAGCCCGCTGCGGTGTTCCGTAGCGGGCTTTTGGTGTTTTTCCCGGCGGGGCCAGCCTTGGCGCGTGGGGTCGGACGGCCGGCCAGGGCAGCCGTTGCCTGGGGGTGGGTCTTGTGTGCGGCTGTGGCTACGGGGCTGGCGAGAGGCCATCCGGTTGTCGGGGCTGCCCCCGGGACCGGCTGACAGGGAGACCGGCCTTGGGCTATGCTGGGCGTTGCCCGGTCCTGGCGTCTCGGCGCGGGCTGGTGTTTACGGGGTGGGGTCGATTGTCCCCTGCGCTATGGGTGGCGTTGCCCGGTCCTGGCGACCGGTCTGGAGGGTCTTTATGGCACATGTGCTTTGGCTTCTGGTTGGCGTGCTGGCAGTGGTGGTTTTGGATCTGGGAGCAGGCCTGTCCGGACAGACGGCCGTGGCCCTGGCCTTGGGGCAGGGCGGGTATCACCGGGCGGCAACCGAGGCCGAAAAGACCCTGGACCGGGTGCTGCGGCTGTCGGAAAAAGACCCCGATCTGGTTGCATTTCTCCTGGCTACGCCGCAGTACAAGGCCAGGGCCGGCAAGGACTATGGGCGGTATGTAACGCCCCGGTTGCGCACGGACTTGGCGGCCCTAGAGCGGGCGACCGTTGCCGAGAACTGCCAGGGCAAGTATCTCGACGGCGAATTGTGCGGGCTGGATTACAATCCATTGACCTGCGCCCAGGACCTGGCTGACGGGGCGTATCTGTACCAGACGGCGTCCTCTGGCGACGGCCGGGCGGAGATCAGTTACAAGTGGCCGGGCGAGAAAGACAGTCTCGGCCGTTTTACCCTGGTCCAGGACGGCGGCGTGTGGAAGATTGATGCAGTGACCTGCCTGCCCTAGCCCGGGGCAGAGAGGGGCAACGCATCCCTCCTTCGTTTGGCTGGGAAGCGGGCAGCGCCGGTCTTGTCTGGCGTGACATTTGGGCGACCGTTGCCTGAAATCGTGTGTTTGTGAAACGAGCGTGTGTGCCCACCGATGAAGACCTTCATTGTCTCGGATATTTACGGCCTGACCCCGGTAGTTGAGGCCTTTGCCGGGCAGCTTGACCGGCAGGCCGTCGTCCTCTCTCCGTGGGACGGCGAGGGCTGCCCCTTTGCCACGGAACAGGAGGCGCACGCGGCTTTTGTAGCCGGCGAAGGCGTGGCCGGGTTTGCGGCCAGGGTTACGGCGGCGGCGGGGGGGGAGCCGGCTTTTCTGGTGGGCTTTAGCGCCGGGGCCACGGCGGTCTGGCTGCACGCGGCCGGGGCGGGCTGCCATCCGGACAGCCGGGCCGTGCTCTTTTACGGCTCCCGGATTCGCAACCATCTTGATGCGCGGCCGCGCTGCCGGGTGCAGGCGATTTTTGCCGAGGTCGAAGCCGCGTTTGACCCGAAGACGATCATCGCGCGGATGGCATCGGAGAATGTTGCCGTGCATATCGGGCCAGGGGCGGCCCATGGTTTTATGAACCCGCTGTCGCCGGGGTACTGTGAGGATTTTTTTCGAAAGTATAGGGAGATGGTGCGACAACAATACGTGGGCTGGACGCGCCGCCATGGGGCAGGTTAAGCGCCGTGGCGCTTGTGCGCGACGTTGCGGCTCTTTAGATGTGGTTTTGTTCTGGGCGCTTGAGGCACCGCAGGGAAGTCCCAACGGCCTGGATCAACCAAGGCGCAACCGTGCCTTTCCGTCCTCTTCCTCGACCACCCGCCCAATGACCGCCGCCAGATCGCCGGCATCTTCCAGCATCTGTCGGGCCGCCGCCACTTTCTCTTCCGGCACGGCCAGCACCAGCCCGCCGGACGTCTGGGCGTCGAAGACCAGATCGCAGCGGATGGGGTCCAGCCCGGCCGCCATGGCAACCGTGCCGGCGCAGTAGCGCTTGTTGGCGAAACTGCCGGCCGGCAGCATCCCATAGCCGGCCAGTTCCACGGCTTGCGGCAGGAACGGAATGTCGGCCAGCCGCAATTCCACGGCAACCCCGGACGCTGCCGCCATCTCCAGCACATGACCGCCCAGGCCAAATCCCGTCACATCCGTGGCCGCCTTGAGACCCAGTTCCCGGATCACCCGGCCGCCAGCGGCGTTCAAGCGCCCGGCCCAGGTAAATAAGAGCTCCTCCAGCGCAACTTTGTCGCCGAAATCGCCCTTGATAGCCGTAGCGATGACGCCGGTGCCGATGGGTTTGGTCAAAAGGAGCACGTCGCCGGGAACAAGGCCCGTGTTGGAGGCGAAATGGTCGGCATCGACCAGCCCGGACACGGCCAGCCCGTACTTGATCTCCTTGTCCTCAACGCTGTGCCCGCCGGCCGGCACGGCCCCGGCTTCCAGCACCGCATCCAA
Organism: Desulfovibrio sp. TomC; assembly: GCF_000801335.2. Lineage (NCBI taxonomy): Bacteria > Pseudomonadati > Thermodesulfobacteriota > Desulfovibrionia > Desulfovibrionales > Desulfovibrionaceae > Desulfovibrio > Desulfovibrio sp. TomC. The sequence goes on from NZ_JSEH01000002.1 coordinate 187,603, forward strand.
CCCGCCGCGCAGGATTTCCCCCAAAATAGCGGTGTCCATGGTCTTGGCCGGAAAACAGACGATGTTCATGGCCGCCAGCGGCACCCCGCCCATGGCGTAGACGTCGGACAGGGCATTGACCGCGGCGATGCGTCCGAACTTGTAGGGATCGTTAACGATGGGCGTGAAGAAGTCCACCGTCTGCACCAGCCCCCGGCCGTCTGGAAGACGCACTATGGCGGCGTCCTCGTTGACTCCCTGGCCGGTGAGCAGGCGCGGATCGGAAATATGGGGCAGGCCCCGCAAGACAGCTTCCAGGTCCCCTGGAGCGATCTTGGCCGCTCAGCCGGCGGCGGTGACGGTCTTGACCAGTTCGACGGTCATTGTTGCTCCTCTTTCTCCTGGGTGATGGCCAGCAAGAGATCGGTCGTCAGAGTGCGGCGGTCAAGGCCGAATCGTGCGGCCAGACCGCTGACGGTCTCGAAAAGCCCCTGGCATAACAGGCAGCAGCCGGCCGCTGCGTCGAAGCGGCGAAAGACCGCCTCGGTGGCCGGATGGGCGGCTACGAGGTCCAACACTGTGGTTGTGTCGGGATCAAAGGACACGGGGTTGTCTCTGCGCAACGGAAGCTGCGCCGGAAGCAACGGTCACGCGCCCGTCTCCTCGCCGCTTTGCACCGCCCACATGCCGGCATAGACCCCGCCGGCAGCCAGCAGGGATTCGTGGTTGCCGCGTTCGACCACACAGCCCTCGACGATGACCAGAATCTGGGCGCATTGGCGCACGGTGGACAGGCGGTGGGCCACGGCCAGGGTGAGCCGGCCCTGGCGGAATTCGTGGAGGTTGTGCTGGATGACAGCCTCGGTGCGGGTATCGACAGCCGAGGTGGCCTCGTCAAGGAGAAGCAGGGCCGGATCGCGCAGGATGGCCCGGGCCAGGGACACCCGCTGGCGTTCGCCGCCGGAGAGCTTCATGCCGCGTTCGCCGATGAGCGTGTCGTAGCCCGACGGCAGGCGCATGATGAAGTCGTCGGCCCCGGCCATGGTTGCGGCCCGGCGTACGGCGGACAAATCGGCCTCGGGATCGCCGAGGAGAATGTTTTCGGCCACTGTCCCGTGAAACAGGAAGGCGTCCTGGGAAACATAGCCCAGACGCTGGCGGTAGCTGGCCAGGGTGATAGCCCCAAGCGGCGCGCCGTTGACCAGAATCTCGCCGTCGGTCGGCTCGAAATAGCGCAGGAGCAGTTTGACCAGGGTGGACTTGCCGGCTCCGGTCGGGCCGACCACACCGACCACTTCGCCCTGGGCCAGAGTGAAGCTGATGCCGTGGAGGACCGGCTCGCGCCCGGGATAGGCAAAACGGACATCGCGGAAAACGATCTCCCGGGGCCGCTCGGAAAGAGCCACGGCCTCGGGCCGGTCCACGATGCGGGGCTTGGTGGCCAACAGTTCGGCAATGCGCGCAGCCGCAGCCTCGGCCCGCTGGATCTGGTTAATCAGCATCCCGAAGACGAAAAGCGGCAGTACCAGACGCGCGGCAAAAAGCGTGAAGGTGGTGTAGTCGCCGACCGTCGGCCCGTTGCCGGCCGCCACCAGCCAGCCGCCGCCGGCAAAGACTGCGGCAAAGGACAATCCGGCCACGGCGTACATGGCCGGCAGGAACCGGGCCCGTTCGGCCTCGGCGGCCACGGCCTCGTCGCGGTAGGCGGCCGAGCGTTCGTCGACTGCGGCCAGAAGGCGCGCTTCGGCCGTGTAGGCCTGGATGACGCCCATGCCGGCGATGTTGTTTTCCAGCAGACTGGCAATGGCCCCAACGGCCTTGCGCGCCGCCCGGTAGCGGGGCTGGACCCGGGTGACGAAGCGGCGGATGGCGAAGACGGCCAGGGGCAGCGGCAGGAAAAGAAGCAGGGCCAGCCGCCATTCCAGGAAAAAGAGGTAGCCGTAAATACCCAGGAAGGTGACGACGACCCGAATGATCGAGGTGGTGGCGTCGGTCAGAAAGCTCTCCAGGGTGTCCACGTCGCCAACCACCACCGACATGATGTCGCCGGTCTGGCGATCCTCGAAATAGGCCGGGTCGAGCGACTGCAACCGGCCGTAGAGCGCCAGACGGATATCGTGGCGGGTGCGCTGGGCCATGGCCGACAGGACGTAATCCGAGCCGCTCTGGAAGATGGCCAGGAACACGAACGAGGCCAGCACGGCCAGCCCGAAGAGCACATAGGTGTGGGGTGACGTGACCCCATGGACAGCGGCGTCGATAACCTTGCCGGCCAGGGCCAGCGGCAGCAGGTCGCAAGCCCGGGCCAGGACGTTTAAGCCCAGGCCCAGGCCAAAAGACCGGCGGTAGGGGTGCAGGAAGCGAAAGAGCGTCCAGACATGGCGGCCGAAAAATGGACCATTGGGGGCATTGGCAGCATCGGAGGGAATGGTTGTTTTTTTCATACGAGCAGGAGCAGGGCGGCGTAGCCTGCCGCGCCGAGGGTGAAGGCCGGCGCATTGCCCGAGCCGTCCAGGGGTAATTCGTCTTTCATGGTGTTCATGACCACGCCGCCGGCCAGGAAGGCAAATAAAATGGCCAGCACGGCGTCGTGGACCTGGAAGACAACGCCAAATCCCCAGCCGGCAAGCACTGCCCCGGCCAGGGCCAGTCGGCCCAGATGGCGGTAGCTGTCGGTGAAGTGGCGGCGAAGGCCATAGTCGTTGCCGGCCATATGCAGCGCCATGGCCAGGAAATAGGTGACAAGGTTGGCCGGGCCGGGCGTCACCCGGTTGACGAGCAGATAGCCGATCAGGAAATTATACAGGCCAAACGAGGTCAGGTGGAGCCAGAAAACGCCTTGCCCGGGGCCGACCGGCGGCCTGTCCCGACCGCCTCGGACGCCCAGGGCCGCCCGTTCCAGGGCATAAAAGACCAGCAACCCGGCCAGGGCGATGAGAAAGACATGGCGGTCCAGGACCGCCACCCAGGCCCAGCCGGCCCGCAGCAGGGTGTCCTGGCCGTCGCACAGGCTGGGGAAGATGTGGACAAAGACGTAGGCTGTGGCCGCGCCGCCGGCCAGGGACAGCCAGAGGCTGCGCGGCGCGTCGAGAACGGGGCTGAGCAGACGCACGTAGAGATGGAGCAGGGCCAGACCGGCAGCCAGCAGGGCGCTCAGGGCGATCATGGGACTTCTTCCCGGGCCTTGGCGGCCGCCCGGCGAAGCAGGGCGTCGGCATCAAGCCAGTCGGCCTTGTCGGCGTTTTTGACGATGCGGCTGGCCCGGCTCAGTTCCTCCGGGGACAGGGTCAAGCCCAGAGCGGAAAAGTGCAGGGCCAGGGCCGCCTTGCCGGAGTGGGCCGAGAGCGGCAGGCGGATGCCGTCGGCTCCGACCAGTTCCGGGCGAAAGGGCAGGTAGGTGTCGGGGTGCTTGAGCAGGCCGTCCTGATGCACGCCGGCCGAGGTGGCAAACACATTGTCCCCGACAATGGCCTTGTTGGCGGGCAGGGCAACCCCTGAATGCGCGGCCACCAGTCGGCAAAGAGCCGTGAGCCGGGTGGTGTCGACCCGGATGGAGCGGCGGTACTGGGCTTGGTGCAAGCTCAGGGCCATGACCGTCTCTTCCAGGGCGGCGTTGCCGGCCCGTTCGCCGATGCCGCCGACGGTCAGATGGACGATGTCGGCCCCGGCCGCCACAGCCGCCAGGGTGTTGGCCGTGGCCAGCCCCAAGTCGTTGTGGAAATGCACCCGCACCTTGACTCCGCGCGGATGGGCCAGCTTTGCCAGGATTGAGGTCAGACGGCGCGCGGCTTCCGGCGTGAGCACGCCGACGGTGTCGGGAAAACCAATGCCCGTGGCCCCGGCGTCCATGGCCGTTGTATAGGCTTGGCGCAAAAAAGCCGGCTCAGTGCGGCTGCCGTCCTCGCAGCTAAACGTCACTTTGGTGAAACGCTGCCGGGCATAAGCCACGGCCGAAGCAATCATGTCCAGGCATTGGGCCTTGGTCTTACCCAGCTTGTGGCGACGATGCAGCGGGCTTGTGGCCAGAAAGACGCCCACGCCCCGGCGCTCGGGCGGGGCCTTGCCCAGGGCGTCCCAGGCGGCGTCGATGTCGGCGGCCATGGCCCGGCACAACACCATAATCAGGGGGCCGGGGACTTCAGTGACGATGCGGCGCACGGCCTCGATCTCATTGTCCGACACAGCCGGGAAGCCGGCTTCAATGACGTCCACCCCGGCCTCGGCCAGGGCCTTGGCGATACTCACCTTGTCGGCAATGGAAAAATGGACGCCTGGCATTTGCGCGCCGTCGCGAAGCGTGGTGTCGGAAATGATCAGCGGCGAAAGCGGTGCGGGAACTGACAAACGCTTGGGCATGTCCGTTCATGCGCCGTTTTCCCCGCAAAGGCAACGCCCCAGCCGCCTAACGGTTTGACGTAGCAGGGACCAGAGGATACGTTTTGGCGCAGCCGGCGCTGTCCGGCAGGGCATTTCATACGATCATCATGGAGCGGAGCATGACGACCATCGGCGTACTCCTGTCTGGCTGCGGCGTTCTGGACGGTTCGGAAATCCACGAAGCCACGCTGACCCTGTATTTTTTGAACAAGGCCGGGGCCAAGGCAGTCTGTCTGGCTCCCGATCTCACGGTTGCCGCCATGGACCATGGGACGAAAAAGCCCATGGGCGAAACGCGCAACATCCGGGTGGAAGCCGCCCGTATCGCCCGGGGACCGGTGGCGGACGTGGCCCAGGCCACAGTGGCCGATTTCGACGGCCTGATTTTGCCGGGGGGCCTTGGCGCGGCCACCAACCTGTGTGATTTTGCGATAAACGGCGCCAAGGGCACGGTTGAACCGTCGGTTGCGGCCTTTTTGCAGGCCATGCACGCTGCTAAAAAGCCCATCGGCGCCATCTGCATCGCCCCGACCGTGCTGGCCCTGGCCCTTGGCGAACACCATCCGAAGCTGACCATCGGCAATGATCCCGGCACGGCCCAGGGGCTGACCCAGGCCGGCGCCAACCATGTGGACTGCCCGGTGGACAGCATCGTGGTGGATGCGGCCAACCGGCTGGTGAGCACACCGGCCTACATGCTTGGTCCCGGCATTGCCGATATCGCCCTTGGCATTGAAAAGCTGGTTTCGGCCGTGCTTGATATGGCCAGGGCTTCCTGACCATTTTCTCGTAACGGCCAGGGAGGGCGGATGCGGCGGCTTTTTATCAATGCCGATGATTTTGGATTGACCGAGGGCGTGACGAGCGGCATTGCCGAGGCCATGGCGGCCGGGGTGGTGGGCGGGACCACGGCCATGGTCTGCGTGCCTGGGGCGGTGGAGCGTATCATACGCCATGGTCGGAGGTTTGCCGGCCGGGTGGGACTCCACCTGCAACTGACCGGCGGCACGCCCTGCCTGCCCGGGACAGACGTGCCCAGTCTGGTCGGCAGCGACGGCCGGTTTCCCCGCAAAAAGGTCGCGGTGGCGGATGTGAACCCGGATGAGGTAGCTCGTGAATGGCGGGCGCAGTTGGCTCGTTTTCGGGAGACCGGATTTGAGCCCAGCCACCTCGATTCCCATCATCATATCCACAAGCGTCCCGAGGTGTTCGGGGTGTTTCTGGAACTGGCCCGGGAACTGGGCATCCCGGCCCGGGCGCTGTCCGACGACATGCGCCTGGCCATGGACAACGCCGGGGTGGCTCATGCCAATGTCTGCGTGACCCGGTTCTTCGGGGAAGACCTGACGATCGTCCGGTTCCTGTCCCTGGTCGATGCGGCCTTTGCCGCCCTTGGCGGGCAGGGGACGGTGGAAATCATGTGCCACCCCGGGCGAAACGACGACGCCCTGGCCGCGATCAGCACCTATGCTGCCGGCCGGGAGGACGAACTGCGGGTGTTTTGTGTTCCGGAGCTGCCGGAGCTCTTGGCCGGGCGCGGGGTGACGCTTCTTGACGCGGCAGCGCTGGCACAAGTTGTGACCTAAACGATATTTCGGATCAGGCGGCTTTGGGTGAGAGCCGTCAAAGGATGCGCGCATGCCGGAGAGACTGCTGCTGTCCATGCGCAAATTTGTGGCCCCGGAATTTGTTTTCGGCCGGGGATCGCTGCATCTGGCCGGCCGGCAGGCGGCGGGACTTGGGGTACGCCGGGCCTTGCTGGTGGCCGACCCCGGGCTTTCCCGCTACGGCTGGACGCAGCGTGTGGAGGAGAGCCTGACGGAAGCCGGGGTCGCCACCGAGCGTTTCGAGGCTTTGTCCTCCAATCCCCGCGACCATGAAGTGATGGCCGGGGCCGCAGCTTTTGCCGACTGCGTTTGCGACGCCATTGTGGCTGTGGGCGGCGGTTCGGCCATGGACTGCGCCAAGGCCATAGGTATTGTTTCGGCCAACAAACGCCACATCCTGTCTTTCGAGGGCGTGGATAACGTCGAGCGCCCGGGGCCGCCGCTTTTGTGCGTGCCGACCACGGCCGGCACCGGGGCTGAAGTCTCCCAGTTCGCCATCATCACCGACACGACCCGCCAACGCAAGGTCGTCATCGCCAGCAAGACGCTTATCCCGGATGCGGCGCTTATCGATCCGGATGTCACGCTGACTATGCCGCCCGAGCTTACGGCGCATACCGGACTCGATGCCCTGACCCATGCCATGGAGGCGTATGTTTCCAACGCTCAGGGACCGGTCACCGATCTTTTTGCCTTGGAAGCCGTGCGGCTCCTTGCCGCCAATCTGCCCATAGTCATGACTGCTCCGGCCGATATTGAGGCACGGGGAGCGGTGCAGTTGGCCAGCCTGTATGCGGGCATGGCCTTTTCCAATGCCATTCTCGGCGCGGTCCATGCCCTGGCCCACAGTCTCGGCGGGCTGCTCGATCTGCCTCATGGCCTGTGCAACGCCATTTTACTCGATCATGTCGTGGCTTATAATTACGAAGCCGCTTCAGAACGTTTCGATATCCTGGGGCGCTGCCTTGGGGCTGTTCTAGACGACGATGCTCCGGCCGCTGTCCGCAAAAACGCCGTCATCGAGCGTCTGCGGGCGCTCAAGCGTTCTGTTGGCATCAATCAGGGACTGACAGAACTCGGCATTGCCCGGGAGACGTATGGCGATCTGGCCAAGCGCGCCCTGGATGATCCTTGTATGCTGACCAATCCGCGCCAGCCCTCCCAAGCCGACCTCGAAGCCATCTATGAAAGCGCCAGCCAGCCCCTTGCCTGAGTCCGACGACCGGCGCATCCGACTGCTCGGGTTTGGCGAGCACTCGGTCAGCAAAAGTTATTACCCGGAACTGCGTCGCCGCCTGGAGGAGTTGGAGCGGTTTCGCTCCCTGTTGGATCAGACCGGCGACGCCATCTTTTTGGTCGACGTGGACAGTGGGCGCATCACCGACGCGGCCGGGGCGGCCGGGGCCATGCTGCGTTTGGACAGCCCCGAACTGGTGGGCCGGACCTTTGAAGATCTTTTGCCCATCGATGCGGTCTGCCGGCTGCGCGGCCTTTTTTCCGGCGATTTCGCGGCTGGGCGGATTGAAACCTCTCTGGTGCGGCCAGGGGATCTTCCAGGCGGCAACCTGCCGGTGGAAATGACCTTTCGCTTGGCCCAGGGCGGCGGCGGCCCTATGGCCGTTATCGTGGCCCGCGACGTCACCGAACGCAAAAAAAGCGAAGAAGCCCTGCGTCGGGCCGAGGAACGCTACCGGGGCATCGTGGAAAATGCCGCCGAAGGCATTTTCCAAAGCACGTTGTCCGGCCGGCTTATGAACGTCAACCCGGCCTTGGCCAGTATTCTCGGCTACGAGTCACCGGCTGAACTTATGCGCCACGTCAAAAGCGTAGTGGACGAGGTCGTGGCCAGTCCTGAAGATCGCCACCGCATCCGCTCGGAGCTCGCGCGCTACAACCATGTCAAAAATCTGGACGTCCAACTCCTGACCAAAAGCGGCACGCGCATCTGGGGGCTCATAAACGCCCGGCGTATCTGTGATGACGCCGGCGTGGCCGAACGCTTCGACGGTTCTGTCCAGGACGTGTCGATTCGCAAGCAGGCGGAACAAACGCTGCTGCGTTATCATGACGAACTGGAGCAACGTGTGGCCGAGCGGACGGAGGAACTCACCCGCATAAACGAGCGCCTTGTCCATGAAGTGACCATCCGCAAACGGGCCGAGGAAGCGGCCGAGGCGGCCAACCGGGCCAAATCCGATTTTTTGTCCATGGTTTCCCACGAAATCCGTACGCCGCTGACCTCGGTGCTGGGCTTTGCCGTGCTCATCCAAAAGCGCCTGGGGCAGCTGCTGGCCCCCCTGGTCGAAGGGCATCCCCGCCAAAGGAGACAGGCTGAACAGGTCCAGGAAAATCTCGGCATCATTGTGGCCGAGGGTGAGCGCCTCAAACACCTGATCAACGACGTCCTCGATCTGGCCAAACTTGAAGCCGGCAAAGTGGCCTTCACCAAAGAATCCGTGGATGTAGCCGAGGTCATCCGCCACGTCATGAGCGCCTCGGTGGGGCTTTTGCAGGACAAGAAGGTCAGTCTGACCACCCGCATCGAGGGCCGGTTGCCGGAAATCGTGGGCGACCGCGACAGGCTTATCCAGGTATTGGTCAATCTGGTCTCCAATGCGCTGAAGTTTACCGAGTGTGGGTCGGTCGCCTGCCGGGCCAGGGTGCAGGGGCGGTCCATTGTCATCGAGATCGTCGACACCGGTATCGGTATCCCCGAGGCCGAGCAGCACAAGGTCTTTGAGAAGTTCAACCAGATCGGGGCGACCCTGACCAACAAGCCCAAAGGCACCGGACTTGGGCTGGCCATCTGCAAACATATTGTCGAGTCACACGGCGGTCGCATTTTTTTTGTATCAAAGCCCGGGATCGGCAGTACCTTTACCTTCACGCTGCCGATTGCCTAACTTCGGCCATTGCGGTATGTCCCCGTCCCCCGGCGACGTTCCCGACGTTCGCCCCCAACGCCCTTCAAGGATTCCTGCATGAAAAACGCGACCAGAAACGAAGCCCTGCGCAATATCGCCATCATCGCCCACGTCGACCACGGCAAAACCACGCTGGTTGACCATATGTTCCGTCAAAGCGGTCTGTTCCGCCAGAACCAGGAAATGACGGACCGCATTATGGACAGCATGGATTTGGAGCGCGAACGCGGCATCACCATTGCCGCAAAAAATTGCGCCGTGATCTGGAACGGGGTTAAAATCAACATCATCGACACCCCGGGCCACGCCGACTTCGGCGGCGAAGTGGAACGGGCCTTGTCGATGGTCGACGGCGCAGTCCTGCTGGTCGATGCTTCCGAGGGGCCGCTGCCCCAGACGCGCTTCGTGCTCAAAAAAACCCTGGACCGGGGACTGCCGGTTATCGTGGCCGTCAACAAGATCGACCGCAAAGACGCCCGGGTCGAGGAAGTCCTCAACGAAATTTACGACCTCTTTATTGATCTCGACGCTTCCGAAGAGCAGCTTGAGTTTCCGGTGCTCTACGCCATCGGCCGTGAAGGCATGGCCAAGCGCAGCCTGGATGACGAGAGCGGCGACCTTTCGCCCTTGTTCGAGACGATCCTGAGCCAGATTCCCGGCCCGGTCCACGATGCGTCCGAACCGTTCCGGATGCTCGTGTCCGATCTGGGCTATTCCGAATTTCTGGGACGTCTGGCCGTCGGCCGCGTCGTCTCGGGCACGGCCCACATCAACCAGACCCTGGTGTGCATCGATGCCAACAATGCGCCGCGTCCCCTTCGCGTCTCCAAGCTCCAGGTCTATCAAGGCCCCAAGCTCACCGAGACCGAGGCGGCTGATCCGGGCGATATCCTGGTGCTCTCCGGCGTCGACGACGTGACCATCGGTGACACCATCACCGTGGCCGATTCGCCCAAGGCCCTGCCGCGCATCAATGTGGACGAACCCACCGTGTCCATGCGCTTTGCCATCAACTCCTCGCCCTTTGCCGGGCGCGAGGGCAAGTTTGTGCAGTCGGCCAAACTGCGCGAGCGCCTCTATAAAGAGACCCTGCGCAACGTGGCCATCAAGGTGGAGGAGACCGAGGACAAGGACGCTTTTACGGTCAAGGGCCGGGGCGAGTTCCAGATGGCGATTATCGTCGAGACCATGCGCCGCGAAGGCTTCGAGCTGTCCGTGGGACGGCCCGAGGTCATCTACCGCACGGAAGACGGCGTGTGCAAGGAACCCATCGAACACCTGTTTATCGACACCGACGAAGCCTTTGTCGGCGTGATTACGGAGAAGCTGTCCGTGCGCAAGGGCCGGATGCTCAATCTGGTCAACCATGGTTCGGGCCGGGTGCGCCTGGAGTTCTCCATTCCCGCCCGGGGACTCATCGGCTACCGCGATGAATTTCTGACCGACACCAAGGGCACCGGCATCATGAACTCGTCGTTCTCCGGGTACGACGACTATCGGGGCGACTTCCCCAGCCGTTTCACCGGTTCCATTGTCAGTGACCGCGAAGGGGTTGGCGTGCCGTATGCCCTGTTTAACCTCGAACCGCGCGGCCGGCTGTTTATCACCCAGGGCGAGCCGGTCTACGAGGGCATGATCGTTGGCGAGCACAACCGCGACAACGACATCAACGTCAATCCGTGCAAGGAAAAAAAGCTCACCAACATGCGGGCTTCCGGCAAGGATGAACATGTCATTCTCACGCCGGTGCTGCCTATGACCTTGGAACGGGCGCTGCATTTCGTGCGCGAAGACGAGATGGTGGAGATCACGCCGCTGTCCATTCGCCTGCGCAAGAACGTGCTGCCGGCCAAGGATCGTCACGTCCTCGACGGAGCCAGGAAAAAGGGCAGCTAGAGCCTTTTCCCTGGGGATTGCACGCCCCAGGCGTGTCTTTTGGGCGGCGGTCTGTGCCTGGGTGGTTGCTCCATCCCGGCGCAGGCCGCCGTCCCTTTTTGTGGTTTCGCGCCACGGGTACAGTGCGGCTGACGGCCGTGGCAACAGAGGGCATTGCCAGCTTCGCTCCCTTCAGGCATGACGATGGAATGAACGTACACCAGCCCATGCCCGGTTTCCTGGCCGTCGCTGTTCGTTATCTCGGCGTTATCGTTCTGCTGACAGCCTACGGCGGTCAGGTCTGACCTTTCATTGAAGCTGTGCCCCCCGTGCAGCTGGGGGCCATGCTGGCTGCTTCCTTTGCCGTGCCTCTGGCGCTGCGGGGCTTTTTTACGCGCTGGTATGTTTTGGTTGGCCCCGTCCATGACCAGCCTTCGCGCCAGTTTCAGCTGGAAATGGGGGCGTGTCTGCTGGCCGGGGTGCTGGCTGGCCTTGGCATGGAGGCCCGGATCGGTTTTCTCTGGGTTTCCGGCTGGAAACTTGTCATTGGATCGCTGGCGGGCGGGTTCTACCTTGGCCTTGAGGGCGCGTTGTTGCGGCTTCGGTCCCTGGTGCTGCGGGCCAGGGAGGCGGTCGAGGCAGGGGAGTCTGCCGCCCGGCCGCGCCAATTGCGCAGCCTGAGCCGGCGCTTTCTGCTCATGGCCGCTGCGGTCGCCTGCCTGCTCATGGGTATTTTCGGGTTGATCTGGGCCGGGGACGTGGCTTGGCTGTCGAGTCTTGAGCGTGATCCGGCCGTACTGGCCCGGGCCAGGGAGTCGGTTGTTCTCGAGATCGCCTTTGTCATGGCCGTGCTGCTGGTCTCTGTTTCCCGGTTGATTGTGCTCTACGCCGGCAATCTGAAGCTGCTCTTCGGCACCATCACCCAGGGACTGGCCCGGGTGCGCCAGGGGGATCTGAGCGTCCGTTTGCCGGTGGCCACGTCCGACGAGTTCGGGCTGATCGCGGGTGAGGCCAATGCTATGATCCTGGGGCTATCGCACCGGCTGGCGCTGCTTGATGCCCTCAAGGTGGCCGAGGATGTGCAACGCAATCTGCTCCCTGCGGCGCCTCCCCTGATTGCGGGCCTCGAAATCGCGGCATCGAGCGATTACTGCGATGAGACCGGTGGGGATTATTACGATTTTATTGAGCTTGGACGGGGAAAGACTGTCGTGGTGGTGGCCGACGTGGCCGGCCATGGCGTGGGACCGGCCCTGCTTATGGCCTCGGCCCGGGCCACGGTGCGCATGGCTGCGGCCATGTACGCCGATCCCGGGGCTGTGGTCAGCGCGGTCAATTCCCGGGTGGCCGAGGATGTCTATGGCACGGGGCGGTTTCTGACGCTATTTTATCTGGAAATTGACACTGCCGCCAAACGCCTGCGCTGGGTCCGGGCCGGTCACGATCCGGCCATGGTCGTGCATGCCGACCAGGAAGGATTCTCGGAGTTGGGCGGCGGCGGTCCGCCGCTCGGCGTGGTGGAGGGGTTCCGGTACGTGGCCCAGGCCGGCCCCTGGCCGGTTGACGGCATTGTTTTCATCGGCACTGACGGTATCTGGGAAACCACCGGCAATGCGGAAAGAATGTTTGGCAAACGTCGGCTGCTTGATCTGCTGCAAAAAAATGTCGGCAAACCAGTGACGCAGATTCTTGCCATTGTGGCTCACGACCTGGAGGCCTTTGGCCAGGGGCATCCCCGGGAGGACGACATTACCATGGTGGCCATCCGCTTCCCCTAACCAGCCCGGTCGCGGCCTTGCCCGGCAGCCGACCATGGGCTATGACGCCGGTCAGGCTGTCCCTATGAAAGCACGCATTGTCGATGTCGCCATCAATGTTTTTGGCAAACCGGCCCAGACCGCCCTGGCGCTGGTCTCGCTGCTGGCCCACAGCGGTCGTTTCATTGACCGCATCTATTTCAATGAAGAGGCGGATGGTCTTAATGCCGTTTTTGCCCATGCCGACATCCTGGCCGCCATGGGAGACCGCATCGTCCATCACCGGCCATCCTTCATGAACTGGCGCTATGCCGTCGAACCCGGCCGGCTCGGTGACCCGGCCTACCGCCATGCCCTGCGCTACCAGTGGGCCTTTGAGCGCACGGACAAACGGTATTTGTTGCTCATCCACAATGATTGCGAGTTTGTCGGCGACGTTGTCGGGTTGTTGCTCGGCGGCCTGGGCAGCCAGTCCGGAGCCGGGGAAATCGGCCAGTGCTGGCTGTGTCCGGCGGGGATGGTTGGCCACTGCGGACCAGGGCGCTATCTGGACTACCGCCCGGATTTCGCGCAGCTGGCCGCGCTTTATGCCGACCTGGACCCGTCCGTGTACCGTCGCAGATATTTGGACGAGCCGACCGAAGCCCTACGCAACCGCCCCTGGCCCTTGCCGGAGTGCCGGCTCAATGAGTTTTGCTGTCTGCTGCGCATGGACGCAGTGCGGCCCGATACCTGTCCCCAAGGTCCGGCCCGGCCTTTTGGAGCTTACGTCGATGTGGGCAATCCCTGGACGGGAAACGGCATTTTGGACATCGGCGTGGCTTGGTTTGGCGACATGGTGCATCTGGGCCATGCCTTTGCCCATGTGCCGCTGTCGTCCTGCGTGCGGCACAGCGTCGGCCATAAGGCCCTGTTTACCCCGGACCTGTATGTGCGCCGCGAGGAAGAGGCTTTGGCCATTCTTCGCGACAAGTACCAGCGCCTGATACCATCCTCGCTGGCCTGAAGGATTCGCCATGGAACTGTTCACCGTCACCGACGGCTGCACCGGCTGCGGCCTGTGCGTTGCGGCCTGCCCGGCCAGCCTTGTGCGCCAGCGGACCCCGGGGCAGCCGCCCCAGGCTCTGGCCGGCCGCGAAGCCCACTGCATCCGCTGCGGCCACTGCGTCATTGCCTGCCCGACCAAATCCTTTGTCCACACCTTGCTGCCCCAGGACGCCTTCGAGCCGATCCGGCGCAAGGAGTTCCCCAGTCCGGCCTCCCTGCGCCATCTGCTCATGGCCAGGCGCTCGTGTCGCGCCTACGATCCCGCGCCTGTCCCCCGCGACGGCATCCTGGCCCTGATCGAGTCCGTGCGCCATGCCCCGACCGGCCACAACATGCGGCAAGTCGGTTATGTGGTGGTGGACGGTCCGGCGCGCATGGACGCGGCCCGCCAGCTTGTCCTCGACTGGATCGGCCTGGAAGTGGCGGCGGATTCGCCTCGTGCGGCCGAGCTGCATCTGGCCGGAGCGGCCCGGGCGGCGGCGCGGGGAAAGGATGTTATTTTCCGGGGCGCTCCCCATGTCGTCGTGGCCCATGCGCCCATCGAAGGGATAAGCCCGGAGGTGGATGCCACCATCGCCGCTTCCTGGCTGGAGATTGCGGCCACGGCTTCAGGCTTTGGAGCCTGCTGGTGCGGCTATCTCATGTTCGCTCTGGCCGCCCATCCGCAGGTGAATGCGGCCCTGGGCATCCCGGCCGGCCACCGGGGCTACGCCGCACTCTTGCTCGGCCGTCCGGCCACGCGGGTCGGGCAGATACCGCCCCGGGACATGCCGGAGGTTCATTTTTATTAGACTGGGCGACGGTGGGATGGGTGCGGGGAGAATGAAAGACCATAAGGGGGCATGCGGGCGGTCGGGGGACGCAGGCAGAGGGCAGAGGGCAGAAGGCGGAAGGTAGAAGGCGCAAGTTGGAAGGCAGAAGAGGCCTCCGGCGGCCAAAGGGCAGTGCCCTTTGGAATCCCACCTGGGGTTCGTCTGATTTTGACCGGGTACTATTCACTCACATAGGCAATTTCCTTGTGCCCGTCATGGGTGATGCAGCCGGATTGCTGCAAGCCGAACCTTTCAATAATGCGTTTCCCCTCTGGAGAAACGACAATTGCAGCTAGAGCGCATTTTTGAGCCAAGGCAAGGTCGTTTGAAAATTCCTTGACGAGCCGTCTGCTGGCAGTCGATCTGTGAAACTGCTTTATGATTCCGACACTGTAGATGTAATAATAATCCTGTCCGGAATTTGACGCTGGCTCTGGCGTTATCTGCTTTCGATTGGTGATGCTTTCCGGCGCGGTCTTCAGTCTGTAAAATGTATCTCTGGCGATGGGATGGAAACCGCTGTATCCGATCGGGATGCAGTTTCCGTCCAGTTGCGCCATCCACAGTCGAAATCCTCCTGGGAATACGGTGACAGCTTGTTGTAAATGGCTGTAGTCCTCTCGATCCGCCTGGGCGTCATAGCAGGCCCAATCTGCCAACAAGAGCGCAAGGGTGAATTGGGCGAGAATCCTTGCGGCCGATGGCGGATTTGCGTGGCAGAGGTCACTTCCGGTGAAGGAGAAGATCTCGACGGCGTCAGGATTGCTTATCGGCAATGCATGTATCAGACGGATTTCTTCTTCCATCCAGGAGAGGAGAGCGTCTTCTGTGTGGAATTCAGGGATGCCCGCAAGGGGGCTTTCGGCCGACATCATTTTTCTTCTGTTCTCTGGTACTGGATTTTTCATTGGGTCGTGCAGCAGTATGCTCGACTCTTTCTTATGAATCGAGGGAGGCTGCCTGCGTCCCGCGGAGTGCTCGCGCCGCAACCACCTGGCTTTCCACAATACTGCCGCCCAGTGGCCTGCGTGTTTGAAAACACAACAAACCGCCCCGGAAAAACGATCAGCCGGGGCGGTTTCGCTGCAATACGGCGTCAGATCAGCCCAAGACGGCCTGCTTGATGGCCTCGATGCCCAGCCGCTCGACGAACCGGGCCGCACGCTCGCGCTTCTTGGCGTTGGCAGCGTAGTAACTGATGAGCTTTTCCGACAGGTCAATGACCTGCTCCCGGGTCAGATCCTCGGCCACAACGTCGCCGATGCGCGGCCGGGCTCCGGGATGGCCGCCGAAGATGACTGTCCAGCCGGATTTTTTGCCCAACACGCCAAGATCGCGGACAAAGCTCTCCGAGCAGCAAAACGGGCAGCCCGACACCGACAGCTTGAACTTGCCCGGCAGATCGCGCCCGACAAAGAGTTTTTCCATTTCAAGGCCAAGTCCGAGCGAGTCCTGGACTCCGAACTTGCACACGCTGGTGCCTGGGCAGGCCTGGACGAAATGGACGCACAGCTCCATGGCCTGCCCCACGTCGGTGCCGAGATCCTTCCAGATGGCGTCCACATCCTCGGGTTTGATGCCAACCAGGGCCAGACGTTGGCCCGAGGTGATTTTGACGATGGGGATGGCGTATTTCTTGACGACGAGATTCAGGGCCTCCAGTACCTCCGGGGAAATCAGCCCGACAGGGGTGCGTGGGACGATGGCGTAGGTCTGCTGGTCACGCTGCAAGATGGCCCCGGTGGGGGCTTCGTTGGTGCTCATTGTGGCTCCTCAGTGAGGGTAGTCGTGATGGGAAAATATGGGCCTGCGCAAGCTGCGATAGAGGGCCGATCCGAGGTCGAAGGGCGGCCGGTGCATGGCAATGCATGACCGCCAAAGTCCAGTGTCTACACAGCCCGGGCCTTGTTGTCACCTTGAAAAAAGTTCCAAGAATACTGTGCCGTTTGCAGTGACGATTTTGCATAAACTGAAACGGGAGGGTGGCTTCCCTCGTTCGTTTAACCCGGGCCGGCATACGATCCGGTCAGGGGGTCCCTGGTCTCGGGCGCAATGCAGTCGGTCGCCTCAGAACTGGAGGGTTCTCTGGAACTGCGGCTGTTTCCTTGCCAACTTGCGTGGAGTAACGGCCCCTTGCCGTAACCCAGGTCTGTTTTCCCCTCCCCAACGGACCTTTGGGCCGCTTCTGGCCTTGAGGTCGGACCCGGCCTGGGCTACACCGGGCAAAACCGTTTCGGGAGGATGTCTTGGGCAAGCTCAACGCAGAAAAACTGTCCCCCAATCCAGAGTTCGACCTCTTTTTGTATCTGCGGGTTTCCGGAACCGCCAAAGTCGAACAACATGTTATCGACCTGTGTGAAGAGCATTGGGAAGCCTTCAAGGAGCACCTGAAAGGATACCGCTTCGCTGAATCCGGCTCCAAACGCGGGGTGGTGCTCTTCTTCCTGGAACCAGCCGCCGAAGGACTTGTCGAAGAAGCCTGGGCCCGCTCGCCCACTGAAGGCTTTGCCCTGCATAACCTCGCCGTGACCATGGTCATGGCCGCTGCCGCCCAGCAGGTGCCCGAAATTGAAGCCGGCGCCTGCGCGCCGCTGCCCACCCCGGACCGCGACCTCAAACGCCGTATCGAACGCCTGGGACTGGTCTGGAACGAAACCGGCAACGTCAGCGTTCAATTCGCCGTCATGACCCACGATCCCTACGCCGGCGGCTGCGCTGTCTGCTATCTGCGCACGTCCTGCCCGAAGAGCGACGTGCCCAAGGGTGCGTAGGGGAGGCTAGGAGAGGCTAGGAGAGGATGAAAATCGGGCTCTGCCCGAACCCGCCGGGGGGATGATCCCCCCGGACCCCTCGTCTGAGTGAGGGAAGCGGGGGAGTGTGGTAGTCGGCGGCGGAGAGAGAAGACGGGGGGGGCGGAATTTGGGCGCTGGAGCACCCGTCAAAGCCCGGCTTCTCCAGCGCCCAAATTCCGACCCCCAACTCGCCAGCGGCCCGGAGGCCTTGCGCAATCAAAGCCTTGCGCAAGGCCTCCGGGCCGCATTTCGTTGGAGAAAGATCAACCAGAATCGTTGAGAAACCAACTTCTGGATCTTCTTTCCATGTATTACCAGATGGTTCTGACCTTGATGCCGCGCGCGGCCATGTGGTCCTTGCACTGCTTGATGCTGTATTCGCCGTAGTGGACGATGGAGGCGATCAGCGCCGCCGAGGCCTTGCCGGTGGTGACGGCGTCGGCCATGTGGTCGGGGTTGCCGGCTCCGCCCGAGGCGATGACCGGGATGGTGACGGCTTCGGCGATAAGCCGCGTCAGCGTTAATTCGTAGCCGGTCTTGGCTCCGTCGGCGTCGATGGAGTTGCAGCAGATTTCGCCGGCGCCCAGCGCCTCGACGGTTTTGGCCCACTCCAGGGCGTCCAGGCCCATGGCTTTGCGGCCGCCGTGGATGACGATTTCGTAGCCCGAGGGGATCAGTTCCGAGACGGGAACCTGTTTGACGTCCATACCGACGACTACGCATTGGGAACCGAAAGCGGCCGCGCCCTGGCTTATAATGTCGGGATTTTTGACGGCAGCGGAGTTGACCGAAATCTTTTCCGCGCCGGCGAGCAGGACCGCCCGCATGTCCTCGACGGTGGAGATGCCGCCGCCGACGGAAAACGGGATAAAGATCTCCCGGGCCACCCGGTCAACGACGTCGAGCATGATGCCGCGGCCTTCGCTGGAGGCGGTGATGTCGTAAAAGACCAGTTCGTCGGCCCCGGCTTCGTAATAGAGCCGCGCGGTTTCCACGGGGTCGCCGATATCGACGTTGCCTTTGAACTTGATGCCCTTGGTGAGCTTGCCGTCGCGGACGTCGAGGCAGGGGATGATGCGTTTGGAGAGCATGGCGTTAGGCCTCCCGGCAGTAGGCGGCGAAATTGCGCAGCAGGGCGAGTCCCGGACGGCCGCTTTTTTCCGGGTGAAACTGCACGGCCCAGAGGCCTTCCCTGCCGTGGACCGAGCAGAAGTCCAGGCCGTAGCGGGTGACGCCGATGACGTATTCGGGGCTGGGCACGGGGTAGTAGCTGTGAACGAAATAGAATTCGGCTTCCGGGGCGATGCCGTCGAAAAGGGTGCAGGTCTTGTCCAGGCGCACCTGATTCCAGCCCATGTGGGGGATGCGGATGGGGATGTCGTCCTCGTCGGTTAAGGCGGCGTTGAACATGGCGCAATGCCCGGACACGATCCCCAGGGCCTTGG
This sequence comes from Desulfovibrio sp. TomC, assembly GCF_000801335.2. Taxonomy (NCBI): domain Bacteria; kingdom Pseudomonadati; phylum Thermodesulfobacteriota; class Desulfovibrionia; order Desulfovibrionales; family Desulfovibrionaceae; genus Desulfovibrio; species Desulfovibrio sp. TomC. The sequence goes on from NZ_JSEH01000002.1 coordinate 206,218, forward strand.
TGTCGTTTTCAGCGCTGTAGTCGAGCAGGATCTGGCAGCCGACGCAGATGCCGAGCAGGGGCTTTGCGGCAGCGACCTGCTCCGTTAAAAGCGCATCGAGTCCGGTGGTGGTCAGTTCGCGCATGGCCTGACCGGCGGCTCCGACACCGGGAAAGATGATGCCCGAGGCGTCGGCGATGACGGCCGGATCAGCGGTTATGCGACAGTCGATGCCGAGGTGGTCCAGGGCGCGTTGGACGCTGGTCTGGTTTCCGGCTTTATAGTCTAAAATGGCAAGCATGACGTTCTCCTTCTCCTGGGGACTGTCCCGGGAGCGGTCCCGGCCGGGGCAGGGAAGCGGCTTGGCGGCCGTTTGGGGCCTGTGTTACGCAGAAGGCGGTTGTGAACATTTTAGGCATTTTTGGCAAGAGAGACGGGCATGATCATCGTCACCGGCGGGGCCGGCTTTCTGGGCAGCGCCCGGGCTTTATGGCATAAAGTCGCCGGGCCGGACGACATTATGGTGGTGGACAACCTGGCTCGCGGCGAATTGTGGAGAAATCTCGTCAATCGTCGGTCTGCCGAGTATCTGCGCAAGGATGTGCTTCTGGCCGCCATTGCCGACGGCGACGATCCCTTTGATGACGGCGAGTATGCACCTCGGGGCCTGTTCCGCCAGAGGCCGCCGGACTGTACACCGGTATATCGAAACGACGTCAGCCCACGGCTGTGGGTGGCTCAAAATGCGGCGGGCCAGTCTGGAGTATGTCCAACTGGCCCGCCGTGAATTGTTCGGAAGTCTTCTGGCCTGCTGCTTCCCGGTCAGATTCTGGGTACGGCCTTACCATGCCTATCCTAACCAAGTGGGATTCCAAAGGGCTGTCACTCCCTTTGGCCGCCGGAGGCACTCTTCCTGCCTTCTCTCCCCCTCACTAATCGTACTTCACCGCGCTTATTTCCATAAGTTTGTCCAGGCGAATGCGCGTTTCGATGCGGCGCATGGTGCCGGTTTTGCCGCGCATGACGAGCGAGCGGGTGATGGCGTGGGTGCCGGTGAATTCGACGCCGTCGAGGAAGGTGCCGCCGGAGATGCCGGTGGCCGCGAAGTAGGTGTCGTCGCTGCGCACGAGGGTTTCTTCGGTGAAAATCTGGCTGCAGTTGATGCCGGCCTCGACCAAGGCCTGGGTTTCGGCTTCGGACTGGGGATCGAGCCGGGCCAGCAGCCGGCCTCCCAGGGCGCGGATGGCGCAGGCCGTGAGCACGCCCTCAGGGGTGCCGCCGGTGCCGAACATCACATCCACGACGTTTTCCGGGTCAACGGCCATAAGCGAACCGGCCACGTCGCCGTCGGTATGGAGCTGGATGCGTGCGCCCACGGCCCGGATCTCCTGGATCAACGTCTTGTGGCGGGGCTTGTCCAGGACAAAGACCACAAGATCGTCCACATCCTTGCCGAGGGCCTTGGCGATTTTTTTGAGGTTGTCGCTGACCGGGGCGTCGAGATCGGCCACATCCTTGGCCTGGGGCGGCACCACCAGTTTTTGCATATAGTAGCTGGGGCCGGGATTGAACATGGAACCGCGCGGGGCGATGCCAACCACGGAGATGGCGTTGGGGCGGCCGTAGGCGAGCAGGTTGGTGCCCTCGACCGGATCGACGGCCACATCCACGGCGTGGCCCTGGCCGCTGCCCACCCGTTCGCCGTTGTAGAGCATGGGGGCTTCGTCTTTCTCCCCCTCGCCAATGATGATGACGCCATCGAGCGGCAAGGTGTTAAACGACAGACGCATGGCGTCCACGGCGGCCTGGTCCCCGGCGTTTTTATCACCCCGGCCAAGCCAGCGCGAGGAACTGAGTGCCGCCGCTTCGGTCACCCGTACAAGATCCAGCCCGAGATTTCTGTCCGGCGCTTCCATGGACATCGCTCCTTGTGAAGAAGAGGGAGAGGATGGCCGGCCCGTCGAAAATAGGGGAGCGGACGGGCCGTGATTCCAAACGGCCCCGCAAGCTCAAGCTTGCGGGGCCGCATCAATGGCGAGCCGGCGGAGACTTCCCCGCCGGCGTGGCTACTTGTTGTCCCAGGCTTTGCGGATGGCCGCTGCCAGGGCCGGTGGGGTGAACCCGTAGGCCTCGGCCAGCTTTTCGGCCGGGGCCGAGGCGCCGAAATGGGAGATGCCGTGCACGCGGTCCAGGCTCCCGGTGTACTGGCACCACAGTTCCGGCCGGCCGGCTTCGGCGGCGAAGCGGAAGGAGACTTCCGGCGGCAGCACGGACTTCTTGTAGTCTTCGGGCTGCTCGTTAAAAAGCTCCATGCAGGGGATGCTGACAATGCGGATGGCCAGATCGGGCAACAACTTGGCTGCGGCCATAGCCAGGGAGACTTCCGAGCCGGAGGCCAGCAGGATCAGGTCTGGCTTGCCGCCGGGCGCCTCCACCAGTACATAGCCGCCCCGGGTCACGCCTTCGGCCAGCCCCGGATAGGCGGCAGGGTCGAGAACGGGCAGGTTCTGGCGGGTGAGGAGCAGGCAGGTCGGCCGGTTGGTCCGGGTCAGGGCCACCTGAAGGCAGGCGCAGGTCTCATTGGCGTCGGCCGGGCGCATGACCAGCATGTTGGGAATAAGGCGCAGCGAACTGGTCTGCTCAATGGGTTCGTGGGTGGGGCCGTCTTCGCCGACATAGAAGGAGTCGTGGGTGAAGACATGCAGGGCCGGAATGCGCTGGAGCGCGGCCATGCGCAGGGCGTTTCGCTCATAATCCGAGAAGATGAGGAAGGTGGCCCCGAAGGCCATGAGTCCGCCGTGGAGCACGATGCCGTTGACGATGGCTCCCATGGGGAACTCGCGGACGCCAAAGCACAGGGTGCGGCCAAGCGGCTTTTCCGGGCTGAAGACGCCGGTCGTCTTACGGAATTTTTCGGTCTGGTTGGACGGATCGAGGTCGGCCGAACCACCCACCAGCAGCGGGAAGCGGTCGGTGATGGCGTTCAGGGCCGCGCCCCAGGCGGAGCGGGTGGCCACGGACTTGGCCGGATCAAAGGTCGGCCAGGCAAAGCTGCGGTTGCCCGGAGCGCGTTTGGCCTGCCGCCACAGATCCTCGAAGGCGGCATCGGAGGCGAGCTTGGCCTCCAGGGCCTTGTTCCAGGCCTGACGCGCGGCGGTCAGTTCGGGATAGCGGGCGCGGAAGTGCTGGCCGACTTCGGGGGGCAGATAAAATGCTTTGTCTTCAGGCAGGCCCAGCAGTTTTTTCGTGGCTTTGATCTCGTTTTCGGAAAACGGCGCACCGTGGGAAGCAGAGTCGCCTTCCATGGTGCAGGCGCCTTTGGCGATGGTGGTGTGGCCGATGATCATGGACGGCCGGTTGGTTTCGGCCCGGGCGGCGTCCAGGGCGGCGTGGATGGCGTCGTGATCGTGGCCTTCGATCTCGACCACATGCCAGCCCATGGACTCGAAGAGTTTTGTATAGTCGGTGTGGTCGCAGATGGCCACGGGACCGGAAAGCTGAATCTGGTTCTTGTCCAAAAGGACGATGAGCCGGCCCAGGCCCCAGAGACCGGCCAGGGCGGCGGAACCCTGGAACACCGGGGTCTGGACGTCGCCGTCCGAGGACAGGACATAGGTGTAGTGGCCGGCAATGTCGTCGCCCAGGCGTTCGCGCAGCATGGCTTCGGCCACGCCCATGCCGACGGCCATGGAAAAACCCTGGCCCAAGGGGCCGGTCGTGCACTCGACGCCCGGGGTTTCGTAATTTTCCGGATGCCCCGGGGTCTTGCTGCCGAACTGACGGAAATGCTGCAGGTCTTCCATGGTGAGCAGACCGCGCAGATGGAGCAGGGTGTAGAGCAGCATGGACTCGTGGCCGGCGGACAGGACGAAGCGGTCGCGGGCGAACCACTGGGGATCGGCTGGATCAAAGCGCAGATAGTCTTTGAAAAGCACATACGCCATATCGGCCGAAGACATGGCTCCTCCCGGATGGCCGGAGTTGGCCTTGTGGGTGGCGTCCATGATGAGGCCTTTGATGGTGTTGACGGCCTTGGCGTCGATGGCGGTGGTGGTCATGGAGGGTATCCTCACAGGGAGCAGGTTGATGGTTCAGGCATCCAGGGCCGGGCAGCACGTTTCAATCATATCGACGCGGCGTTGATGTCGGCCGCCCTCGAAGGCCGTATCCAGAAAGACGTCGGCGATGGAGGCAGCCAGTCCCTGGCCGATGACGCGTTCGCCCAGGCACAGGACATTGGCGTCGTTGTGCAGGCGGGTCATACGGGCCAGATACTCGTTCACGCACAGGGCGGCCCGGATGCCGGGAATGCGGTTGGCTGCCATGGACATGCCAATGCCGGTGCCGCACACTAAAATACCGGCGCTGCCGGGAGTTTCGAGCACCTTGGCGCAGACCGCCTTGGCGAAATCGGGATAATCAACGCTTTTGGCCTCGCTTGGGCCAAGATCGACAACAGTATGGCCGGCGGCGGCAACATGGGCGGCAAGGCCGGCCTTGAGTTCCAGGCCGGCGTGGTCGGAACCGATGAAAATGGTTTTGGGCATGGTCGTCATGGCTGTGCAATCCGGTCGCCGGGGGGGCGGTTTAGAGGTCAGGCAAGAGATTCCCGTCCCCGGCTGCATCAAGGGGGCGCACAGCAACATTGGGCGGGACAGGCAGTTCCAGATCGGCCCCCGGGTAGGGGGTCGGGCGCGGCTGGATGGTTTTGACGCGAAGGGTCAGGGTCGCACCGCCCGGCGTCGTCAGCACAAGCCGTCTGGCGACAATCAAGGCCAGACCGGGCACGGCTTCGTCGTCTTCAAAGGCGACCTGCCAGGGCTCAATGCCACGGCCGGTCAGATGTCGCGGTTTTCCCTGGAAGTCAAGGGTGAGGCTGGACAGACGCGGATCGTTGGAAAAAGCGTACTCATAGCCGTCAGCAACCTTTTTCGACGCGGCGTAGCGGCCCGGGGCCAGTTCGCCCAGGCGTCCCGAGAGGATGGCGGCCAGTTCGCGCAGGGTAAAGGGCAGGGGCATGCCCAGGCGCGAGGCTCCGGCCCGGGTGTCGGCATGGGTATAGACCGTGTCGCGGCCTGGGACAAAGGCGGTGAATTCACCGCCGGTTTCGCGCAGATGGGCATAGGCCCCGCCCAGAGGCGTGGTCAGATCCAGACGCACGGGGTTGGCGTAGTTGCCGAAGAAGCGGTAGTTTAAGCGGCCGCTTTTGCCGCCTCGGGCAAAACTCAGAGAGCCGGACAGGGAAAAGGCCTGGGTCGGCTCAAGGTGGGCCTGGGCGTCCAGAAACGTCTGATAGACGGTCTTGGCCTCGTCGGCAACCGGCGGCGCGGTCGGCTTAATGCCGGCGCAGCCGGAAACCCACGCCGCGAGGACGGCCAGCAGGAGAAGGCGCAGCAGGACCGGGCACGACATGTTACAGGGCCTCCAGTTTCTTTTTTACGGCGCCCGGCGTTTCGGAACCCAGCTCCAAGGCGCTGCGGTAGGCTTTCTGGGCTGTGGCCTTATGGCCGGCGGCTGCAGCGATATCGCCGTAATGTTCCCAGATGATGGCGTCTTTAACCTTGTGCGCAATGGCTTTTTCAATAGTGGCCAGGGCTTCATCCATGCGTTTAAGCCGGTAGAGCGCCCAGGCCTTGGAGTCGAGGAAAAAAGGATTGTCCGGCTCTTTTTCCAGAGCCTTGTCGATCATGGTGAGCGCACGGTCAAGGTCCTGACCTTCCTCAGCCAGGGAATAGCCAAGATAATTGAGGGCATCGGGATGGCCGGCGTCTTTGGCCACGATGCGCTCCATGACGGCTTTGGCCTCGGCCCGTCGCTTGAGCTTCTCCAGGACCACGCCGTATCGGTAGAGCAGATCGAGGTCGTCGGGCCAGGTGACCAGGGCTTCTTCCAGCGTCTTGGCCGCACCGGCACTGTCGCCGGACTTGTCCTTTAGGGCGGCTTCCATGCCGGCGAACTCGCGGCGGTCCGGGAAGCGTTCCCGGGCTTCGCGCACGAGTGTCCGGGCTGTTGGCAGATCGCCGATATCCGAGGCAATCTGGATACGAAAAGTGAGGCTTTTGTCGTAGTTGGGATTATCCGGCGCAACCTGGGCCAGAACATTCATGGCTGCTTTGGGGTTCTTGTCCCCTTCATAGGCCAGCACGGCCTTGTAAAAGGGCAGGTCGGGGCTACTCGGCTCGGCGGCCTGAAGCAGGTCGAGGACTTGCTTGGCCTGCTTGGGATAGCCGGCCTCGACCAGGGCGGACATGGCGTCGAGGTACTGGGATTTGCCGGTTTGCCCGTCCTTGAGCAGGGCAATGGCCTTAGTCGGATTCTTTTGCAGGATGGCCAGCCGCACGAGCTTGGCCCGAACTTCCGGGGACTCCTCGCCCAGGGTCAGCATCCGCTGGTAGGCTTCCTGTGCCCCTTTGAGGTCGCCTTCGGTCTCAAGCAGGCCGGCCAGCTCGGCCCAGGCTACCATGAGTCCGGCATCCTGGGCCACAGCGGCCCGCAGATACCGGATGGCTTCCTTGTTATGCCCGGCTCCGTTGGCAGCCTTGGCCATGAGATAGGAAACCGTGGCATCGCGGTTGGCCTCGGGAATGCGCCCCAGCAGTTCGGCAGCCTCTTTGTGACGACCGGAATCGATACAAAGCGAGGCCAGTTCCTGGATGGCGGACTCGTCTGCGGCGTGACTGGCCAGGAACGTCTCCAGCACCTTGATCGCCTGGTCATTGAGGCGTCGCATCTGATAGGCGTTGGCCAGATAAAAGACGATCTGGCGGCTGCCGGGAAAGGCTTTTCGGGCATTTTCCAGGGTTTCGGTGGCTTTCTCGCGGTCGTTTTGGCCCCAGTAGAGGTTGGCCAGTTCCACGGCGAGATCCGGGGACGGGTGGGACGCGGCCAGTCCTGCCAGGATTACGGCAGCCTCTTCCTTGCGGTCTTGGCGCAGGAGATCCTGGTAGACCAGGAACTGGTAGCTAACCTCAGCCGCCTGGGACAGGCCGCGCGCCGCATAGGCGTTGCGAGCCAGCCGGCTTGAGGCGCAGGAATTGGACAACAGGCAGGGCAAAAGGGCCAGTACCAGGAAAAGCGGCAATCGCGCCGGGGAAAAACGCTTGTGTACTTCAGACATGGCCGGCATCCGTTGCGGCGGGGCGGACGCCTGGCTCCGGTTGACAGCCGGGAGCAGATCGTCCGACAGACGCGCCGCTATTCGTCCTTATGGATCCAATCCGAGGAAAAGTCCTCGATGCGCTTGGACAGATGGTCCTTGAGCTTTTCCAGGAGCCGGGATTCTATCTGGCGCACCCGTTCCCGGGTGATGCCGTATTTGGCTCCGATTTCCCGCAGGGTCACCGGGGAATCGGAGAGAATGCGGTTATCAAGAAGTTCAATTTCTTTTTCGTTGAGCTTGGGGCGGATGCTTTGGATATGCTTTTCAAGTTGTTGGGAAATCTCGTCGCCGGCCAGGATTTCCTCGATGCCGGGCGTCAACGCCGGGAGAAAATCCAGCCGGGTGGTGGTGGTATCATCGCCCAGAGACACATCCAGGGACAGGTCGTTGCCGCTTAGGCGCTGGTCCATCTCCACAATGTCGGATTCGGTCACGTTCAAGGCCAGGGACAGCTGGGAGGCGCTGGGATCAAAGCCCAGGCTTTGCAGCCGCTGGCGCTCTTTATTGAGGTTGTAAAAGAGTTTGCGCTGGGCCTGGGTGGTCCCGATTTTGACCATGCGCCAGTTGTCCATGATATATTTGAGGATATAGGCCTTGATCCAGTACGCGGCATAGTAAGAGAACTTGATACCTTTGTCGGGATCGAACTTGGTCACAGCCCGCATGAGGCCGACATTGCCTTCCTGGATGAGGTCCAAAACATTTTGCATCCAGCGGCGCTGGAAATCCATGGCGATTTTAACCACCAGGCGCAGATGGGAGGAGATGAGGCGGAAAGCGGCTTTCTGGTCGCCCGCATCGCGTACGCGCCGGGCCAGTTCCTGTTCCTCCTCGGGCTTTAACATGGGAAACTTGCCGATTTCGCGCAGGTAGAGGTGCAGCGGATCGCGCGTGGAGAGCGAGCCTTCGGACCGGGTGCGCGGCGTGGGCAACTGGAAATCGTCGATGGAATCCGGGTCGAGGGGAAGTTCGTCGTCGGCGTCAGCGCTGTCGAGGACTTCGGGTTCGACGGGGTCCAGGTCCGTATCTTCCGGGGAAATGTCTTGATCGTCTTGGAGTTCCATCAGATAGTGACCGGGTTTTAAGGGTGCGGCCGCACCGCTTGGGTTGGCCCGGGCAGACTGCCCGAGGCTGCAAAGGCGCTGTCTCGCATGACTACCACACTCTGTAAAGTTTTGGTTTGTCCTTTTCAATGTTTTTCAGTAGACCGACCGCGTTTCGGATGCGGCGCGAGACTGCGGATGAGCATAAGGAGGCTGCGTGGGCGATTTCAGAAAGGCGCTTGGCGATGATGGGCTGCTCATTTTCGATGGGGCCATGGGCACCCTGCTCCAGGGGCGGGGGCTTTCTCCCGGACAGTCTCCGGAACTCTTCGGTCTGGCCCACCCCGAGGCCATCATGGCCACCCATCGGGAATATGTCCAGGCCGGCTCCAGAGTCATCACCTCCAATACCTTCGGCGGCAGCCGCTATAAGTTGCCGGCCGGAACGGATGTCGTCGCGCTGAACCGCGAAATGGCCCGGGCGGCCAGACAGGCCGCCGGTCCGGGCGTATTCGTGGCCGGCTCAGTCGGTCCGACCGGGCATTTTGTCGCGCCGCTTGGCAAAGCCTCCCTGCGCGATCTCGTGGACGCTTTCGCCGAACAGATCCGGGGGCTGGCCGAGGGCGGCTGCGACCTGATCATCGGCGAAACCCATTTCGATCTGGCCGAGGCCAAGGCCGTCATCCTGGCCTGCCGGCAGGTGTGTTCCCTGCCTGTGGCCATGTGCATGACCTTTGAGGGCGCGGCCAGCCTGACCGGGTCGAGCCCCGAGGTTTTTGCCGACGCCATGGAGAATCTCGGCGTCGATCTGATCGGCGTCAACTGCGGCCAGGGACCGGACGACATGCGTCTGGTCGGCGAGGCCTTTTCCCGCCGCCTGACCACGCCTTTTTTCGTCAAGCCCAACGCCGGGATGCCGCGCCTGGAAAACGGCTGCACCGTTTTTCCCATGGGGCCGGAGGAATTCGCCCAAAAAACCGCCCGGTTCGCCGACCTCGGGGCCAAGGCCCTGTCTGGTTGCTGCGGCACCACCCCGGCCCATATCGCCGCCCTGGCCGGGAGTCTGGCCGGGCGCAGCTGGAAACGCGCGGACACGCCCGACCGCCCGGTGCTGGCCATCACCTCGCGCTCCCTGACCGTGCCGGTCGGAGGGGGCAGTCCCTTGGCCCTTATTGGCGAGCGCATCAATCCCACCGGCAAACCCGAGCTGGCCGCCGAGCTGGTGGCCGGGGAATACGCCAAGGCGCTGGCCTTTGCCGAGGAGCAGACAACTGCCGGAGCCCATGTCCTTGACGTCAACGTCGGCGCGCCCATGGTCGACGAGGTGGCTGTGCTGCCTGGGCTGGCCCTGGAGTTGGTCAAACGCCAGCAACTGCCGCTGTGCCTGGATTCCAACAACGCCGATGCCCTGACTGCGGGCCTGTGGGCTTATCCGGGCACGCCGCTGGTCAATTCCATCAGCGGCGAACCCGGACGCATGGAACGGCTTGGGCCGGTCTGCCGCGATCACGGTGCGCCGTTTATCCTGCTGCCGCTTAAAGGCCGGAAGCTCCCGGTCACCGCGGCCGAACGTCTGGCCATTATTGAGGAACTGCTCGCCCAGGCCGATTCCCTGGGCATTCCGCGTCGCCTCATCCTGGTCGATGCCCTGGCCCTTACGGTGTCCTCCAAGCCTGAGGCTGCGGTGGCCTGCCTGGAGACCATCCGCTACTGCCGCGAGAAATGGGGCCTGCCGACCGTCCTTGGCCTGTCCAATATTTCCTTTGGGCTGCCGGCCCGGGAACTGGTCAACAGCGCCTTTTTCGCCATGTGCCTGGGAGCCGGCATGGCGGCGGCCATCGCCAACCCCAATGTGCCCCGGCTCATGGAAACGCTGACGGCCGGCGAGGTGCTCCTGGGCCGCGATCCCCAGGCCGGGCGGTTTATCGGCCGCTATGCCGGCTGGAAACCGAACCAGGGCGGCGGAGGGGCGACGGCGGCCGCGGCCGGAGCCTCTGACGACGGGGAAAGTCCGCTGCGCCGGGCCGTGGTGCACGGCCGCCGGGAAGAGGTGCTCGCGCTGGTGGAAACGGCCCTGGCCGAGGGCCGGGACCCGGCCAAACTCTTAAGCGACGAGCTGATTCCGGGCATCATGAGCGTTGGGGAGCGCTACGAGCGCAAGGAATTTTTCCTGCCCCAGCTTTTGGCAGCGGCCGAGGCCATGCGGGCGGGATTTTCCCGGCTCGAACCGCTGCTGGTGGAAACAGCCGGAGCGGCCAAGGCGCGCATCGTCATGGCCACGGTCGAGGGCGATATCCACGACATTGGCAAAAATATTGTGTGCCTGATGCTGAAAAACCACGGCTTCGAGGTCATAGACCTCGGCAAGGACGTGTCGGCCGAGCGGATCGTGGATGCGGCCAGCCAGCACGGCGCTGCGGTCATCGGCCTGTCCGCCCTTATGACCACCACCATGGTGCGCATGGAAGACACGGTGCGTCTGGTGCGGGAGCGGGGCCTTGCCGCCCGGATCATGGTGGGCGGGGCAGTGGTCACTGAGGCCTTTGCCAAATCCATAGGAGCCGACGCCTATGCCGCCGACGCCGTGGATGCCGTGCGTCAGGCCAAACTGCTGGCCGGCGGCGTCTAGGAAAAAACCGCTGGCGCGCCCCGCCGTCTTTGGAGTAAAAAATAACTGGCGGCTATGCCGCTCAATCGTTTTCGTGGAGGACGCCGTTGCGTATTCGCCCCCTCATCCTCACTTTGCTGCTCCTGCTTGCGCCTGCGACCCTGGCCTGTGCCCAGGACGCCGGCACAATAAACGGCCAGGGCGTTCTTGACGCCGTGGTCGCTGCCCAAGGCAAGGTGGTGGTTATTGATTTTTTTGCTTCCTGGTGCAAACCTTGTCTGATGGAGATTCCGGACTTCATTGAAGCCAGGAAGCATTATCCCGCCGACCAGGTCGTCTTTATCGGCATCTCCCTGGATCAGGACCAGGGACAGTATTTCCGCTTTGTCAAACAGACCCCATTTAATTTTCCGGTGCATCTGGCCGATCCCGACATCATCAACACCTTTGGCGTCACAATGATCCCCAAAACCATCATCTATGACCCGACCGGGCAGCAAGCCCTCAATCATGCCGGGTTCATGCCTGGCGAGATGTTGCGTCAAGTACTCGACAAACTGCTGGCCGGCGGCGGGAAATGAGCGAGTATTTCATTCGCAAGGCGAGGATTCAGGACGTCAAACCGATCCACGCACTGCTCATGAGCTGCGCCCGCAAGGAATTCCTGTTGCCGCGTTCCTTTAACCAGCTCTACAGCCATCTGCGGGATTTTTTTGTCCTGGCCGAGCACGACGTGCCCGGTATTCGCGGCTGTTGCGCCCTGTCCATCTGCTGGGACGACATCGCTGAAATCCGTTCCCTGGCGGTGGACGAGAACATCCAGAAGCAGGGGTGGGGCGGCAAGCTCGTGGAAGCCTGCCTGTCCGACGCTGTGACTCTTGGCATTTTCCGGGTTTTCACCCTGACCTACCGGCCGCACTTTTTTGAGCGTCTCGGTTTTGTGCCGGTGGAGAAGGAGCAGCTGCCCCAGAAGGTCTGGGCCGACTGTATCCATTGCCCCAAGTTTCCAGAGTGCGACGAGAACGCACTGCTCATGGAAATGTAGGGCGTTTGACGACTTCAGAACAAACAGCGCGGGGAAGAATGTCGGAGACGTTGCGGGAAGTGATTAGCGAGGCGGCGATTGCCGCCCGCGTGGCCGAACTGGGACGGGAGGTGTCGGCGCACTATGCCGGCCTGGATGTGGTCATGGTGGGCGTGCTCAAGGGTGCGCTGCCGTTTATGGCCGATCTGCTGCGGGCGCTCGATTTCTGCCCGGACCTGGATTTCGTGCGGGTGGCCAGCTACGGCGCCGGCGTGGCTCCCGGCGAGCTGCGTTTTCTCATGGATCTGGAGTCGGACATCAGCGGCCGCCACGTGCTCTTGGTTGAGGACATTGTGGACACTGGCCGCTCCTTGGCCTATCTCTCCAATATGCTTGAGAAGCGAAATCCGGCCAGTGTCAAGGTCTGTACGCTTCTGGACAAACCGTACCGGCGCGAGGCGGCGGTGACGGTGGATTTTGTCGGATTTTCCGCCCCGCCCGTGTTCCTGGTGGGCTACGGCATGGACATCGGGGAGCGGTTGCGGCGGCTTCGCGGCGTGTACGAATTGATCCGGTAGCAAATGGCCTTGTAATTGCATAGGTTGGCCAAAAACCGCAACCGGCGTGGGAAAAAACACCATGATTGTACAATGCCCGAAATGCCAGGCCAAGTTTGCGCTTCCTGACGACAAGATCGGCTCGTCCGGAGCCAAACTGCGTTGCGGCAAATGCCGCAATGTCTTTCACGTCGATCCGCCGGATCTGCCCGATGCCGGCGGTCTGACGGATTTTGATTTTCCCGACGATCTGGCCCCCACGCCCCCCAGGGCTGGCGGGGCCGGCGCAGCCGACCGTCCCGGCCCGGCCATGCCCGATGACGACATCCCGGCCGGGCTGTTTCATTCCGAATCCTATGACGGCGGGCCAGCCCCCAAAAAGGGGCGTGAACCTGAGCCGGACCTGGAGGACGATTTCCCGGGCGGTCCGGTCAAACCGGGATTCAGCCTTGACGATGTGGCTGATCTGCCCTTGCCGGGCAGCCGACCGTCAAAAGAACGACGCAAACGCGTGCTGATCCTTGGCAGCGTGCTGGTTGTCCTGGTGGCTGCGACTCTGGCTGCCGTGTATTTCCTGGATCTGTGGCCCGGCAAAAAAGCCGCCAAGAACGCTGCCGAGCCGCCGGCTGCCGAGACAGCTGCCCCGGCGGCTGATGCGGCCAAGCCGGCCGTCGACAAGCCGGCCGCCCCGACCGCCCCTGGCGCACCGGCCGCCCAGAAGCCTGAGGAGACGGCCAAGGTCAAGGACATCATGCTGCAAAACGTGCGGCAATATTACGTGTCCAACGAAAAGGCCGGCCAACTCTTTGTCATCGAAGGCAAGGCCGTCAACAATTTCAAGTCGCCCAAGGAAATGATCAAGCTTGAGGCCAGCCTGTTTGACGAGAAGGGCGGGACGATCATTGCCAAGGAAGAACTGGCCGGCAACACGGTTTCGCTTTTTCAACTGCAGGTCATGACTCGCGACGAGCTGAAAAACGCCCTGGCTTCCCAGGTCGGCGTGCTCACCAACAACACCAATATCGCACCAGCCGGCGAAGTGCCCTTCATGATGGTCTTTTTCGATCCTCCTGAGACCGTCAAGGAGTTCGGAGTCAAGGTCGTTGACGCCAAGGACCCGCCCCGGCAGTAGCATGGCGGTCAAACCGAAGCGGGTTTTCGTCTGCAGTGATTGCGGCGGCACGGCGCCCACCTGGCGCGGCCAATGCCCCCGGTGCGGAGCCTGGAACACCCTGGTGGAAAAGATCAGGCCTGCCCACACCTCCGGCCCGGACGGCTTGCCGTCCGGGCTGCCCATTGTCCTGGGGGATCACCCGGGCGGCGATTTCAAACCCTTTCCCACCGGCATCGAAGGCCTGGACCGGGTGCTCGGCGGCGGTCTGACCCCGGGCGGGGCCGTGCTCCTGGGCGGCGAACCGGGCATCGGCAAATCCACCTTGCTGCTGCAACTGGCCGGTCTGGCTGCAGCCGCCGGGCGGCGGGTGGTCTATGTCTCCGGCGAGGAATCCCTGCCCCAGCTCAAGTCCCGGGGCGAACGGCTGGGCGTGCTCCACGACGGGCTGCTGGCCGCTTCCACCACCGACGCCGGGGCCACCGTGGAGATCCTCGGCGGGACGCCCGCCCCAGACCTCGTCATCCTCGATTCCGTCCAGACCATGCACGCTGCCGGCGTCGAAGGCGCAGCCGGGTCCGTGTCCCAGGTCCGAGCCGTGGCCGCAGCCTGCGTGGAAGCAGCCAAGCGCGGCGACGCCTGTCTGGTCCTGGTCGGCCACGTCACCAAGGACGGCCAGATTGCCGGTCCCAAGCTGCTCGAGCACATGGTCGACACGGTGCTTTACCTCGAAGGCGAACGCCGCCATCTTTTTCGCATCCTGCGGGTGCTCAAAAACCGCTACGGTCCGACCGACGAGCTGCTGGTCATGGAGATGCGCGAGGCTGGGTTGTGCGAAGTGCCCGATCCCTCGACCTTTTTTTTGGGCGACCGCGACCCGGCCGTGTCCGGCTCGGCCGTGGTCATGGCCATGGAAGGTCGCCGGCCCTTTGCCGTGGAGGTCCAGGCGCTGGCGGCCAAGTCCTTTCTTTCCATGCCGCGCCGGGCCGCTCTTGGCCTCGACGTCGGCCGGCTCCATCTGCTCCTGGCCGTGCTCGAAAAGCGCCTGCGCCTGAACCTCGGCCAGACCGACATCTACGCCAAGCTCGGCGGCGGTCTCAAAATCGCCGATCCTGGCCTGGACCTCGGCATTGCGGCAGCGGTCCTGTCCTCGTTTTATGACCGGCCCCTGCCGGCCGGGGCGGTCTTTTGGGGCGAAGTGGACCTGTCCGGGCGCATCCGGCCGGCTGCCGCCCAGGAAACGCGTCTCAAACAGGCCGAACGCCTGGGCTACGGTCCCATCATTTGCCCCGACAGCGGCAAAGGCCGGCCCAAGGCCGACAATCTCGGCGATCTGGCCCGGCTGCTTTTTTCCTGAGAGCGTGAGGGAAGAGTGCCTCCGGCGGCCAAAGGGCTGAGCCCTTTGGAATCCCACCTGGGGGAAGTTTGATTTGACCGGGTGCGTTGCCAAGTCGAGACGCGAAAGTTGCTTTTTGAGCTTGACGGGAACCACCGTTGCTCCGGTGGCCGGGATGATCCCGCGGACCCCTGCAAAGGGAGAAATTTGTCATGGGGTTTTTGGCGATGGCCGGTCATCCGGTCGGCTGTGGACCGGACAGCACAGCGGAGCGTCACGGGCCGCATCCGGGCGGATGAAACGTCGCGGAAAGCAACTGGAGTGGCGATGAGCGAACAGGTGTGTTTCTGCTTTGGCTACACCGTGGCCGACATCGAGACCGATCTGACCCGAAACGCCGGTCGCTCCACCATTCTGGAGCGGATCGCGGCGGAGAAATCGTTCGGGGCCTGCCAATGCGCCCAAAAAAATCCCAAAGGCCGCTGATGCCTGCCTGACGTCCGCCAGGTGGCGGCGGCATGGAACAGGGAGCGGGGAGGCTTTCCAGGCGGGTAAAGCGGGCAGGCTCGTTGTCTTGCGGCTGGCCCGATCCCGGTTGGCTCTGTCCCAGCGGCGGATGCCGCTGCCCAGGCCATATCGCCGCCTTGGTTCGGGGCAAAAGCGGCGGCGAGGGGGAGCCGGCTTGCGTCCGGCCCGGCCTGGGCGGCCCCCGATGGTCAGGCCGGCGCTGCGGCTTCGATCTCGAGCACATCGCCCGGCCGGGCATAGCGGAAAAGGGTCGTCCCGGGCCGGCTGAGCCGGTCGGCGTATTGATCGATATACGCGACATGCCCACCCAGGTGCATAGGCACGAAGACCCGCGGACTGAGGCGCTCGACCAGTTCCGGCGCGCCGGACAGGCTTCCCGCCAGCCTCGGGTCCATGTTGGTGAAAGCTACATCAAGCGGCCGCGCAGCCAGACGGGTCAGGGTGCGTCGCCAGGACATCCCCACCGCCCGATTGGCGGCCGGCGAGTTGCCCGGCCAGTCCCACAAGGCCAGATCCCCGCCGAAATAGACGGCCAGCCCTGTCACGTCGATGCGGTAGGCCAGCCCCAGGTCGTTGCTCTCAAGGGCTTCCACGACAATATCCCCGACCTCCCGAACCATGTCCGGTTCCATAACCAAGGTATCCGCCGGCAGGACGTCGCCATACAGATCGGCCACGTCGTCGGACACGACAAACCGGCGCGAGGCCGCCCCGGCCGTGGCCGCCACGATATTCGGACCAAAATGGTCGTCGTGGCTGTGGGAGACAAAGACGGTCAGATCGGAGCCGGCTAGGTGCGAAGCGGCGGCCCGGGCCGCCGCTTCGGGCAGATAACTGGGTGCGGGGTAGTCAAAGAGCAGGCTTGCGCCGCCCGCTTCCAGGATAAAGCAGTCGTGGTGGATGTAGACGATGCGGGCCGGCATGGCGGTAGGCTAGCGCGGCATCCCTAAAAAAATACGAGCGTATTTTTTTAGAATATTTGTCGTCTCGTAGACCATCGGCTTGGCTTCATGCCGCCGGGGGGGCCGAGGATGCGACACTAGGCAATATCCCACTGGGGGCCGGTCGGGGTGTCCATGACCGTCACGCCAAGGCCGGCCAGTTCGTCGCGGATGACGTCGGAACGGGCGAAATCCTTGGCCTTGCGGGCTTCCTGGCGTTCGACTACCAGCCCGTCGATCCGGGTGGCGTCGATGCCCAGGCGCGCCAGACGGCAGGTTTTGAGATCGGCCAGAAAGCTTTGGCTGTCGCTGCCAAGCACCCCGAGGATCGTTGACCAGACCGCCAGAGCATCCAGGATGCGGCGTAAAATTGCCGCCGTTTCCCGGCTTTTGCCAAGCGTCTTGTCCTCCATGAGCCGGCCGGCCAGCCGGACCACCCCAAACACATGGCCCATAGCCTGGGCGGTGTTAAGGTCGTCGTCCATAGCCGCTGTGAAGCCGTCCTCGTGCCGGGTCAACTCCTCAAGCACGTCGGCCGGGAGTTTCGTCTCGCTCCATTTGGCCCGGGTGAGGGCCTGCTCCATCTGGGCTTTGGCCGTGTAGACGCGCTTGATGCCCTTTTCCGCCTCGTCCAGGCCCTGGTCGGAATAATCAAGCGGGCTTCGGTACTGCGACGACAAAAGGAAAAAGCGGAGCACTTCCGGGAGATAGCAGGCGTAGATGTCGCGGATGGTGACAAAGTTGCCAAGCGACTTGGACATCTTTTCGGTGTTGATGCGCACGAATCCGTTGTGCACCCAATAGCGGCAGAATTCCCCGCCAATGGCCGCCTCGCTCTGGGCGATCTCGTTTTCGTGGTGGGGAAAAATCAGATCCTGGCCGCCGCCGTGAATGTCGATGGGCATGCCCAGGAGCTTTTCGCTCATGGCCGAACATTCGAGATGCCAGCCGGGACGACCCGGGCCAAAGGGGCTTTCCCAGACCGGCTCGCCGGGCTTGGAGGCTTTCCACAGGGCGAAATCCAGCGGATCTTCCTTTTCCTCGCCAGGGGCCACCCGGGCTCCCGAACGCATGTCTTCCACGTCGCGGCCTGAGAGCTTGCCATAGCCCTCAAAGGAGCGCACCCGGAAATAGACGTCGCCCGACGGGGTGCGGTAGGCGTGGCCGCCGTCGATGAGGCGCTGGGCCAAGGCAGCCATTTCGTCGATATATTCCGTGGCCTTGGGTTCGGCGTCCGGACGCAGTATGCCGAGTCTGTCCATGTCTTCGTAAAAAGCCGCGATGTAGCGCGTAGCGATCTCCGTCGAGGTCGTGCCTTCGCTATTGGCCTTCTTGATGATCTTGTCGTCCACATCGGTAAAATTGCGAACGAATTTTACCTCGTTGCCGATGTGGCGCAGATAGCGCACGAGCACATCAAAGACCACCGAGGACCGGGCGTGGCCGATATGGCACAGGTCGTAGGCGGTGATCCCGCAGACGTACAGGGCCACCTTGCCCGGCACGCGGGGAACGAACGGCTCCTTGGCCCGGGTCATGGTGTTATAAAGCTGCATCCTCGCCTCCCGTCAAAAAGTCATCACCCTTTGCAAAGGGGAGTAGTAAAGTCAACCAGGGGGAGAAAACCCCGGGCCAAGCGGCCCGCAGCAACCGGGAGCCGCCCCATGTTTCCGCCTTCCACCGACAACGTCCAACGGGTGTGTATCCCCCCCCCGCAGACTGCCCGAACAAGGCAGTCAATTGTGGGAAAACAACCACTTTCCCGGCCAAGGGGTCCGGGGGGATTATCCCCCGGCGGGGTGCAGGGGCAGCGCCCCTGATTATTATTCCAGCCGCCAGCCGGTGACCAGGGCCACGGCCTTGATGCCTTTTTTCTCGCCGGTAAAGCCCAGGCCCTCTTCGGTGGTGGCCTTGAGGTTGACGTGGGATTTGTCCAGGCCAAGCAGCGCCGCCACGTTGACCCGGATGGCTTCGGCGTGGGGGCTTATTTTGGGAATCTGGGCAATGATGGTCAAATCGACGTGGGTGATGGTCAGTCCCCGGCTTTTGGCCAGGATCAGGGCTTCGCTTAAAAATACGCCCGAGGCCATGTTGTCGAAATCGGGGTTGCTGTCTGGAAACAGCCGCCCAATGTCGCCGCCGCAAACGCAGCCCAGCACCGCGTCGACCAGGGCATGGAGCAACACGTCGCCATCGGAATGGGCCAGGACTTCGGGCGCGCCGAGGATGGGATAGCCCCCGAGTTTCATGGACCGTGCCGGCTGTTTGCCCGGCCGGGCCGGGTCGGCGTAGCGGTGTACGTCGTAGCCGTAGCCGGTGACGGGCAGGGGGCGGGTCGAGGCGGCTTCCAGCCGGAGCAGGTCTTCAGGGTTGGTGATCTTCATGTTGTGCGGTGCTCCGGGAACGGTGAAAACGGGCTGGCTCAGGTGTTCGACCAGACTGGCGTCATCGGTGACGGTGAAGTCCTCGCCAGCCTGGGCAAAGGCGGCCAGGAGCAGGGCTTTGTCAAATCCTTGCGGCGTCTGCACGGCGGCCAGGGCGTGGCGCGGCAGGGTGGCCACAACGGTCGTGTCGGCCACTTCCTTGATGGTGTCGGTGACGGGCAAGGTCGGAATGACGGCTTGGCGTCCGGCGGCCAGGGCCTCGGCCACACGGCCGATCAGGGCGGCATCGACAAAGGGCCGGGCCGCGTCGTGAATGAGGACCTGGTCGGCCTCACGGGGCAGGGCGGCCAGACCGTTTCGCACCGAATCCTGGCGTCTGGCTCCGCCGACGGCGGTCAGGACCGGGATGCCCGGGTGGGTGCGTTCCAGCAGTCCGGCCAGTTCTGCGGCAGCCTGCGCCAGTTCGTCCGGCGGAAAGACGACGACCAGGCCGGCGACCGTGGGGGATTTGGCGAAAACGGCCAGGGAGTGCCAGTACAGGGGGCGACCGGCCCAGGCTAAAAACTGCTTTTTGACGCCGCCCGAGGCCTCGGCCAGACGGGTGCCGGAGCCGGCGGCGAGCAGCACGGTCCACAGGGACACAGGGCATCCTTTGGTTTACGTGGAAAAAAAATGGGGAGTCGGCCGATAAGCCGGGTTTTGTTCCCCGGAAGTTCCGGGGCGGCCATCATTCCTCTAGGACCGCAGTTGCCTGCGGCCTCAAGCAACCTACCCGAGGGCACGGCCGGGCCAGCCTTAACGCCCTCCTATTTGGTCTTGCTTCGAACGGGGCATGCCGAGCTTGCCGTGTCACCACGGCAACTGGTGGGCTCTTACCCCACCGTTTCACCCTTACCTGCGCTTGTGGCGCGGGCGGTTTGTTTTCTGTTGCGCTCTCCCGAGATCGCTCTCGCTGGACGTTATCCAGCGTCCTGCCCTGTGAAGCCCGGACTTTCCTCCCCGGGCCATACGGCCCGCGACGATAGCCTGTCCGACTCCCCGACGACTTCATAAGGCCCTTTTGGCGGTCCGTCAAAGGGCTTGCCCGATAATTGGCATCTTGAGGACCGGCCGGGCCGGTGGTAGGAGGGACATGCCTTCCCCTGTCGCACACCCTGGAGGCTCCTGATGCGCGCTTTTCTTGCCTTGCTCCTGCTTCTGGGATCGGCCAGTCCGGCCCTGGCCACGGATTGGCGGTTTCTGGCTGCCCATGACGACCAATCCGTGGCCCTCTACTATGACCGCCATTCGGTGCGTACTGCCGGCGATTTGGTCAAGGTGCGGATCAAACGGGTCTTTGACGAGGCCGAAGGGCTTGAAATCGCGGCCGAGCAGGGCTTTACCGAAGGCGTGGCCTATGTGGTGGAGCGGGTGGCCGTGGATTGCGCCCAGCACCGTATTTCCCGGCAGCAGGCGGCCTGGATCGGCGTCGGCGGCAAGACCCTTGACCGCACGGTGGCCCCGTCGCCAGGATGGCGGGCTATGCGTCCCGGCGGCCTTGGTGAAGCCCTTTGCCGCGAATTGGACTGACGCCGCACGGTGGGGCGGGGGAGTTTCCCGCTTCCCGTCTGCTCCTGGGCGTAGAAAGGGTCGGCTCCATCCTCCGGTTGACCAACTCCGTGGCCGGCCGGCCCCTGGGCGCGAGGACTTGGACAACGAAAACCGTCCTCCTCGCTTGAGGATTATAGCTTAACCGACTGTCCAGTTTTCCGCGACCACCTCACATCTGACGAAGCTGATGATGGACGAGAAGTTCTATAAGATCGAAGGAATGGATGAACGGTGTGTCTCTGGAAACGTCAAGTATGCCGCAGATGGAATCCCTATGAGCCCAACGATGCTGAAGAATTATGGGTATGTCCTGGGAGACGAGTTCAAGATCCTTTGCCCTGAGGGTGGGACAATTATACTGGAAAATATTTAACGGGCAATATTTTTTGGATAGTTTTGCTGAAATGGGCCATGTCTTCAAGGAAAATCGGTTGGCTCGGGTCTTTATTTGTTAGCGGGAAGTAGATATCGATGAGAACAATACGTTGGGTGAGATAAATAATATACAGAGGATTTGGCAAAACTAGATATAGGCGAAGTATCAAGATTATGCTGCGTTGATCTTCCTCCAAAATGAAACGGAATAACTACCAGGAGCCATTTGCAATGAAAAGCGTAGTGATGCTAATTCCAGTAGTTCTGTTATTGTTTGCTTGCCAAGTTGAGAAACATGTTGAACAAGATTCTCTTTCAAAGAGCAATGTCGTTCAGAAATTTTCGTACAAGAATAAGTCAATCCAAGGCCCATTAGTTGTGGTGCTGCCTGGTAAAATTTCGAGCAATGACTTAGCGTTCTCCATGAAAGTTTCTAATAATAATATAGCTGATTTTGCTGCGATTGAACTTTCGGACGCCAATTTTCAAGTTGTTGAAGCATCAAGTCACCCAGCATACCTGGATGAATACCTTCTTGCGCTTCGGCAGGGAGATGAGAACGCTGTGAGGATTTTTCGAGAAAGATACTTTTCACAGGTTAAAATGATTTTGTCTTTCGATGTAGTAAAGGCTGAACCTGTTAGTGGTGTTAACAAATCTTTTAATGGGGTAGCTATTGGCTCATTAGTCTCAATGGCTATGGCATTTGCAGGAAAAGCTGATGTAGGCAGAGCTACTGGTGCAATTATTTCCTCGGTAAATTCAAATGAGAATTCATCTGTTTGGGTTGTTGGGATGCGATATAAAGTACTTAGTCCACACTCAGGTACGCAAGTGTCAACTAATTATCTTGAAGATAAACTCGAGGTTTCATCCCAAAGCCAAAGTTTTCTATGTATTACTAAAGGTGAGGCAAAACGAGATGGTTTTGATTCCATCGTTGAACGATTAATTCAAAAATCAGTTGAAGAACTAGATACATCATTTAAAACATCTCAGATAGATGAGGCCGATATTAAACTTAAGAGAAAAGAATCTGTGAAGGGAGATGAGAAAGTTGTTGATGAGTATGTAGGCAAGGTTAAAAAGAAAAAGCAAGAGACAGCAGATGCTTTAGTCTTTGTCGAAAGGTACAAAAATGGTCAAGTTAGCTTAAGTGATCCGTTGGTTGTTTACTGTGCCTCAACTCGTGCGCTTTTAGAGGAAGCAATGAAAAATCCACAGATGCCACGCTTGGATGAACTCGAAAAGCAGAGCGCCAAGTTGACTGGCGATCTTCGAGAAACACATAGCTATAAATATCAAATAGTAGAAAGCGGCGTTGAAACATGCAAGATTCGATGCACAGATCGCTATACAATCACAGTTATGGGCAGCCTGAGTCAGGGATATTACAGTGTGACTTATTCTCTGGCGAAAGAGAATGGTGAATGGAAAATTTGTGATATAGTGTTTGGCTAATTTAGAAATGGGTACGTTCTGCATTTCCGGGGCAGCTGACTTGTGTTTTTGCTTGTGATGATTCATTCATCTATGCGAACTTTGGTCAGTTTTCGTTTTTATTTAAAGTACACATTCCTGGATGTCAGGATAACCCATTAACACTTGATTGATATGATAAGAATTACCCTCTTTTGAAATACACATAAGTGCTTTTCGGTATGATTGACGCCGTCAAAAGATGAAAGGATTAAAGCAGCCC
Source organism: Desulfovibrio sp. TomC (assembly GCF_000801335.2). NCBI lineage: Bacteria > Pseudomonadati > Thermodesulfobacteriota > Desulfovibrionia > Desulfovibrionales > Desulfovibrionaceae > Desulfovibrio > Desulfovibrio sp. TomC. Next base: position 228,555 of record NZ_JSEH01000002.1, read on the forward strand.
TTTTTGTGTTTTCATCGGTGAGTGCACCGATGGCAATGGACCACATGTTTGAGTCTTGCAGCTCTTCCTCGCCATCGTTGAATTTTACCAAACGATAGGGGGGATTTTATTTGTAGGTATTGTTAAACATTCTTCCGTAGACATGCATTTTGTAGCTTAGATTTTTCATCAGGCCGGCCTTCGGAGCAGCCTGTTCATGGCGGCGAGGAGGGTGGTGCGGCGAACCGGCTTGCTTAAGTAGGCCGAACAGCCGGCATCCAGGCAGGCGGCTTGATCCTCGGGGAAAGCCCGGGCCGTGATGCCGATGATGGGGACCGGGGTGGTTCCGCTGCCGCGTTCATAGGCGCGGATGGCCCGGGTGGCGCTCATGCCGTCCATGACCGGCATGACATGATCCATGAGTACGATGTCAATGTCGCCTTTTTTATAGCGCTCCAGGGCATCGAGGCCGTTGTCCGCTTCTTCCAGGATGACCGGTTCATTTTCCAGAAAAAGACTCACCACCTGCCGGTTGCCGATCGAATCGTCGGCCAGAAGAACGCGCCAGGGGGCGCCGTTGTTGTCGACCAAGCCTGATTGGGGGTGGTCCGGCTGTCTGGCCGCAACCGCGGGTTCCATCCTGGCGGGAGCTTCCTCGAGCTGGACAGTTGCCGTCACCGTGGTCCCCTGTCCCAGCACGCTCTCAATGGTCAGTTTGCCCTGCATGAGTTCGGTGAGGCGTTTGGCGATAGCCAGGCCCAGGCCGGTGCCGCGCCGCTGGTCTGCATTGCCCTGAAAAAAGTTGTCGCAGACCCGGTCAAGGTCCTGGCGGGGGATGCCGATGCCTGTATCCTGGCAAACAAGCCGCAACAGAAAATGGCCGCCGTGCAGGGGAGTTGCCGACGCCGTCAGCCGGATTTCGCCCTCGTGGGTGAATTTGCAGGCATTGGCCAGCAGATTGGCCACGATCTGGGTCAGCCGGATCGGATCGCCCAGAGCGAACTGGGGAATGGTTGGGGCGATATCGCAATACAGAGGGAGATGCTTCTCTTCGGCCTGGGAGGTGAAAATAGCACAGGTCTGAAACAGGGCCTCAGGCAGATGAAAGGGTTCGGTCACCAGAGGCAGTTTGCCGACTTCCAGTTTGGACAGGTCGAGAATGTCGTTGATGATGCGCATGAGGATTTGGCCCGAGTGCTGGAAAATATCCACATAGCGCTTCTGGCGGGGAGAGAGCGGTGTCCCGGCGAGCAGTTCGGCCATGCCCAGGATGGCGTTCATGGGGGTGCGGATTTCGTGGCTCATGTTGGCCAGGAAATCGGATTTGGCCCGGCTGCCTTGTTCGGCCCGTTCTCGGGCGGCCATGAGTTCGCCTTCCAGGCTCTTGCGTTCGGTGATGTCGGCAATGAGCATGAGCAGGCAGCGCTTTTCAAAGGCGTCGATGATGACGCACGAACACAGACCGACGATACGCCGGCCGTCAACGTGGCGGAAGGTCAGCTCCCGGTTGATGATGGATTCGGCAACCTGGAGTTCAAGGACGAGGTTGTCGCGGTTCTCAAAGTGTTCCCAGAACCCAAGTTCAAGGGAGGTGCGCCCCAGGGTCTGTTCGGCCGGGATGCCTGTCAGCTGGGTGAAGGCTTCGTTGGCCCGAAGCATCAGGGCCGACTCTTCTTCGCTGATGGTGACGGCCAGGGGGGAAAACTGAAAGATGGTGGAAAAGCTCATGCGACTGCGGTGTAAGGCTTCTTCTGCGGCTTTTCGTTCTTCGATCTCGTTTTCCAGATCAGCGGTGCGGAGTCGAATCGTTTCCTCAAGCTCCAGGCGGCGGCGCTCCATGGCGGCTACGCGCCAGCGATACCCTTGGTTGAGCAGGGCGATGGCGGCCAGGGCGGCTAGGGAGCGGAACCACCAGGTGCCCCAGAACGGCGGCGCAATGGTGATGGCCAGGGTGGTCCCGGTGTCGTTCCACAGGCCGTCGTTATTGGACGCCCGCACCCGCAGCCGATAGTATCCGGGATCAAGGTTGGTGTATGTAGCTATATTGCTGGGAGAGGGCGGCGAGAAATCCGTGTCGAAGCCTTCCAGCTTGTGACTGAAACGGTTGCGCGAGGGGTCGGCAAAGTCCAGGGCGGCGAAAGTGAATTCCAGGATGTTGTCTTCGTAGCGCAGCCCGAGCTTCGTGGCCACAGCTGGATTGCCGGCGTCTTCGTAGGGTTTGTTGCGTACCGAGAGTCCGGTAATGACCACGGGCGGAACATGGGGATTGGGCCGGATGCGGTCCGGGGGAAAAACTGTCAGCCCGTTTGTGCCGCCAAAAAAAAGCTCACCGGTTGGGCCTTTGGCAAAGGCGTTCATCCAGAATTCCAGACCGGTCAGGCCGTCGCGGTCGCTGAAGTTATGAATTTCCCCGGTGGCCGGCGTATAGCGAAAAAGGCCACGGAAGGTGCTGCACCAGAGATTGCCGTCGCCGTCGCGCAAAAGGCCCTGGATGCCGTCGTTGACTAGGCCGTTGTTGATGGTCAGGCGTAGAAATTTGCCGGTTTGCGGATCAAAATGATTGAGCCCGGCGTCCGTGCCGATCCAAAGCGTTCCGGACGGATCAAGGAGGATGGGGGTGACGCGGTTGTTAGACAGTGAATCTTCCACCCCGGGGGTGTGCTCCCAGTGGGTGAAGGTCTGGCTTTTGCCGTCGAAGCGGTTCAGCCCGGCATTGGTGCCGATCCACAGAATGCCGTCCGGGGCCGGGGTAATGTGGCGCACGCGGTTGTGGCTGATGCTGCCCGGATCATCGGGATTGTGGCGATAGGTTTTGGCTTTGCCTGTCTCCGGGTCAAAGCGCACCAGTCCCCCGGAACTGGTGCCGAGCCACAACATCCCGTCTGCATCCTCGGCGATCCACCAGATCTTGTCCTGGCTGATGCTTTCCGGGTTGTCGGGATTGTGCCGGAAATGGGTGAATATTCCGCGACTCGGATCGTAGCGGTCCAGGCCCTTGTCGATGGTGCCGATCCACAATCGGCCTTTGCGGTCAAAATGCAGGCAATTGATGCCGTCGTCGGCGATGCTGTCAGGGTTTGATGGATCGGCGCGAAAAACGGTGACCTTGCCGGTGCGACGATTGACGTGGTTCAGGCCGCTATAACGGGTGCCAACCCACAGGCTGTCGGCGCTTTCCAGGGCAATTGCGCTGACGGCGTTGCCAGACAGTGCCCCGGGTTGCCCCGGGCCGCTGCGATAGGGCACGAACACCTGATAGGCGGGGTTGTACTTGCCCACCCCCCCGGAATAGGTGCCAAACCACAGGAGGCCCCCGGCATCCTCCACCACGCTCATGACTTCATTTTGGGGCAGACTTTCCGGATCAAGCGGGTTGTGGACCGCCATGACCGCTTGGTAGTCTCCAGGGTGGCCGGCGACAGGGCGCATCTGGGCCAACCCCTGGTTCGTCCCGATAAAAAGCTCTCCCCTGGAATCACGGAAGGCAAACCAGGTGGCGTACCCGGGCAGGTAATGGTCGACATGGCCTGATGCGAGGTCGAAGCGATAGGCTCCATGGATTTCTGTGAGCACCCACAGGGTATCCGGGCCGTCGCAGTCCAGGCCGTTTATGCGGACATCAGCCGGCAGGTTGCCCAGGGAACCGGCAAGCAGGGGGGAGGTTTGGGCCGTGGCATCGGCCACGACATAAATACCGCGGGTGGTGGCGGCGAAAATGCCGCCTTGGACCCGGGTACGAACGGCTATGATCGGGCTTTTATCCGGCAGTCCGTTTTCATTGGATAAAACGATTGAAGCGGCCGTGTCGTTCGTTGGTTCCAATCGGGCCAGTCCGTTTTCGCCTCCCACCCACAACTGTCCCCCGGCTTCGCGGACGATGGCCCGGATTTCCTTGTCCTCGTTGCTGCCAGGGGAGGGATTGACTGTCGGGAAGGGGCGGAACGTGTCGGATGCGCGGTCGTAGGCAACCAGACCGCCGTTTTTAGTGCCGACAAGCAGCGTCCCGGTCTCGGGATCAACGTATAAGGCGCGGATACTGTTGTCCGGCAGCGAACCGGCGTTGCCGGGCTGATTGCGATAGACCTTCACCCGGATTCCGTCGTACCGGTTGAGGCCATCATACGTGCCAATCCAGAGAAATCCCTGCTTGTCCTGGGCCATGCAGACGACGTACGATTGGGACAAACCCTGCTCCAGCGAGAGTCGCTGGAAACGGGGGGGTGGTTCACAGTATGAAGAAAGCGGCAGGGAAAGGCAGAAGAAGACGCAGAGAAGCCCTTGCCAGCAAGAGAGACGGAAATGGTTTGTGAGATTGCCGGTGTTGGGAGGTCTGGATGGTATCATAGCATGAGGGTCAGCTTTTCGTTGTGTTGGAGAGCGGTCCCGAGCTAAAAAAACACCAGCTATTCTTGGGTGAGTATGCGGCAATCAGAAAAGGAATTCAATTGGTTTTCTGCTATACCGCACGAATGGTCCGGTGATGCTCGTCGGGATGAAAAAGATCCGGGCACGCACACCCGGCCGCGGGGAGGAACGTATGGCTAGGCGAGTAAGACTGATGTTGTTGCCGCTGCTTATCGTATTGGCTGGTTCGGCGAACGGTCAACAATCCTATCAGGATGCGTATGCCACGCTTTTAGCTGCTTATGTTCGAAATGGCATCGTAGAGTATGCCGGGTTGAAAAAACAGGAAAGACAGGTTCAGGCGGTTTTGGACAGTATGGCCGCCATTGATCCGGCTGATTTTTCTGGTGCTGATCGGAAAGCATATTATATTAATGTCTATAATGTTTGGACCATTGAGCTAATTTTGGAGCATTGGCCGGGTATCCGTTCCATAAAGGAAGCCGGGAGTTTCATTCGTTCTCCCTGGAAACGAAATTTTGTGCATCTGCATGGCGATGTCGTCAGTCTTGACGCCATCGAGCACGACATACTGCGTCGTAATTTTCCAGATCCCAGGGTGCATTTTGCCCTCAATTGCGCTTCTCGCAGCTGTCCGCCTCTGGCTGAACAGCCCTATCGAGGTGAAACCCTTGATGCCCAGCTCGAAGACAGGACATCGTCTTTTATTAATAATCCGGCCAATACATTTGTCAGGGAATCAAGACTCCATGTCAGCAAGATATTTGATTGGTACAGTGCAGATTTTGGCGGCCAGGATGGGGTCTGGTCCTTTATCCGGCACTATGCCGGACCACAACTTGCCGCCTCGCTCGACACGGTAACCGACAAGCGTCTTGTTTTTACAGACTACGACTGGTCGCTTAACGACCGTCCCCTGCCAACCAGACCTCCCGAAGACGGGGATACGGCGGAGCGTCCGTAATGGACGCATGTCCCGGCCTCGACTGTGCTTGCAGGCCTCTGCCCTTGGATCCGGAGGGTGTGACTCCAGCGCAAACGGCGGTGGATTTTTTGCGGTTTGCCGTGCTCCTGGCTGCCTTGGCAGGACTTGCCCTTTGTGGTCGGTTTGCGGCCGGCCGGCTGGTTTACGGCAGTTGTTTCGCGGCCGCGTTTGCCGCCCTGGTCTGGAGCGTCCGGCATGTCCCGGCCAACCGGCCCAGGGGGCGGATCACCGCGATTATTCTGACCCTGGCCGTACTCATCCGGCTGCTTTTTTTCTGGGCCTGGCCGGCTGATTCCGACATCAACCGCTACATTGTCGAAGGCAATATGCAGTCTGCCGCCGGCAACCCCTATCAGCTTGCCCCGGGTGATCCGGCGGTATTGCCCCTGCTTTCGCCGACGGGACGGGAACTGCTTAGCCGGGTCAATCATCCCGAACTCTCGGCCGCCTATCCGCCCCTGGCTGAACTCGTCTGCCGGCTCACGGCGTTTGTCTCGCCCACGCCGGCAGCCTTCAAGACCGTGGCCCTGCTGGCCGATCTGGTCGCCTGTCTGCTCCTGGTCCGTATCCTGGCTGCCCGGTGTTTGCCGCCGGTCTGGCTGGCCTTTTTCGCGCTCAACCCCCTGACCCTGGCCATGGGCGTCGGCGAGGGGCATCTTGATGCCCTGGTTGCCCTGGCCGTGGTTTTGGCTCTTGGGGCTTTTGACCGTCGGCGCGACGGTTGGGGATTTTTCTGGCTCGGGGTAGCCGGTATGGTGAAATATCCGGCTTTGCTGCTTATCCCGTTTTTCTGGCGACGCGGGAATGTGGCCAGGACGGTCTGGTGCCTCCTGCCTCTTGCCTGCTTCTGGCCCTACCGGGAGGCCGGCGGGGACGTGTTTCGCTCCTTGACCGTTTTCGCCGGCTATGTTTCTCACGGCGGGCCGCTGACAGCCGTTTTTCAGCCGCTCCTCGGGGGCCTGGCCCCGGCCGTGTCCCTGGCCATTGGCGCGACAATCCTGGCTGTCGGCTGGCTGGCCGTGCAGGACCGGCTGCGCGGCGGTCTTTGGGCCATGGTCACGGTGCTTGCCTGTCTGCCGACTGTCTACCCTTGGTATTGGTTGGTTGTTGTTCCATTTTGGCTGCTGCGCCCCGGCTGGCCGGTGCTGTGGCTGCTGGCTGGCCAGGGATTGGCGACCGCGCCGACTTGGCTGCGCGGGTCGGGCCTTGGGGGGGAAGGGACGGCCATGGCAGCCGTCTGGCTGCCGTTTGCCCTTTTACTGATCCTGGCGTTGCGCCGGCCGACCTTTGTGGCCAAGCTCCAGGCCTTTGGCCCGGTGCGCACGTTGTCGGTCATTGTGCCGACCCGTAACGAACAGGTGGTGATTGGCCGTTGTCTCGGCTCGTTGCTGGGGACGGGAGTGGCTGAAGTAGTGGTGGCGGATGGCGGCTCAGGCGATGCCACGGGAGCCTTGGCCAAAGGGCAGGGCGCTCGGGTGGTTGTGGCCGACGGCGGCCGGGGCGGGCAGATTGCAGCGGCCCTTCGCCACTGCCGGGGGGATGTTGTGCTTGTGCTGCATGCCGATGCCGTCCTTGCGCCGGATGTGCCGACCCGCATTGTCCGGGCGCTTAATGCTTGGCCCCAGGTTGCCGGCGGCGTGGTCGGGATGCGGTTTGACGTCCCGGGACAGGGACTTTTTTTGCTCACGAGGCTTAACGCCCTGCGATCTGTGGCCATGGGCATCGGTTTTGGCGATCAGGGCCAATTCTTTCGACGCGAGGCCTTGGCGGCGGCTGGGGGATTTCCGAATATGGCTCTGATGGAAGATGTGGAGGTCTCCCTGCGGCTGCGCAGCGTCGGGGAGACGATCAGTCTGGGGGGCGGCATCGTGGTGTCCGGGCGGCGCTGGGCCGGCCCGGGGTTTGGCGGCAAGGCCGTCGGGGTGATCCGACTTTTTCTGATCTATCTGGCCGGCCGGCGGCTGGGGTTGGCCGACCCTACCGGCTGGTGGTATTACAAACGCTATTACGGCCGGCCGCCTCACCATACGGCAGTGTAGGCCAGGGGGGCCAGATCCCAGGTCCGCCCATAGACATGCACCCGCCTCGTCGGCGCGCCGGCGGCGTCGACCAACGTCCCTCCAGCGTGGAGCCAGCCGAGCAGGCCGGCCTCCAGATTGGCCACGGCAAGGCCTTGCCGGTTGAGTTTCCGGGTGAGCAGGCCGCTGCGGTAGCCGATGGTGCAGTAGGCCACTGCGGTCTTGCCGGCATACCGGCCGGGGTCAGCGGTAAACTGCTCCACGGTGACGGCCCCCGGCAGGGTCGATACGGCCCGTTCCGCGTCGCTGCGGGCGTCGATGAAGACCGCTTTGCCCTCGCGCCACAGGGAGAGGGCCGCAGCCGGGGCCATCTCCGGCACATCCGGGAAATCCTGTCGGTAGCCGGCAAACAGTTCGTTTATCCGCTGCGCCCGGGCGGCGTCGTCTGTGGGCGGATGTTGGCAGGCGGTGGCGAGCAGGCAGAAAACAAGGACCAGCAGGCCGGAACGGCAGGCTCGGCTGGGCCGGATCGGATAGGGCGGCATGGTCAGGTCCTACTGGCGAGGCTGGGTGGTTTTTGCGGCCTTCTCTGGCTTGTCCCCATCCGTTTCCGGCCGCCTCCGGCGGCAGGTCCCGGGCAGTCAGGCGCCGCTCGAACCTGGGCGCGATCCGGTCAGGCAAAAGGCCAGCAGTCCGATAACCAGGGCGGCCATGGCCAAAATGTATTCCATAAACCTTTCCTACCATTTCCGAGCGCCTTCGTCGATGGCCGGTTGATGACAGCCCCGGGGAAAGGGGCTATGAAGCGACCAGATTAATACGCCGTTGCGGCGGCTATCGGAGGAAGCATGGGCAAATGGAGTTTACTGGTCGCGGCAGCGCTCGTCTGTACAATAGCGCAGCCGGCCAAGGCTGAAGATGATGTTGACCGGGTTCGCAAGGTGTTGCGGGAGCATCCTGACATCGTGCTGGAGGCCATCCGGCAGCAGGGACCGGCTGTCCTCGAAGTGATCGAAACCACCGCCCGGGCACGCCAGAAGGACCTCGAGCGGATTCGTTTCGCCCAGTCCCTGGCCAAGCCGTTGACCCCAAAGATGGAAGCCGGCCGGGCCTCGCTTGGACCGCAGAACGCCCCGGTGACGATTGTCGAGTATTCCGATTTTCTGTGCCATTTCTGCGGACAGGCCTCGGGTACGGTCAAAAGCCTGATCCAGAACCATCCGGACGATACCCGGCTGGTCTTTAAGCACTTTGCCACCGGCAAAAACAGCATCCGGGCCGCATTGTATTTTGAGGCCATAAACCTCCAGGACCCCAAAAAGGCCTGGGAGTTCATGGATGCGGTCTTTGCCCGACAAAAGGATGTGACTGAAAAGGGCGACGAAGTCCTCGACGCCATTGCCAAGGAAGTCGGCGCTGACGCCAAAAAGCTGGCCGAGGACCTCAAGCACAAGGATCTGGCCGACCGGGTGGCTGCGGACACCAAAGAAGCCCGGGATTTCGGGTTCGAGGGAACGCCGGTATTTCTTATCAACGGTGCGCCGGTTCGCGGTGCTGTGCCTCTTGAAATCCTTGACGAATTCGTTGGGGTTGCAGCCAAGGCCGGCAAAGCGCCCACTGCCCAGTAGCCAATCAACCTTTTGCTTCGGCCCGGGGCTTGTCTTCGGGCCGAAGCAGGCCTACCAGGGGACGATATCCGTGCAGGCCGGGACCGTGCCATGCCAAGCATCAGACAGATACTCGTCCAGAACGTCATCAAGACCATTCCGATAGGGCTGCTTGTCATCAGCCCGCGCGGAATCATCATTGCCGCCAGCCCGTCGGCCGCCCAATTGCTCGGTTTGTCTCCCGAAACACTGGAGGGGCGTGATTGGCACACACTTCTGACGGACGGGCCGGTTAACGAATCGTTTAATTGCAATCTCATCGAAGCTGTGGAAAAAGCGCGGCCGTTTCGGCATTGTCTGGCGGATTACCAACGCCCGGACGGTGGGCTGCGGCGCTTCTCTATGACCGCCTCCTGTCCGCGTATCGAGGACAGGCCGGTGGGGGTGACGCTCCTGTTTGACGACGTGACTGCCCTGTACCGAAGCCGGGAACGGGAAACGGCCGCACTTCGGGAGAAAAATCGGCTGCAGCACGACATGATCGAGAGTTTAAACAACCTCGCCCTGTCCGTCGCCCACCAGATACGCAATCCGGCTGCGGCAATTGGCGGATTTGCCCTCAAGCTCCTGCGTGACCACAAAGAACGGCATCTTTCCACAGACCACCCCGACATTATTTTTCAAGAAGCCAGACGGCTGGAAGATCTCGTCGGCGCCGTGGTGCGCCTGGCTTCCCTGGCCCAGCCGCGCTTTGCTGCCGTACAACTTGGCCGGGTGGTCGAGGAAGCGGTCAGCCGGGCCACTGAAACGGCGGCCGGGCTGCACAAACGGGTGGACTGTCGGCTGTCGCTGGAAACAGTCGAGATCGTTGCTGACGAGTCCCTGCTTGGACAGGCGTTTGATGAAATATTTTTGAATGCGGTGGAGTTTGCCGGACGGGAAGCCGTAACCATTGCCGTCAATCTCGCCCGACGGGACGAAGCCTGCCAGCTCACCATTGCCGATGACGGACCAGGGGTGCGAAACGAGCTGCGGCCTTTTGTTTTTGACCCCTTTTTCACCACCAAGGCCCGGGGAGCCGGCATTGGTCTCAGTCTGGCCCGCAAAGCTGTGTTGGAACACAACGGGGAGATCGATCTGCACGGGGACGCGAGCGGTGGAACGGCCGTGGTCATTCGTCTTTTCGATACCCCTGAGGCCGGCCTTGGCCGCGAGGCCTTTTACGGGCGCATGGGGCTTGACGTGCGGGAGATTAAGACCAAGGCCCGGGAACTTGGTCTGGACATTTCGGGTCTGACCACGATCGACGCCGTGCGGACCATCCAGAAACGCGAAGGCTTTTCCCCGTGTTTCGCTTGGGGGGTCCACGACCGTTGCGGCCAGGAATTGTGCGCCTTTCGGCGTGAATGCGTCCTGACCATGCGCATCGACGATGGTCGGCGCATTATCTATGGCGGGGTCTGATGCGCGTCAAAGCCGTTTTTGCCGACCGGGTGCGTCGGCGTGTCGTTGCCGGGCTTTTGGGCTGCCTGTTGCCTGTCTTGGCCGCCGGGCCGGGGGGCCCGGACCGTGTACGGGTATGAGGACAGTCTGGGGATGCTCCACACCAGCTCCACCAAGGTCAACGAGCACTACAAGCCGCTTTTTGAGGGCAAGGCCGAGCATGAGGCCCTTATGCGGGCGCTTCGGGAACAAAATGCCCTGGGCGGCCCGCCCCTGGCCCAGGTCATGCCTGTTGACCTGGGACCGCTGTCTGAAGCCGGCGAGCGGATCATGCGGCAGGCTGCGCCGTATATGGGCGCTCCGTATCTTTTGGGGGGCGACACCGCAGCCGGCATCGACTGCTCCGGTCTGACCCGGGCTGTTTATGCCGGTTTTGGCTGCAAGCTGCCCCGCCAAAGCCGGTTGCAGGCCGGGCTTGGCGCACCGGTGTCCGCCGCCGAGCTGGCCCCCGGCGACCTGCTTTTTTTCAGTACCAATCGGGATGTGGGCATCAGCCACGTGGGCATCTATCTTGGCAACGGCCGGATGCTGCATTCAAGCCCCAGGCGCGGCGGGGTCGGCGTGGACCGCCTGTCCGGCACGGATTACGAGCGCTGGTTCGTGGCCGCCAGGCGTCTGACCCGGCCCGAGAGTGTCGGGACTGTCAGTGCGGCCGGCCCACCGGGCCGCAGTGTCGACCCAAAGAGACGAGCAGCAAAAGGGGATTGAGGTCTATGCGGGAGAGGGTGTCGGGCATTGACGCGAGCATCTGCGTCGGCTGCGGGGAGTGTGTTTCGGTGTGCCCGTCCGGTGTGCTGGCTGTGGCGAATGGGTTGGCCAGGGTGGTTGCCGAGCACTGCATCGGTTGCGGCCACTGCCAGGCCGTATGCCCGGCCGGGGCTGTCTCCCTGGCCGGGGCCGATCCTTGGGCCGGGATGTACGCTGTGATCAAACCGACGGGCGCGGTGATCGCCCCGGGGGCATTTCCGGCTGGGCAACTGGTCGATCTGCTGCGTTCACGGCGTTCCTGCCGGCGCTTCACGGACCGGGGCGTGCCCGGACCGGCGCTCGAGGATCTGGTGCGGGCGGCGGTGACCGCGCCGTCGGGCACCAATTCCCAGGCTTGGACCTTTACGGTGTTGACGTCGCGGGCGGCGGTCCTGGACCTGGGGCAGGCCGTGGCCGGCTTTTTCACGCGACTGAACAAACTGGCCGCCAAGACACTTTTGCGTCGTGTGTTCAGCCTCATCGGTCGCCCGGAGCTGGAAAATTATTACCGTGAGCATTATGCTTCGGTGGCCGCCGCCCTGGTCGAGTGGGAACGCGATCACACGGACAGACTTTTTCATGGGGCCACGGCGGCCGTCATAATTGGTTCCCGGCCCGGGGCGAGTTGTCCGGCCGAGGATGCTCTGCTGGCCGCCGGGAATCTGCTGCTTGCCGCCCATTGCCTGGGTCTGGGAAGCTGTTTGATCGGCTATGCCGTGGAAGCCATGCGCCATGATCGGCGGGTCAAGGAAGCGGCGGGCGTGCCGCGCACGGAATCGGTCTACGCGGTGGTGGCTTTGGGCTGGCCGGATGTGACATATGTGCGGTCGACTGGACGCGGTCGGCCGGTCGTGCGTTACAAGACGGCCTGAGGCGTGGATCGTGCGGGGTTGGGTGTATCAGGATGCGATTTTTTATGGCACGACCCGGGTAGAAAGGGTCGGCGGGGTGCCTCGGAGGGATGGGAGCGATGCGGAGATTGGCTGTATTGGCACTGGTGTTGGGACTGTTTTATGCCGGCCCCTGTGATGCGTCGGCCGAGCGGACGGAGGCAGTGCGTTTGCAGGGGCTGATGTTGCGGCGGGAACCGGATGGCGCGTCGCCCAGGATCCGGGCGCTTCGGGCCGGCGAAGTCGTGACTGTGACCGGACGCAAGGGCGAGTATGTGGCCGTCACATTGGCTGACGGCGTATCCGGGTATGTCCATGGCGGCTTTCTGACCGGTTTTGACGATATTGCGCCCATGCCGGCCTATGCCGCCCGCATTGATCCCGGGGTGGCGCGTCCAGGGCAGGCCCCTGGGAGGGCTGGGAAGCCCGAGGCGGCTAAGCCTGTTGCGGCCAAACCGGCTCCTTTGCCTGCCGTCACAGCTCGGGAGACTCCGGGCAAGCCTGGGCCGGCCCCGGCCATGCCGGCGTATGCGCCGGTTGCCGACGGCGGCGGACTGAACCGTTTCCTGGCCACGCTTGCCCAAACAGGCGGGGCCGACACCTCCGTGGATTCGGAAGACGCAGCCGCGTACAACGCCCGCAAGAACCGCTACTCCATTGAGGTTCACCTCTCCCAGCGCAAGCTCTATCTGTACGAGAATCTCCCGGACGGTTCGCGGCAACTGGTGCGTCTGTATGTTGTGGCCGTGCCGGGGCGGGAGATGGAAGCCCCACAAGGCTGGGGCGTGGTGACGGGCATAAATTTCGAGCCGTCCTGGCGGCCGACCCCGGCCATGAAAGAGCGGGCGCTCAAAAAGGGCAAACCGTTGCCGGAGTACGTGGGACCGGGCGTCAAGGACAACCCCATGGGACCGTTTAAAATCATCTTGTCCCACGGCTACGGATTCCGTATTCACGGCAATAACAATCCCAATTCCATCGGTCGGCCCGTCACCAGCGGGTGCATTCGAATGCGCAATGATGAAGGCAAGGACATGGCCAAAATGATTGACGTCGGTACGGAAGTGGTCATTCTGGACTAATGCCGACGCCAGAATGAGCGGCAGGTCCGAGGGGAACGCGGGGGTGTTTCCCATGGAGGTTCCATGAAAGGGTTGTTCCCATGCGGGGAGCTGGCGGCAGACGCCGGCGAGGAGCATCGGGTAACCGGGACCGGGAGGCCGGCGACCTTTGATCCGGAAGGCGCCCGGTTGCATATGGGCGTGGATCCGGAAGGGTTCAGGCGGATTTTTGACTGCATCTGGCATGAAGTGGCCAAACGGCGCACGCTCCTTGACGAGGCTTACGAGGCTGGCGATATGACCAGTGTGATCTTGCAGGCCCACACCATCAAAAGTTCCGCTGCCTCCATCGGTGCGCTGGGCCTGGGTCGGGCCGCTGCCGCCGTGGAGGAGGCCGCACGTGACGGCGCGACAGACGCTCTGGCCGCTGCCATGGTGCGTTTTCACGCCGCCAAGGAAACCTTGAGCCGGCTCGTGGGCCTCGGCTGAGCCAGGTCCACGCCACTTGCGACAGGGAGGAGGCGTTCTTGAAGCGTCGTTGTATTGCCGTCTCGGCCCTACTGGCCGTATGTTTGTCCGGATGCGCTGCCAATAAGGATTTTGAAAAAGAAATCCTGGGCCATCCCGCCCCTGAATCGCCAAGCGACACAGGTTGGTCGCGTCAGGCGCCGACTGCGCCGCCCGCAAAACAGGTCCCGTCCGCCCCGTATGCTCCAGGGCCCAACTCCCAGGCGCCGTTACCGGAGCAACCGGCAGCGCCAGGTGTGCCGGTTCCGGTCACGCCGCCGCCGGCTCCCGTCGCCCGGCCCCAGGGGACGGCGAAGCAGCCCATTGCCCCACCTGTGGTGGACGGTCCTTCGCCTGTGACCGATGCCAGGTTCGCACCCAAGCCCTTTACTCCTGGTGCGGTCGATGGGCAAAATCAGCCGCCGGCGTCCCCTGGAGCCGGGGCGACCGGAGTGGCTGGGGGGCAGCCCAATGCCGCGCCGACGCCCACGGCCGTCCAACCGCAAGCAACCGCCTCCTCGGCCCCGCAACCGGCCGGCGCACCATCGGATCGGGCCACGTTCACTTTCATGGTCGGTTCCTTTGCCCACAATGAAAAAGCCGGGGAACTCATGGCGACCCTGGAGGCTCGGGGATTTTCCACCCGCATGGACCAGGGCAAGCTCAACAACAAGACCTTTTACAAGGTGTACGCGGTCAAGGAAGGCAACCGGGCCGAGCTTGAAGGGGAGTTGTTCGCTGCCGGCGTGACCGAGCCTCGGTTGACCGAGGAACGGCCTGTGGACCGGGTGGCTCCGGCCAAGGCCTTCGGCGGCGCCAGCGCCAAAGTGGCTCCGGCGGCCTCGCCCAAGGGCACCTCGCCCAAACCCTCCGGGAATATCCCCCCGCCCATTGTCGAGCCGGCCCCGCCCCTGCCCGACGGCTACGTGCCCCCACCGCCCAAGGCGTCGGGTTCCTAGTCATTTAGGGAGGAGCCTCCGGCGGCCAAAGGGCTGAGTCCTTTGGAATCCCACCTGGGGTTCGTTTGATTTGACGGGAACCGCCGTGGCTCCGGCGGCCGAGGGAGAGGAGCCTCCCAGGACCCCTCAAAAGGGGGAAGCGTTTCTCCCATGGATTTCATGGATGCGATAGTGTCATGATCATAGCGCGCGGCCACGGGATTTCCCCGTGGCTGCACTGGTTTTGCCCTTGCCCCCCAGTGACAGGCACAGGATGCCGGCCAGGACGCCAGCGCAGCCGGCCATTTCCTGCCAAGCAACCGTCTCTCCGCACCAGATCGCCGCGAAACACAGCGCCGCTACCGGCATCATGCCGGTGGTCACTCCGGCTGTGGCCGCATCCACCCGCACCACGCCGTAAAACCACAGCATATAGGCCGCTGCCGTCACGCCAAGGGCGTAGTAGACGACCTCGCCGAGGCTTTTGAGACTGACGGCGTGCAGGTCAAGCGCCTGTCCCTGCCACAGGCCCGGTCCCAGAAAGAGCAGACAGCCGAAGACGGACACCCACATGGCCGCGGCCAGGGGGGAGAGCGGTTCGCGCACTGTGCGGCGAAGCAGTAAAAAGACGGCCTCGAATCCCACGGCGCACAAAACGAGCAGGTTGCCAAGGAGGGGCGACGGTCCAATCGGAGCGACTTTGGCCTCGGCCCCCAGGATGGCGATGCCGCAGGTGGTGCAGGCAATGCCGACCACAGCGGCCTTGCCAAGCCGTTCACGGAAGACAAGCCAGCCCAGGAGGGCCACGGCTGCCGGCGTGGCTGCCGCGACAACGCCGGCCGAAGCCGCTCCGGTCAGGGCCAGACCGGAAAGCAGACAGGCCGTAAAGAGAAACGAGCCACACACAGCCTGGGCAAAAAGGGCGACCGCCGTTGGCCAGGTCACCCAGGGGAAGCGGCCCTCAAGCCGGATAACCAGGGGCACGAGCACGAGGCTGGCCAGGGTGAATCGGGCCAGGGAGGCGAAATAGAGCGGCAGGGTCGTGATCATGGTGCGTCCGACGGCAATCGACGAGCCGACCAGCACCATGGCCGCGAGCAGAGCCGAGACGGCCTTTAGGCGAGACGACATGGGATACAACCTCCGTCATGGGTGAGATGACGGAAGCTACCGGGACGTCGACCGGTTCTCTTGAACAATCTTGCGCCATGCCCCGGGCGTCAGGCCGAATCGAGCCCGAAAGACACGGGTCATGTGGCTTTGGTCGGCAAAACCGACATCCGCTGCAATGTCGGCCAGGCGCTGCGGCCCGGCCAACCGGTCCCGGGCGGCCCGGCAGCGAAATTCCAGCAGATGGGCATGGGGCGGCAGTCCGGTCTGGCGGGTCACCGCCCGGGCCAGGTGCCAAGGCGAGAGTCCGGTAGCGGCAGCCAATTCCTCCAGCTGGATATCCTCGGCATAGCGCGCGGACAAAATCTCCAGGACGAGGCGCACGGCCCGTGGTTCGGAGCGGCTGGGCGGGGCGAGCGGGTGGTCGTCGCCGTGCCGGGCGATCCAGGCGGCAAGAAGGATGAGCAACTGGGTCTGTTTGGCCAGGGTGGCTGGAGAGGAGGCCAAGAGCAGATGATGGGTGCGGGAGAACAGGGCCGAGAGGGGCGCGTCTTCCACCATGCCCGGGCGGAAATGCGGCAATGGCGCGCCCGGCGGCAGCACCAGGGACAGAGCCGTGGCCGGTAAATAGAACATGCGGTAGCGCCAGCCCTCGGGCACGGCCGGACCGCCGTCATGGGGCACGCCGGGCTGGGCCAGACTGAGACTCCCTGGCGCGGCAACCACCTGACTGCCCCGATACCGAAAGGTCAGCGCACCGGAATCGATGCGGCCAAGCGCATATTCCTCGTGGGCATGGCGGGAAAAGCGCTGGGTGCGATAGCGGGCGCGCAGGGCCAGGATGCCGCCGCAAATGGGCAGCTCCATGGCGGTGGCCGCATCGGCCGGGGGTTGGGCTGGGGGAGTGTCCATGACCATGAAAAACGCCGCCGCGCAGAGGCGCGGCGGCGTTGTCACAGTGGTTGCTACTCAGAGATGGCGTTTCGCCGGTACTGGATGTAGGCGTCCTTGACGGCGGTGTAGGGATCGACCGCCGGTTTGACGATCGTATCGTAGTTTTCAAGGGTATTTGGCAGGTTGTTGAACACATCGGCGCCCTTGATGATGTAGGACCAGTACCAGGGATTGTCGTCGCCGGCGATGGACCAGGGGCCAAAAATCCAGGTGAGCGGATTGGCTGCGGCGTCACCGGCCATACCGACCGTATCGCGCAAGGTGGAGGGGCCAAGCAGCGGCCACACGATATAGAAGCCGTCGCCTGCGCCGTAATGGCCAAGGGTCTGGCCGAAGTCTTCATTGCCCGGGGCGAGGTTGGGATCGGCCTTGGCGACGTCCACGAGACCGCCGATGCCAAGCGTGCTGTTGATCATGAAGCGCCCGAATTCCTTGGAGGCCTTCTTGAAATCCAGCTGCAGCAGGGCGTTTAAGAAGCGAATCGGGAAAATGAAGTTTTGATAGGCGTTGGTCAGGCCGGAGCGCACCTGTTTGGGCACCACGAAAGCATACCCCTTGGCAAAGGGACGCATGAGACCAGAGTAGAAAAGATCATTGAAGCCGAACCAGAATTTGTTCCAGCGGTACAGCGGGTCCGGAGTCGGCGCGTAGGAGGCCTCGGCCGGGGCGTAGTCGGCGTCAGAAGCCGCAGTGGCCGGGGGGGCGGCCGGGGCGGTTTGGGCCGGGGAGGCCGCAGGAGTCGATTCGCCAGCCTTTGCGAAATCCTTGCCGGTCTGGTTGCGAGCATGGCATCCGGTCATGGCAAGCACCGACAGCATGAGCAGGATCAGAATACATTTTTGAGGCAGGGCGGCGGTCATGGCAACTCCACACGGGTTATTGCGTTGCAAGAGAAAGCGAACTCAATTGCGGGACATTCCAACATCTTGTGTATCGCCTTCAGCCGGTGGTAAAACAAACTGGAGGCAAGGGAAAACGTGATTGTCGTCAAAACTCAGGAGTTTTTCCCTGAAATCTTGGAGATCAGGGTGTCCGGGCTTTCATTCATAAGGATCTGGCCGAACTGGCTGCGATAGTTCTGGACAAGGCTCACCCCTTCGATGACCACGTCGTACACTTTCCAGCCACTGCGATCCACCAGACGGTAGGATATGGGAATCTCCTTCCCTTTGCCCACCACTTTGGTGGCCACTTCAGCCTTGTCGCTGCCAAGATCCTGTTCTTTGAGATACTGCACCTTTTCATCGGTGTAGCTTTCAATTTTGTCAAGATAGGTGTTTTCCAGCAGACGACCGAAAGCCGTGACGAACCGTTCCTGCTGTTCCGGAGAGAATTTGTTCCACTCTTGGCCAAGAGCCCGGCGGGAGAGCTCTTTCATGTCGAAGATTTCGCCGATGGTGGCAATGAGTTTGACCCGCATTTCGGGACGGGTATTGGGGGTCTTGTAGGCCGGATCGGCCAGCAGGCCGATAATACGGTCCACCGACGCGCTCAGGGTCTCCGTGGCCGAGCCAGCCAGGGCGCTGGCAACGGTTGCGACCACAATGAGAAGGCTCAACATGAGGCGGGTTGCAAAACGCTGCATACGTAATTCCACCACAAAAAAAGGTAAGGGTCCGGGGGCCGCTCGTTCGGCTATTTTACCCCGCCAAAAACATATTTGCCAATGAGGTCGCCCAGATCAACCGATGATTCCGTTTCGACGATCATACCGCCGGGCTTGAGCGGATCGTCTGACCCGCCAGGGGAAATCTTGACGAACTTGTCACCGATCAATCCGCTGGTTTTAATTGAGGCAATGGCGTCGTCGGTCAGGTGTACGTCCTTGTCCAGAGTCAGGGCCACCAGGGCGCTGTTGTCCTTGGGATCAAGGCCAATAGAGGACACCCGGCCGATGCGTACGCCCGCCATCTCCACATAGGCGCCGCTTTTAAGGCCTGTGACATCTTTGAATCTGGCCGTGACCCGGTAGCCGTCCCCGCCGATGACTTCGAGTTTGCCGAGTTTGACAGTTAGGTAGGCAACACACAAAAGGCCTGCCAGGACAAAGATGCCAACCGACGTTTCCATCGCGTACTTTTTCATACGACAAGCCTTTTACGGCGAACCCGCGCAACATGCAACACGTCAGCCGCCTTCTCCGTTACAACAAAAACGAGGTCAGGATATAATCTGAGACCAGAATGACCACACAGGACAGAACCACGGCGGAGGTGGTGGCCAAGCTGACGCCCTTGGCCCCGAACCCGCCCTGGCGGGTGTGGGTGAAATAGCCTTCGTAGCAGCAGATGGCTGCCACGAGCAGGGCAAAGACCAGGGACTTGACAAATCCGCCGGTCACATCGGCCAGGACCACCGTGGCGTCGATGCGGTCGAAATACACGCCGGGGTTGATGCCAAGCAGCACACAGCCGCTGACATAGCCGCCCAAGATGCCGACCACGTCGAAAAGGGCGGTCAGCAAGGGAAAGCAGATCAGCGCCGCAGCCAGGCGCGGGGCCACCAGGAACCGCATGGGGTTGATGTCCATGGTGGTGAGGGCGTCGATCTGCTCGGAAATGCGCATGATGCCAAGTTCTGCGGCCATGGATGAGCCGGCCCGGCCGGTGATCATGATGGCGGTCAGCACCGGGCCGAGCTCACGGATGATGGACAGGGCCACGGCCGCGCCAAGCAGGCCCTCGCTGCCGAATTTGACCAGGGTATAATAGCCTTGCAGGCCGAGCACCATGCCGGTGAACAACCCGATCAGCCCGATGACGAAGATGGATTTGACCCCGATGAAATAGACCTGCTGCATGATCTTGGTCCACGACGGGGCCGGGACCACAATGCGCCACAGGCCCTGAGCCAGGAAAATGGCCAGACCGCCAAGCTCGGCCACAAAGGCCAAAACGACGCGGCCGAGAGCGGCAAATGGGGAGCACAGTAGGGAAAGGGCGGTATGTGTCATCGCATCCAGGCTCGGCAATTGGTCTTTCACGGGCCGGCCGAAAATCGGGTTACACTTCTTTAAGGCAAATGGGAAGCAGGGCGGCAGGGTCGGGAGTTGACGCCTGTAACGGAACGGTTTAACCATTTGTTTAAACCGAATAGTCAAACCGGAGATTCCAATGGCCGAAGCCCCCGATGTCCTGACCCGCATTCTTGATGCCGCAACCGAAGCATTCGGCCGGCAGGGCTATGCCGGAGCCAAGGTTGAGGCCATCGCCCGGAAGGCCGGCGTCAACAAGGCAGGGCTCTATTACCATGTCGGCCCCAAGGAAAAGCTCTACGAGGCCGTGCTGTTGCGCCTTTTCGGCCAGGTGGCCGGCACCCTGGAGCAGGCCGCCGCACCCGGGGCTTCACCTGGCGAAGACTTGGCCGCTCTGACGGCCGCCCTGGCTGATCTGTTTTCCCGTCTGCCCATGTTGCCCCGGATCATGGCCATGGAGATGGCCTCGGGCGCGGCCAATATGCCGGCGGCGGCTCTGGCCGAGTTTCGCCGCATTTTTGCCGTGACCCGGGGCATTCTGGCCCGGGGGCAGGCGGCAGGACTGCTTGTCCCGGCCGAACCGGTGTTTGTCCATCTCACCCTGGTCGGGTCGCTGATTGTCTATTCCCTGTCCGAGCCGCTACGCCTGCGTTTTGCCGAGGAAGGCCGGGGTCTGGGAATGCGTGTGGATATGCCTTTGGCCGATATGGCGGCATTTCTGGCCCAGGTCGTGGGGCGCGGCTTGTCTGCGGCCGACAGCGGCAACCTTCTGCTTGGAGACGGCGCATGAGACAGTTTCCCCTGTTGCTCCCGCTTCTGTGGCTGCTGGCCGGCGTTGTTACGGGCTGCACCAAGCCTGCACCGACAACCTACCAGGGATATATTGAGGGCGAGTTCGTCTATGTGGCCGGCAAACTGGCCGGACGCCTGGATCAACTGCTGGTTTCGCGCGGGGAGCGCGTCACGATCGGGCAGTCCCTCTATGCCCTGGAACATGGCTTTGAGGCGAAGGGCTTGGCCCTGGCCGAGGCGGACCTCCGGCAGGCCGAGGCCATCCTTGATGACCGCAAGAAAGGGCTGCGTCCTGACGAGATCGACCAGATCCTGGCTGAACTGCGCCGGGCCGAGGCCGCCCATGAACTGTCGCGCCTGGAGTATGAACGCCGGGTCAAGCTCTACGCCTCGGCCACCATTGCCAAGGAAGAACTGGATACGTCCCGCACCACCAACGCCAAGGACAAGCATCAGGTCAAGGAGTTGGAAGCCAAGCTGGCCACCGGACGATTGCCGAGCCGTATTGACCAGATCAAGGCGGCAGCCGACGCCGTTGAGGCCGCCCGGGCGACTGTCGGGCAGGCGCAATGGAACCTCGACCAGATGACCCAGGCGGCCGGGGTAGCCGGGCTGGTCTACGATGTCGTGCATTATCAGGGCGAATGGGTGGCGGCCGGGAGTCCGGTGGTGGTGCTTCTCCCCGAGCAAAACGTCAAGGCTCGGTTTTTCGTGCCCGAAGCCGTGGCCGGCGCATTGGCCGTGGGCAGCGCCATCCAGGTCGCCTATGACGGCGGCAACGGCCCGATGGCGGCCACGGTCACGTATATCGCGCCCAAGGTGGAGTACACCCCGCCGGTCATCTACAGCCAGAATTTTCGGGAAAAACTGGTCATTATGGTCGAGGCCGCCTTTGCCCCGGCCGACGCCGCCCGGATGCATCCGGGCCAGCCCATCGACGTGTCTTTGGGCGCGGTCGGCAGCGGAGGCGGAAAGTGACGCCTGAGGCCCCGGTCATCGACGTCGTCGGCCTGACCAAGGTGTTCGGCCGCAAGACCGTGGTGGACCATTTGGACATGCGGGTGGCCAAGGGGGAAATCTACGGTTTTCTCGGTCCCAACGGCTCGGGCAAGACCACCTTTATCCGGATGCTGTGCGGACTGTTGCGCCCGGATGACGGCCATGGCGCCTGCCTGGGTTTTGACGTGCGCACCCAAGCCGAGCTGATCAAACCCCATGTCGGCTACATGTCCCAGAAATTTTCCCTCTACGAGGACATGACGGTGCGGGAAAATCTCGATTTCATTGCCCGCATGTACGCAGTCGGCAACCGCGCAGCCGCGGTTGACCGCACCATCGGGCGTATGAACCTGGGGCGGTTCCGCGACCAGCTGGCCGGCACGTTGTCCGGCGGCTGGAAGCAGCGTCTGGCCTTGTCCGCCTGCATGATCCACGAGCCGAAGCTCTTGCTGCTGGACGAACCAACCGCCGGCGTCGATCCCATGGCCCGGCGCGATTTCTGGGACGAGGTCCACAAGCTGGCCGGCGAGGGGATCACCGCCCTTATTTCCACGCATTATATGGACGAGGCCGAGCGCTGCCACCGCCTGGCGTATATTGCCTACGGCCATCTCCTGGCCACGGGCACGGTCCAGGAGATCGTGGCGGCCGAGCGCCTGATCACTTACGAAATCGCCGGGCCGCAACTCTACGGCATCATGGACGCGATTCGCGTCCTGCCCGGGGTCGAGCAGGTGGTGGCCTTTGGCGTCACCCTGCACGTCAGCGGCCGCGACGCCGACGCCCTGGCCCAAAGCCTCGCTCCCTACGGCGCGGAGCCGCTGACGCTGCGGCAGATCCCCTCCAACCTCGAAGAGGTGTTTATCAGCCTCATGCGCAAGGCGGTGGTGTGATGGTGCGTGTCTTTGGTCTGTCGCCGGCCCGGTTTGCAGCCATGGTGTCCAAGGAATTCACCCAGATGCGTCGGGACCGGGTGACCTTTGCCATGATGGTCGGCATCCCGCTGCTCCAACTCATTCTCTTTGGCTTTGCCATCAACTCCGACCCCAAAAACCTGCCCACCGCCATCCTGGACAACGATCGCACGGCTTTTTCCCGGGACATGGCCACGGCCATGAAAAACAGCGATTATTTCAAGTTCACCAAGGCGATCAGCACGGAAGCCGAGGCGGACGAACTGTTGCGTCTGGGGCGCATCCAGTTTGTCCTGACCATTCCCCAGAATTTCGGCCGCGATCTGGTGCGCGGCGAGCGTCCGGTAGTGCTGCTTGAAGCCGACGCCACCGACCCATCGGCCACTTCCAACGCCGTGGCCGCCATCCGACAAGCCGCAACCGATGCCTTCAACCGGGATCTGACCGGCCCCTTGCTGCCGCTGCGGGCAACCGATGGCCCGGTGACCCTGCGCCTGCATGCCCGCTACAATCCAGAAGCCGTCACTCAGTACAACATCGTTCCCGGCCTCATGGGCGTGGTGCTGACCATGACCCTGGTCATCATCACTTCGCTTGCCATCACCCGCGAACGCGAACGCGGCACCATGGAAAATCTGCTCATTACGCCGGTGCGGCCGGTGGAAGTGCTGCTCGGGAAGATGCTGCCCTATATCGTGGTGGGCTACATCCAGATGGGGCTTATCATTGTCGCGGCCAAGGTGATCTTTCAGGTGCCGTTCGTCGGCAGCCTGCCGCTGCTCTTTCTGGTGTCGTTTCCGTTTATCGCGGCCAATCTGGGCGTTGGCATCACCTTTTCCACTATTGCCCAGAATCAGTTGCAGGCCGTGCAGATGTCGTTTTTCTTCTTTTTGCCGTCGATTCTGCTGTCCGGCTTCATGTTTCCCTTTCAGGGGATGCCAGAGTGGGCGCAGTGGATCGGTTCGGTGCTGCCGCTGACCCATTTTTTGCGGGTGGTGCGCGGCATTGTGCTCAAGGGCAACACCTTTGCCGACATCGTGCCCCATCTGCTGCCCATCTGCCTTTTTCTCCTGGTCTCGCTGGGTGTTGGGGTCAAGCGCTATCGCCAGACGCTTGATTGAAGGGAGAAGGGCGGGTATGTCTGGTGCAGAAAGCAGCCCTTTGCCTCCCCCTTGTCCCCTTCCGGGGGGCTGGGGGGATGATCCCCCCGGCGGGGCCTGGGCCAGCGCCCCAGTCTTCTCTCTCCTCTCACAATCCATCCACCACGTTGGCCTTTTCCAGCAGATCGCGGCCGATCAGGGCCAGATTTTCGCGCCACAGGCGGTCGGCGTCGGCGTCGGACACGGCGTATTCCAGCTTGATCTTGTTGCCGAGCACCTGGCTTACCTGGGCCTGCGTCTGGGCTTTGGCCAAACTGGACCCTTGTTTGTGGGCTACGCGCACGGTGCCGTCGTAGACGCAGGGATAGCCGGCCAGAAAGGAGCGGATGTCGCGTTCGAGGTCGTCAAACTGGGTGGGATTGAACCGGATGTCGAAGGGGCCGGCCTTTTCAAGAGCTTGGCGCGAGAGCAGGTGACAGCAGCCGGACACGGACAGGCAGGGCCGGGCGTAGGCGAAAAGGCTCAGGTCGGGCGCACCCCGGCAGGGTTCGCAGACAAACAGGCGTTCCTTGACCTCGGCCATGGAGGGCTGGCCCATGTCCGGGGGGAAGAGGTTGAAGTCGGCGGACTGGTGGTCGCGCGGGGCGTCCATGTCGGTGATGGCGCAGCCGACAGCCCCGCTGGCGGGATAGTCCCGGGCGGTGGCCAGCAGTCGGGAGAGCCAGTCGGTTTCCGGGAAGGCGTCGTCGTCGAGGAAGGCGACATGGCGGCAGGCAACCACTTCGGGTAGGGCCAGCAGCCAGTTCCTGGCCCCGGGAGCGCCGATGTTGACCGGCAGGCGGACGCTGACAAACCGGTCGGCCGGGAAGCGGCCGGCCATCCCGGCCAGCATGTCCGGGGTGGCGTCGGTGGAACCGTTGTCCAGCACGGCGATAATCGCCTCGCCGAGATCGGTCTGGGCCAGATGCTGCAGACAATCGTGAAAGAGTTCGGCCTTGTTCAGTGAATAGAGGCACACGGCCGCCTCGCCGGCCTTGGCCGGGAGCGGGGCGGACACCGGTCTGGCCAACTCGAAGGCCCGCAAGGTGAGATTGACGTGGCAGGGCAGGGCGCGCCGGGCAGCCAGACAGGCGGCCAGCGCCCCGCCCCGGTCGCCCAGGCGGTCCAGACAGTGCGAGGCGGCCACAGCGGCAAACAGGCCCCATATCTCGGTATCCAGAGTAGCCAGGCGGTCCAGGGCGACCTGGGGCGGTAGGCGCAGCACGGCGAATTCGGCAGTAAGCCGGGCGAAAAGCGGCGGCGGCAGGAGGGGGGCAAAGGCGGCCAGCAGCCCTTCGGCCTGCTCGGCGTCGGGCAGCCGGCACAGGGCGCCAAAGGCCGGAGCCAGCCGGGCAAGTCCGGCGGCACGATCCCGGGCGGACACTTCCAGATAGCGGGCCAACAGCTCGT
The DNA here is from genome assembly GCF_000801335.2 of Desulfovibrio sp. TomC. Lineage (NCBI taxonomy): Bacteria > Pseudomonadati > Thermodesulfobacteriota > Desulfovibrionia > Desulfovibrionales > Desulfovibrionaceae > Desulfovibrio > Desulfovibrio sp. TomC. The sequence continues at coordinate 253,447 of NZ_JSEH01000002.1, forward strand.
CGTCGCCGCTGGCCCGGATGGCTTCAAAGGAGATGTCGTCGTTGTCCAGGTTGGGCAGGCCGGCCAGCAGACCGGCCATGCCGGCGGCCCGGGGCGGCAGGAACGGGGCTTCGGCCTGGGTCCGGGCCAGCAGGGCCAGACTTGGCGCGTCAAAGGGGTCGAACTGGCAGCCGTAGGCGAGGAGCCCCTTGGCGGCAGCGGCGAAATCCGGCTGGTTCGGTCCCTGGGCCAGGAGCAGACCGGCCAGGGAGCGGCGCAGTTCGGGTTGCTGGGAGGTCAACGCCCAGATCGGCAGGGCGTTTACGATGCCGGCCAGAAACTGCGGGCCAGGTTGCGGCAGGGGGGGGATGGCGATGCGGTGCGGATCGATAGGCATGGCGGTCCTTTTCCCTTGAAGGCGATGGTGCTAGGTTGCCTGTCGCAATTACCCGGTCCTTCGGGCCAAGTCCAATTCCGGTCCCGGCGAGCCGGAGACCGTCACCATCCAGGGCGGCACCATCATGCAGGCGAGTTCTCCGGCCCAGGCGGCCATGATTGTGCGCGGCGGCGGCTGCGTCATCTATCCGACGGAAACCTATTTCGCCCTGGGAGCGTTGGCAACCGATGCGGCCGCCCTGGCCCGCATCGTGGCCATCAAGGCCCGCCCGGCGGCCAAGCCGCTGCCGCTTCTGGTCGGCGACATGGCCCAGTTTGCCGCCGTGTTGCCGGACGGTTTTGTTGACGGTCCGCTCGGGAGGGATTTCACCGCTCTGGCCGCCCGATTCTGGCCCGGGCCGCTGTCGCTGGTGGTGCCCTGCCGGGAGAGTCTGCCCGGGCTGGTCAAGGACGGGCTGGGGCGGGTGTCGGTACGCTTTACCCCGCATGAAACGGCGGCGGCCCTGTGCCGGCTGGCCGGCGGGGCGCTGGTCGCCACCAGCGCCAATGTCAGCGGCGGCGCGCCGGCGGCCGTGCCGGACGACCTTGAGCCGGCCGTGGTGGACGCGGCGGATGCCCTGGTGACCCAAGGCCCTCCCCCGGCCGGCGGCCCGGCCTCGACCGTGGCGGGGTTGCTTGGCCGGGGGCGGCTACAGATTTTTCGCCAGGGCGCGGTGGCGGCAGCGACGCTTCTTGAGGCGGGGTATCAGCTCATCTACGGGTAAGACGTCTGGCCGCGACCTCCCCTGGCCACAGGCCCCAGGAAGGGGCATGGACAGCCGGGGGTGAGAAGACATGCCTAGGCTTCCTTTTTTTCCCCAATGCGCCACAATTTTTCCGCCACATGGCCCAGGCCCCAGAAGCTGGCCGCCAGCAAGACGAAGAAAATAACCTTGTTGGTGGAATCCCAGAAGTATTCGAAAAACCGCGTGTAGCAGTTCAGCAGCAGAAAGGTCAGGCCGAATCCCTTGACCGTGGCGTTGTCGTGACGCAGACCGTAATAGATGGCCCAGCCGGAGGCAATGGCGAACAGTAAGGACCAATGAAACAGCTCGATCTGCTTGACCTGCTCCCAAGTTGTTTCATCCCCGTGATTGCCGAAGATGGACAGTATCCACAGGGCGATAAACAGATAGAGCAAGCCCATGACCATGGTGGTGTGTTGAAACGGCCGCAGCTTTTCCTGACTTTGCAAAGCCAGGGCCGCAGCGGTGAGCAGCCCGCCAAAGAGCGTAAAACGCAGCGGATAGTTCATGCCCAGATAGTACGCGCCCCAGCCCGACACATAGCCGGTTTCGGCCCCGAGCCAGCCCCCCAGGGAAAGCAGGGCGAACAGCCAGATTAACCTCGACCGGAAGCAGTAGCCCAACACGCCGTAGGTGATGCAGGACAGTAAGATAAGCAGGGAGAAGTGGCCGTTTCCTGTATCAAGCGCCAAACCGAGAAAATACACGGCCCCGGCCACGGCCAGGACCCCGAGAAAGAATATTGCTTCGTTGCTGAAACTTTTTTCCGGGTGCTTGCGCCGCCTCCTCAGGCCGAAACCAAAAATGCTTCCGGCTATCGTGACCATACCGGTGCATTTGAGCAACGGCGGGGAATCGAAAAGGATATGCAAGAGCTCTCGCAGAAATTTGTCATGACTGATCGAAACAACAGCGATAATTATGCAGGTGATTGAAATCAAAAATGAATACTTGCCGAGAGTCTGCCAGTCAAATGATATTATCTGAATGCTGTCATTTAGCCGTTGTGCTGTTTTATCGTCAAGTTGTTCGTTTTGTTTCCAGTCAGCAATTGCCCTGCGTATTATAGACGCTTCCAGTTTGTTGACATGCATGTCGCATCCTCACACTCGTTTTCTAAATATGTCGGCGTATCTGTCAAAGAGCTCTTTAAAGAGTGGATGTAATAAGTGCGCTTTAACGTCGTATCCAAATTCTAGTTGGTTACCGTGTCCTCTGCCAGGGTTTTTTATTTCTCCGCTTAACGCCTTGCCGGGCTTCGCGACAGCAGATCCTGCACCCGCTCCCAGACCGCCGCAATGCTGACGCCGGTCAGACACGACAGTGGGCGCAGGCAGTTGGCGGCAAATTCCCCGGAGGTCATGCCGGTGCACGGCGAGCAGGGCAGTCCGGCCGTGACCACGGCCAGCCCGTCCGGTCCCCATTGATCCGGCGCGGTCGGCCCGAAAATCGCCACGCCAGGGACGCCGTGCATCCCGGCCAGATGCAGGGGGCCGCAATCCGGGCCGACGACACAGCGCGCGGCACAGAGGGCCTGCGAGAGCGCTTCCGTGCTTGGCGGCGAAAGCGTCTCGCCAGTCTTCGGGGCCACGCAGCGTTCCAGTTCCGCCGGCCCCAGGACAAACACGGGCTTGCAGCCATATGTTGCAATGAGGCCGGCCAACGCTTCAAAGTGGTCCATGGCCCAGCACTTGTCGGTATGGCCAGCCCCCGGAAAAAGCAGCACCGTGTCGCCAATCGGCCTACTGCGACCGAATAACACCTGAAAAGTTTCGCGCCAGTCCTCGGCAAAAGCAATCCCGCGTCGGGCGAGTCCCTGCCGGTAGAGGTCGCGGGGCGAATCCCAGCGGCCCGGGACGACGCCGTGCAAAAACACGAAATCCGGGCTATCAGTCATTTCCGGCCGAATGGCCAAGCCTGGGCGCACCACCAGCACGTTTTTGAGGGCATCCGGCCAGCCGTTGTCGTGAAACCGGGCGTCAAGCCCCCGTCGGATGTCGGGCGGGCAGGGGGAAGCCAGGGGCGAAAGAAACCGGGCCAGGGACGGTCGCACGGCGAAATAGGCGGGAACTCCGGGAAATTGCCGGCTGATGGACAGGAAAGCAGGCCAGGCCAATAAAAAATCTCCAAGGGCTCCGGCATGTTCCAAAACGATCTTGTCAGGGGTTTTCATTTCGCGTACTCTTCCTAATGGAAAAAGACGATTCTTTATAATTGGTTGAGACAACTTCCCGAAAAGGGTTGGGCATCGTGTGCAACCCGGGGATAAGCCTCCAGTATCCTTTACGGAGTCTGCGCCATGGCCCTCGTCAAACCCTGTCCCCAGTGCGGCCACCCCATTGTCCACTATCGCAACCCCGTGCCCACGGTGGATACGCTGATCCATCTGCCCGGACGCGGCGTGGTCCTGGTCGAGCGTCTCAATGAACCCTACGGCTGGGCCTTGCCCGGCGGCTTTGTCGACTACGGCGAAGCGGCCGAGGCGGCGGCCATCCGCGAGGCCAAGGAAGAGACCGGGCTGACCGTGGAATTGACTGCCCTGCTTGGCGTTTATTCCGATCCGTCCCGGGACCCGCGCCAGCATACGTTAAGCGTCGTCTACATCGCCCAGGCCCTGGACCCCGACGAACTGGCCGCCGGCGACGACGCCAAGGGCGTGGACGTTTTCCCTGTCGGGAAGTGGCCGGAGCCGCTGTGTTTTGACCATGCACGCATACTCAACGATTACGCCATGCTTTTAAAGCGGATCAAACCGCGGGAGCGATAACGGATAGGGCTTTACAGCCTTGCGCCGGCGGCGGTTTCCTGAAAGACCGGACCGGGTCGCCGTGTACGCGGCGCAAGGATGCTCGACACGATACGCGATCAAGGGGCGCTGTCCCGTTGTCGCGGATTGCAACCGGCCATGCCGAGGAGTGCGATGAAGTTTCATCACAAGGTCCTCTTCGTTGCTTCGGAAATGTATCCCTTCTCCAAGACCGGCGGTCTGGGAGACGTCATGGGGGCATTGCCCAAGGAACTCAAACGCCAGGGCGTCAACGTCGCCCTGATTGCCCCATACTACGGCCGTCTCAACCACGGCGACCACCAGCTGCGCCTGATCTATTCCAAGTGCCGCGTCGGCTATCCCTGGGCTCCGATCACCGCCGACATCTACACGGCCACCTGCGATGACGTGCCGGTCTATTTCGTCCAGCGCGGTGAATATTTCGACCGCCGTTTTTATTACAATACCCATGACGGCGATTATTTCGACAACTGCGAACGTTTTCTGTTCTTCTGTCGGGCCACCATGGCCTGGGCCAGCCGCCTCGACGGCGCGCCGGCCATTGTCCACGCCCACGACTGGCAGGCCGCCCTGGTGCCGGCCTATCTGCACTTCCTGCGCCCGGCTGCCCCGTTTTGGCGCAACACCAAGACGGTGATGACCATTCACAACTTGGCCTTCCAAGGCCGGTTCGCTTCTCGTCTGTTTTTTGATTCAGGCCTGCCCAAGGAAGCCTGGGGCATGGACGGTGCGGAGTTCTGGGGCGATTTCAACCTGCTCAAGGCCGGCATTGCCTATTCCGACATCATCACCACGGTCAGTCCCACCTATGCCCTGGAAATCCTCTATCCGCAGTTCGGCTGCGGCCTGGAAGGCATCCTGACCAAGCGGGCTCCGCAACTGCGCGGCATTTTAAACGGCGCTGACTACACCGTCTGGGATCCGATAAACGACCGCCATCTGCCAAGCACCTACAGCCCCGACGATCTGTCCGGCAAGGACATCTGCAAGCGCAACCTCGTGGCTGAACTGGGCTTGGACCGCCGGTTCCTCAAGCGGCCCATCCTGGGCTTTATCGGCCGCATCCGCGACCAGAAAGGCATCGATCTGCTGATCGACATCATGGGCCGCATCATGGCCAAGGACGCAGCCGTCGTGGTCCTTGGCGAGGGCAGCCTCGATTACGAGGCCGTGCTGCTCGACATGATGGAAAATTATCCCGGCCAGCTGGCCGTGCGCATCGGTTATACCGAAGACTTGGCCCACCGCATCCAGGCCGGTTCCGATATCTTTCTCATGCCGTCCCGCTACGAACCGTGCGGGCTGACCCAGATGTACGCCCTGCGTTTCGGCACACCGCCTGTGGCCACGGCTGTTGGCGGCCTGCGCGACACCATCGTGCCCTGGCCTGATCCGGAAGCCACCGGGTTCACCTTTTCCGACACCGACCCGGAACTGTTTTATCGGGCCATCCTCGATGCTCTGGAGATGTGGAACCAGCCCGAAGCGTGGCGGACCATGGTGGTGCGGGCCATGCGGGCGGATTATTCCTGGGAAAAAGCGGCCAAGAACTATATCAATCTCTACCGGGAACTTGGGGCGGACATCTAATATCGCGTTCCCAACAAAACAGTGCTGTTTTGTTGCGAACACCTGTTATGATTCCGATCTACTGTCACGCCAACAAGGATAACGGCGTTTCTTATACGTGACACGAGGCGCGCCCCTCTTCCGTCTCCCGGCGCGAACGACGCCGGTTGTCTACGGTTCGACGCCGTCGCCGACCCATGACGGCATTGCCGCTCGCGCGGCCCAAAGGAGTCCCCATGCCCACATCCGCTGCGTCCATACTGCCGTGCCTGCCTGTTGCCCTCGGCGAATTGGATATTTTTCTGTTTGGCCAGGGCAAGCACTGGGACCTGTATCGGGTGCTGGGCGCTCATGGCCATAACGGTCCTGACGGGGTGGGCTATCGGTTCGCTGTCTGGGCGCCCAACGCCCAAGCGATCTCGGTCGTCTGCGATCAAAACGACTGGACCCCGGGTCGTCATGCCCTGTATCCCGTGGCCGCTTCGGGCATTTGGGCCGGATTCATCCCGGGGTTTGAAAAAGGCTGGCTCTACAAGTTCGCCGTCAAACAGAAGCACGGCGAAACCGTGCTCAAAGCCGATCCCTTCGCCCTGTGCACGGAGATGCGTCCCGGCATCGCCGCCCGGGCCTGGGACCTCGACGGCTATGTCTGGCAGGACGAGGCCTGGATGGCCATGCGTCGGGAAAAAGGCCTGCCGCTTAATGACGCCATTTCCATCTACGAGGTCCACCCCGGATCCTGGCGCTGGAAAAGCGAGGAGTACGGCTCGTTTTATTCCTACCGCGATCTGGCCGAAACCCTGGTGCCCTATGTGCACGACCTGGGCTTTACCCATATCGAATTCATGCCCCTGGCCGAGCATCCCCTCGACGAATCCTGGGGCTACCAGACCGGCCATTATTTCGCCCCGACCTCCCGCTTCGGCAGCCCGGAAGACCTGCGCTATCTGATCGACGTCTGCCACCAAAACGGCATCGGCGTCATCCTCGACTGGGTGCCGGCCCATTTCCCCAAGGATGCCTGGGGGCTTGGCCGCTTTGACGGCACAGGTCTTTTTGAACATGAAGACCCCCGCCAGGGCGAGCATCCGGACTGGGGCACCTATGTCTTTAATTACGACCGCCACGAGGTCAAAAATTTCCTGCTGGCCAATGCCCTGTATTGGTTTAAGGAATTCCATGTGGACGGGCTTCGCATCGACGCCGTGGCCAGTATGCTCTACCTCGATTATTCGCGGGAGGAGGGCCAGTGGATTCCCAATAAGTACGGCGGCAAGGAGAATATCGGGGCCATTGAACTGTTGCGCGAATTAAACGGCGTCGTCCACGAGCATTTCCCCGGCGCGTCCATGATCGCCGAAGAATCCACCTCCTGGCCCGGCGTCTCCCGGCCGGTCTACACCGGGGGCCTGGGATTCACCTTTAAGTGGAACATGGGTTGGATGAACGACACGCTCGACTACTTCGCCAAGGACCCCATCTACCGGGCCTATCACCAAAACCAGCTCACCTTTTCCATGCTCTACGCCTTTCACGAGAATTTCATTTTGCCGCTGTCCCACGATGAGGTCACCCACGGCAAAGGCTCGCTCATAAGCAAGATGCCCGGGGACCAGTGGCAGCAGATGGCCAATCTGCGGCTGTTTCTGGCCTACATGTGGGCCCATCCCGGCAAGAAGCTTATTTTCATGGGCTGCGAATTCGGCCAGTGGAAGGAGTGGAACTCCCGGGAACAACTTGATTGGGTGCTGACCGAGTTTCCCAGCCATCAGGGCGTGGCCGAACTGCTGCGGGCGCTCAACCGCGTGCACAAGGAGCACCCCTCCATGCACGCCAAGGACAATGACTGGACCGGGTTTGAATGGGTGGACCTGTCGGACTACGCCGCCTCGGTCATCACCTTTTTGCGCAAATCCCCGGACGGAGCCCCGATTCTGTGGGTCTTTAACTTTACCCCCATCGTGCGCGAGAACTATACCGTCGGCTGCCGTATCCCCGGCTACTGGCGAGAGATCGCCAATACCGACGCGGCCCTTTTCGGAGGCACCAATGCCGGCAATGGCGGCGGCGTCATGGCCCAGCCCGCTGCCTACGGCGGCTGGCCCCACTACCTGTCACTGACGCTCCCCCCCCTGGCCGCCGTGGCCCTGACGCCTGAAGGATAAAAGACTGGGAGGAGGCGTTGCCTCCTCCCAGACCCTCCTCCACCGGGGGGGATAATCCCCCCGGACCCCCTTGATAAGGGTGGGCCGGGTGTTGGCAAGTGTTTCGGGGGGAGACCCGGGACGGGGAGTTGACTCGCCTGGGAAGCGAAGCCCAACCCCAAGAGAAAGATGGAGTATTATGACCGCGTCTGCCAATGCCGCCGCCTCTGCCGGAGCTGTCCCGATTCTGCTCACCCTCGGCGATGCCAACGGCCTGGGGCCGGAGCTGGCCTGCCGACTCCTTGGCGGCCAGGACGCCGTCGCCTGTGATCGTCCCGTTGCCCTGGTCGGACCGGAGTCGGCCTTGCTGTGGCATTGTGAGCGCCTGGGGCTGGCCCCATTCTGGACACGCCTGGAAGACGGTGGAGCCTTGGCTGGAGCCGCGCCCGGCGTCTGGCTGCTGGAACCGCCGCGTCTGGCCGGCCTGCCCGTCACCCCGGGGCAGGAAACGCCGGCCGGTGGGCTGGCCGCCGGGGAAAGCCTGGAATACGTCGTGACGCTCCTGGCCGCCCATCCCGACTGGGGGCTGGTCACCGGGCCGCTGTCCAAGGCAGCGCTCAATGCCGCCGGCTTCGTCTTCCCGGGCCACACCGAATTTCTGGCCGAACGCTCGGGCGTAGGGCGAAAGGGCGTGTGCATGCACCTGTGCGGCCCGATTTTGCGGGTGAGCCTCGTCACCACCCATCCGCCCTTGGCCAGGGTGCCGTCCCTTGTCACCTACGACCGGGTGACCCGTTGCCTGGAACTCACCTGGAACTATGTGCGACGCCTGGGCGTGGCCGACAAGCCCATTGCCGTGTGCGGCTTAAATCCCCATGCCGGTGAGGGTGGACTGCTCGGCCACGAGGATGAGGACGTGGTGCGCCCGGCCGTGGCCGCGGCCGTGGCCAAGGGTGTTTCGGCTGTCGGGCCGTTGCCGGCGGATACGGTTTTTTATCGGGCCGCCCAGGGCGAATTTTCCGCCGTCCTGGCCATGTACCATGATCAGGGCCTGCCGCCGCTCAAGCTCCTCCACTTCAAAGACACGGTCAACGTGACCCTGGGCCTGCCCTTTGTGCGCACCTCGGTCGGCCACGGCACGGCCTTTGATCTGGTCGGTACGGGCAAGGCGGCCGTCAGCAGCTTGCAGGCAGCTTTGCTTCTGGCCAAACGGCTGGTCGGTTCGAGAACTCCCAGGAAATGACCATGATGCGACGACATCCGTTGGGTTCGTCGTCTTTCAAGGCGGCGTATGCCTTGAGTGTTGTCGTCCTTTTGTGGGCGGCCGGACTCTTTGCCGCCACGGCCGAACAGCCCTTGCTGTTTCTCTCCGCGCCCGACCTTCTCCAGGCGCGAAGCGCCGTGGCGGCGGGGGACGCCAGGCTTGCCCCGGCCCTTGAACGCCTGCGCGACGAGTGCCGCGAGGCCATGGCAGTGGGACCTTGGTCGGTGGCCGATAAAAAGACGTTGCCGCCAAGCGGTGATGTCCATGACTACCAAAGCCAGCCCCCGTATTGGTGGCCCAACCCGGCCACGGCCGATGGCCAGCCTTCGGTGCAGCGTGACGGCGAGGTCAACCCGCAGTCCCGGGAAGGCGACGTTGCGGCGCTGGAACATCTGATCGAGACCGTCGACACCTTGTCGCTGGGCTACTTTTATACCGGGGGCACGGCGTTGGCCGAGCGGGCGGCCCTGTTGTTGCGGACGTTTTTTCTCGATCCGGCCACGGCCATGCACCCGCATCTGCGTTTTGCCCAAGTCGTGCCGGGCAAGGCGCAGGGTTCGGGGTTTGGCCTCATCGATACGCGCATGCTTCCGGTCGTGTGCGACGCCGCCACCTTGTTGCTCGGTTCCCCCGCCTGGAGCGAACGGGACATGCAGGGCTTGCGGGCCTGGTTCGCGGCCTATCTGGCATGGCTCCAGAACAGCCCGGAAGGGCGACAAGCCAGGGACGCCAAAAATAACCACGGCACCTGGTATGACGTGCAGACGGCGGCCTATGCCCTGTTTTGCGGACAGATCGATGCAGCCAGGACCGCCTTGGCCCGTTTTCCCGATCGTCTGGCCGTCCAGATCACTGCGGATGGGAGCCAGCCGTTGGAATTGGCCCGCACCCGGTCGTTGAGCTATAGCTTGAGCAATCTGGAAGGGCTGTTTCGCCTGATGCTTCTTGGCGACCGCCTTGGACTTGACCTGTGGCGGGCCGGACGGCCGGAGCAGGGCACTCCCCGGCAGGCCCTGGATTTCCTGGAACCCTATCTTGGGGATCGGACTCCCTGGCCTTACAGACAAATCGCGCCCGTGGGCCATGCCCGGGGGATGGCCCTGGTGCTGCGGCTGGCGGCCAGGCACTATGCGAACCCGGCCTATGAAGCGACTCTGGCCGCAGTGTTCGGGGAAAAGGCTTCCAAGCGCCGGGTCTGGCTGCTCTATCCTCCAGCTGCGGCCAACTGATCCAAAGACCGTGTCGGTCTTCGGGCTGTGGGTGGCGGCTTAAGCCACCACCCACACGGCCAGCCCTTTGGCGGCGTGGATGATCTTGGTCGAGACGCTGCCAAACAGAAATTCCTCCTGCTTCGACACCCCTCGCCGGCCGACCACCACCGTGCCAAAGCCGCCTTCAGTGGCCAGCCGCAGAATTTCCAGCGCAATGCTGGTGCCGATGCTGCATTCCTGGGCGTCACGCAGCGGCGAGCGGCAACTTTCCACAAAGCGCGTGGTCACTGCCGCCTCGGCTACGCCGGCGGCAACGAGCATGTCCCGGGCCTGGACCAAGGCAGCCTGCATGGTCTCAATGCGCTTGGCGCATTCCGCTTTCCAGGCCGCGTCGTCGGCAAACAGGTCACGGTCCGGCGGTCGCTCGATAGCCACCACCTCCACCTGTCGTCCGCCGTCGCAGCCGACCATGGCGGCTGTGTAGGCGACAGAACGTTGCGCATTCTCCGAACCATCGTAGGCAATGAGGATTTTATCCGTGTTCATGATTGCTCCGGTTGCTCAAAGCATTGGCTTGGACAGGGCATCGCGGACGCGCGACAGATCGTCGATCAATTCCCGCGTCGTGTCGTAATAGACCTCCGCAGCCAGGGAGTATCGCAGCAGGATCCGATTGAGACTGTCCGGGATGTAGGGAAACAGTTTTTGAAGATTGACGATGCGATTGGGGAACATGATGGAGCAGTCGTCAGTGCTGATCTCGGCGCGCTTGGCTGGGGTCAGAGCCTGGGTGGTGTGCTGTCCCATGCCGACCAGAAATTGGATGATGTTCCCCAAGCCGAAGAGATCGAGGCCAAAGGGACTTTCCCGGAAATCAAAGGTGTAGTCGAAATCGATCCAGCAATAACGGCCGGTGTCGTAGAGCACGTAGAGATGGTCGCGTCGGATGTCGCCATGTTTTTCGCCCCGGTCATGGAGCCACTGTATTGCCTGGCAGGCCTCGATGAAGCGTTCCAGTACTTCCGGGAACAGTTCATGGAAATAGTCGCGGTGGGGCATCTCCAGGGCTTCGATTTTTTCATCGAGGCGTTTGCCTGAGACGACGTCCAAAATGCGGACCGGGTTTCCCACTGTATCGTAGATGGTCACCCCCTGCATGAACCGGCTGTCACCGTGGACCAGATCGAGGATGCGGGTCTCCTTGCGCGGGCTTCGGGTGCAGGTAACCACCATGGAGCCAATGGTCATGGGGAATGTTTCGTGAAAGACAAGCTTTAAGATGTTGCGCTCCCCGGTTTCCAGGCAGCGGCAGCGCTTGACCCAGAACTTGGGGTCTTCCATGCCGAATCGGCGCTCGGCCTCGTCGCGAAGGACCAGAAAATGGCGATCTTTCAGGACGATGACGTCGCCATGGCTGATACGCATGAACTCGGTCGTGTCGGTGTAGAGGTCGCCGACGTGGCGGGCCGGAAAATCCGGGGCCATCTTTGTGAGCAGTTCGCGGGCTGATGGGGCCAAGGATGCCTCCGTATCGCAAAAGGAGTTCCCATATCTTTTGCCCCAATTGCCACGCTTCGGCAATGCCCAACCCCGGGGTACGCCTGGGGAAAAGGAGAAGGATACCGGATTTGCGGCCAGACCGGCCCGTTTCGCAGCGACCGGACTTGTCGACAATTCCTTGGCAGTGTTACACTGCAAGCAAGAAGACGCAGTCGGGCCGCGTCCCTGTCGCATGGGGCGACTGCGGCCCGGGCTGACAAACGTGTCGGCCGGCGTCGGACCCAGGAGTGGAAAACAGTATGGATCAGAAACGGGTTGCCATTGTGACGGGAGCGTCCCGGGGTATCGGCGCGGCCATTGCCAAGCGGCTGGCGGCCGACGGGCTGGCTGTGGTCGTCAATTACGTCGCTGGCGAGGCCAAGGCCCAGGCTGTGGTCAAAGACATCGTGGCTGCCGGCGGGCACGGCGTGGCCATCCGGGCCGACGTATCCGATTCCGGAGATGCCGCCAAACTGTACGAGGCGGCCGAAGCAGTGTTTGGCGGGGTGGACGTGCTCGTCAACAATGCCGGGGTGATGCAGCCCGGATTGGTTCCTTTGGCCGACACCGACGACGCGCTTTTTGACCGGTTGGTGTCGATCAATCTGCGCGGCAGCTTCAACATGCTGCGTCTGGCCGCGTCGAAGTTGCGCCAGGGCGGGCGCATCGTCAACTTTTCGTCGAGCGTGGTCGGTCTGGCTCCTGCGGGCTATTCCATCTACGCCGGCACCAAGGCAGCTATGGAGACCATCACCGCTATCTTTGCCAAGGAGCTGCGCGGCCGGGATATTGCTGTGACGGCCCTGGCTCCCGGGCCGGTTGGCACCGAGCTTTTTCTGACCGGCAAGACGCCGGAGATGGTGGAAAAAATCGCCCAGGCCACACCCATGGGCCGCCTGGGAACACCTGAAGACATCGCCGGGGTGGTGGCCTTTCTGGTCGGGCCGGAAGGCGGCTGGATCAACGGCGCGGTCATCCGGGCCAACGGGGGCATGGTCTAGGGGCGGAGCTCGTCGCTGCGTCCCTCAAAAATACGTCAGTATTTTTGATAAAAATAATTATATGAGCATATTATCCTGGGGAAAAAGGTGCACTTTTTCCAGGACGCGACACTACTCGCTGCGGCGGATGTTGTAGACGCCGCGGCCCTCGGCCACATGCGCCTCCGGGCTGCCGTCGGACCACAGGACGACCTGGGCGTTGCCCACCCGGTTGCCCAGGAGCCTGACGGTTGCCTCGGCGTAGAGATCGTGGGCCGTGGCCGGGCGCAGGTAATCCACCCGCAGATCGATGGTGGCGATGCGGTCGCTGAGCTTGCAGCGCGTCCAGACCGCAAATCCGGCGCAGACGTCGGCCAGGGTGGAGATCACCCCGCCGTGGATGGCCGGACGGCGGGCGTCGCCGATGAGGTCCTCGCGAAAAGGGATGAAAAGTCGCACGCGCCCTTCTTCGATTTCGGACACCCGGATGCCGAGCATTTTCTGAAACGGCAGTCCGTTTTCAATCAGATCGGCCAACACCTTGAAATCCATAGTGTAACCTCCACAGCGTACGGTAGCCCCGGTCAGGCAGGGGGCGCACGATAGCGCGGTCGGCCGGTCGGGGCAAGCCGCCAGGATGACGCGTCAGCCAATATGGAGAGGGTGGAGGAGATAACGAGAGCAGGGGGAGTGGCATCTCCCTGTACAACACGAAAAAAAGGCCTCGCGACAAGCATCGCGAGGCCCTGGAAATCCGGTGGTGGAGGCGATGGGACTCGAACCCACGACCTCTGCGTTGCGAACGCAGCGCTCTCCCAGTTGAGCTACGCCCCCATCGGGAAGACGGTTATTAAGCGTAATCGCCCGTCCGGTCAAGAAGACCTTTCACGAAGATCGCTGCCAATTGCATCCGTTAACCAAATCGTCAGGCCGTCCCTGTTGACCTCACCCGGACCTGATGCCACTATGCCAGTTGAAACACCCCTGAAACCATTATGTCTTTTTTGGCGGACCACCCGCCAGGAGCTCTTTCATGAAGATCCATCGCGCCCTGCGCATGGAGCGCTGCATCGGTTGCCATTCCTGTTCCCTGGCTTGCGCCCGGCTGGTCTACAAGTCTGTGTCCTGGGACAGGGCCGGCATCCGCATCCGCTCAACCGGCGGCGTCTCCAGCGGTTTCCAAGCCATTTTGTGCCTGGCCTGCGATCCCGCCCCCTGTGCCGCGGCCTGCCCGACCGGGGCCATGGTCCAGCGCAAATCCGGCGGCGGCGTCCTGCTGAAAAAATCGCTTTGCATCCAATGCGGCAAGTGTGCTGCGGCCTGCCCGGTGGACGCCATCGCCCTGGACGTTGCCGGCAATCCCAGCGTGTGCGTCCATTGCGGCCAATGCGTTGCCTATTGCCCCCACGATTGCCTGGAGCTGGTTGAGGCTGACCAGACCACGGCCGCCCCCTGCCTGGAGAGTTGCCATGTCGAGCGATAATGATCTCTTTCGCGTCCTGATCTACGACCTTGAGCGCCAACGCGGCGACCTCGTCCTCATTCCCGGCCGGCGGCGGTTTATCGGCGGTTCGGGCTTGGCCGCGCTCCTTTATGAAAAATACGGTCTGCCCGGGGCCGCGCCCTTTGATCCCGGCCAGCCGCTCATTTTCGCCATCGGCCCGGCCACCGGCTATTTCCCGCTCATGAGCAAGACCGTGTGCGGCTTTAAATCGCCCTACAACAGCAACTACGCCGAATCCCACGCCGGCGGCCGCTCGGCCCTGGCCCTGCGCTTTGCCGGCTACGATGCCCTGGTCGTCACCGGCAAGGCGGCCCAGCTGTCCACTCTGGTGGTCGGGTCGCGGCGCATCGAACTGATCAACGTCCACTATCTGGCCGGGGCTGATGTCTTCACCACTGGCAAGCTCCTGCGCAAGATCGCCTCGGGCGCCTCCGGCCATCGCAGCATCCTGCGCATCGGCCCAGCCGGTGAAAACGGCTCAAGCTACGCCTGCATCAATGTCGACACCTACCGCCACTTCGGCCGGCTCGGAGCCGGGGCGGTCATGGGGGCAAAAAACCTCAAAGGCATCGTCCTGATGGGCGACAGCGATCTGCCGCTCCCCGACGACAAGGGCTATGCCAAGCTTTTTAAAGACATCCACGAAAAGGTCACCTCGTCCGGGATGATGGAAAAATACCATAATCTCGGCACACCGGCCAACGTATTGCCCTTGAATGAATTGAAATCCCTGCCCTGGCGCAATCTGGCCGCCACCTCAGATCCCGATGCCGACAAGATTTCCGGCGAGGCCTTTGCCGAAAAACTCCTCATGCACAACGCCGCCTGCTCCGGCTGTCCGGTGGGCTGCATCCACGTCGGCATGGTGCGCGAGATGTTTTCCACCTCCCACCGCTTCGCCATCCATCAGGTGGCCTACGACCACGAGCCGAATTTTGCCGCCGGCCCCATGCTCGGCGTGGTCGATCCGGTCGAGGTGTTGGCTATAAACGATATGTGCGACCGGCAGGGACTGGATATTATTTCCGCCGGCGTGGCCCTGGCCTGGGCCGTGGAAGCGACCGAAAAAGGGCTTATTTCGGAAAAGGAAACCGAGGTGAAGCTGACCTTTGGCGACGCTGCGGCCTTCAAACGGGCCATGTGGCTCATTGGGCACAAGGCCAACGAGTTCTATGCTCTCTTGGGACAGGGCACCATGGCAGCGGCGGCGCACTACGGCGGCGGGGACTATGCCTGCGTCCTTGGCCAGGAGATGGCCGGCTACGCCACCGGGGAAACCTATTTTGCCTCCCAGACCGTCGCCTTCCGTCATTCCCATCTCGACACCGGGGCTTACTCCTATGACCAGAAGCACAAGGAGCAGGATGTCGACGCCGTGGTCAAATTCCTCGTGGACGACGAACGCGAGCGCGTGCTCCTGACTTGCCTTGTGGCCTGCCTGTTTGCCCGGGAGGTCTACAAACCCCAGACCATGGTCGATATCATGGCCTGTCTCGGCCATACGGAGCTGGCCGCCAATCTCGACACGGCAGCCGAAAACGCCCGCCGCGCCCGGTGGCGGCTCAAAATTGCCACCGGCTTTGATCCCATGGCCACACACATCCCCAAACGGTTTTCCGAAGTGACCACCTGGAAGGGGCCAGTGGACGCCGTCTACATGGAGGCTCTGCGCCAAGGCTACGCCCGAGCCGTGGCCGAACTCGGCGCACCTGTTGCGGCGCATGAAGCGTGATGAAAGCGTGTTCCGGCGGCCGGAGCAGTGAGGGAAGAGGGTGATGCCTCCGGCGGCCGGGGCGATGATCCCCCCGGACCCCCCGACTGGGTTAAGGGAGGGGCGTTACCGCGACGGTGAGCGGGAGCGGGGAAATAAACGCGCTGACGGGAACCACAGTTGCTCCGCCGGCCGGGCCGAAAGCCCAAAGAGTGCCGACGGCCTGGGTTCACGGACCCCTCGAAGAGAGAAATTTTTCCTGGGGATACTGCCTGATCGGGCTTTTTCTAGAGGACTGGAGGGACGTTCTGGTCTACGATACTTCGGCCTGGACCGGCCGCATCAACAGCGGTTTTCCGGCCGGGCCAACCGGCTGCTTAATCCCCGGCCGGCCGGGAGAAACCGCTTACGCCAGCATATCCATAAGGAGCACGGCTCATGGCACTTATGACGGAACTGCCCGCCCACGCGGCCCTGGCCGAGCATTACCAGTCGGCCCAACATCTTCACATGCGCGAACTCTTCGCTGCCGATCCCGACCGTTTTGCCAGGTATTCCCTGCGTCTGGGCGATATTCTGTTTGATTATTCCAAAAACCGGGTGACCGACGCCACCATGGGGTTGCTGTTTGATCTGGCCCGGCAGGCCGGGGTCGAGGCCCGGCGCGACGCCATGTTTGCCGGCGAAAAGATCAACCGCACCGAGGACAGGGCCGTGCTCCACGTAGCCCTGCGCAATCGGGCCAACCGGCCCATCGTGGTCGACGGCGCAGACGTCATGCCCGAGGTCAATCGGGTGCTCAATCAGATGCGCATTTTTTGCGGCCGCATCCATTCCGGTCAGTGGAAAGGGTACACCGGCAAGCGCATCACCGACGTGGTCAATATCGGCATCGGCGGCTCGGACCTGGGACCGCAGATGGCTTCCCTGGCCCTGGCCCACTTTGCTGAGCCGGGCATCACGTCGCATTTCGTCTCCAATGTGGACGGCACCCACATGGTCGAGACACTGAGGCGCGTCTCGGCGGAGTCGACGCTGTTTATCATTGCCTCCAAGACCTTTACCACCCTGGAAACCATGGCCAATGCCCATGCGGCCCGGGACTGGTTTCTGGCGCAAGCCGGGGACGAGGCCGGGGTGGCCAAGCATTTCGTGGCTCTGTCCACCAATGCCAAGGCCGTGGCTGCCTTTGGCATCGACACGGCCAACATGTTCGCCTTCTGGGACTGGGTCGGCGGGCGGTATTCGCTGTGGTCGGCCATTGGCCTGTCCATTGCCCTGGTGGTCGGGTTTGACAATTTCGAGGCCATGCTCGAAGGGGCCTTTGTGGCTGATGAGCATTTTCGCACGGCTCCCCTTGAGCGCAACATCCCCGTCATCATGGGACTGCTCGGCATCTGGTACAATAATCATTTCGGGGCCCAGACCCAGGCCATCCTGCCCTATGACCAGTACCTGACGCGCTTTGCCGCCTACTTCCAGCAGGGCGACATGGAGAGCAACGGCAAGTCGGTGGCCACCGACGGCCGCCCGGTTCCCTATTCCACCGGCCCGGTCATCTGGGGCGAACCCGGAACCAACGGCCAGCACGCCTTTTACCAACTCATCCACCAGGGGACCAAACTCATTCCCTGCGACTTCCTGGCTGCCGCCCGGACGCAAAATCCCCTGGGCCGCCATCAGGACATGCTCCTGTCCAACTTCTTTGCCCAGACCGAGGCGCTTATGCGCGGCAAGACCGTGGACGAGGCCCGGGCGGAACTGGCCGGCAAGGGCCTGCCCGACGAGCAGTTGGAGCTGCTGGCCCGGGCCAAGTCCTTTAGCGGCAACCGGCCCACCAATTCGTTTCTATATGCCGCGCTTGATCCCAAGACGTTGGGAACGCTCATTGCCCTGTACGAGCACAAGATATTTACCCAGGGCACCATCTGGAACATCAATTCCTACGATCAGATGGGCGTTGAACTGGGCAAGGTGCTGGCCGGGGCGATCCTGGATGAGCTTTCGGACGAGAAACCGGTGGCCGGGCACGACGGCTCGACCAACGGGCTGATCAATTACTACAAGGAATTGCGCGGCGAATAGGCTTTTTTCGTCTGCTCTGCTGATCCGGGGCGGCCGCAGTGTCCTTGCTTTGGACGGTGCGGCCGCTGCTTTTGTATCGGCATGGAGCCGGGGGCAGGCCGGGTCTGGTTCGCCAGGAGATGTCGGTTCGTGTCCTGACCAGGACCGCCAACTGGTGCCAGGAGAGCAGACAGGCAGCGTGAGGCGTTGGGATGCCTTGCTGCGGTGAACTCCGGGGGAAAGAAAATATCCCGGAACGCCGCCGTTTTTGGAGCAGGAGCGCGGAAAGCGGCCTGGCGCGGACTTCCACGCCACCTGACGCGCCGGGCAGAGCCACCGTCCGGCAACGCTCCGGGATGGATTCTTGGTAATGAAATTGAAAATTATTGTCAATTGTGGTGAGGCGTGAGGGGAAAGACGAAAATTGAATCTTCCAAGCGGGATTCCAAAGGGCACTGCCCTTTGGCCGCCGGAGGCTTCCTATTTACGTCATTCAGGCCGGCAGGTCCGGGAGCAGGCAGGCGTCGCCGCAGACGGCCAAGTAATCGTCGACGGCTTCTTCAAAGGCGCGTTGCAGGGCTTCGGGGCTGTCGCCATGAAAGGTGACGATGTCGCGAATGCCGTGGACGCGGCCGTGCAGGACGCCGTCGGCTTCTTCGGTGCACAGCAGGCAATAGCCCTTATACGTGGCGTAGCAGACAGGAGTGTCCATGGCGGGGAAGTCCTTCAGACGGCCATGCCGGAGCGGATGAGAAATTCCCGGATATCGGCGGCGCAGCCTTTGTCGAGCACCTTTTCCGGATGGGGGCGGTGGAAAAAGCCCTTCACCCCGCCAAGAAGAAACCGCACCCGTGATCCGGCGGTCTTCTGGTGGTGGTGGATTTCCTGTCCGCCCAGGGCGCGGATCAGCGCGGCCACGTCGTCCCAGAGGATGTCCGGACGGGCGGGGGCGGTAAAAAGCGCTTCCCAAGTGCGCTGCCGGGCGCTGTTGAGCTTGACCGGCGGCTTATGGGGCAGGGTTTGGGTGGATGCGGCCATACATCTTCAGAGAAGCAAAAGGTGCACATGGCGTCAAGGGGTATGGCTGCACTGGTCTGTCGGGTGTGAGGTGCGTCTTTCCGCCCAAACCATGAAGCTGTTGGCCACCGCCGCCCTGCCCAAGGGCGATGCCCTGTCCATTGCCGGGTGTGGACAAAAAGCCCGGACGGCCTGAGCAGGGATGGCCGTCCGGGACGAGGCGAGAACAGGAAAGACCGGGACTGGCAGGCTAGTCGCGGGTCCAGTACAGCAGGTGACCGGTTTTCTCCAGCACGGCGCGCAATTCGCGCTCCCGGGTTTCGGGCAGTCCCTGGATGCGCACGGCCACTTCCCGCTGGCCCGGGGTCACCCGGCCGTACGACGACAGGATGCTGATGATACGGGCCTCGAACCGACGCAGTTCGTCGAGAATGGGTTTGAGGCTGCCTTCGGACATATCGAGGCGAAGCCCGATCTGGATGCCGCCCTGGTCGATGCCGGTGATGGAGACGAACAGCCGGAAGATGTCAGTGTCGGTGATGATGCCGACCACCTTGTTCGCTTCGTCGACCACGGGCAGGCTGCCAAACTTGCGGTCGCGCATAATAAGCGCCGCCCGTTCCACCGTGTCCGTCGACCGGATATACACCGGCTCCCGGGTCATGATGCCTTTGACCTTCAGTTCCGAGAGCAGATAGGTCATCTCGTACATATCCAGGGAGGTGGCCGAAGAGGGTGAGGCGGCCTTGAGGTCGCGTTCGGACACAATGCCGACGAGCCTGCCTTCCTTGTCCACCACCGGCAGGCGGCGAATCTTTTTGTCGCGCATGATCCGTCCGGCCTTGATCATGGAAACGTCCTCGGTCACCGTAGCCACATCGGTGGACATCCAATCGCCGACAAGCATTTGCTGCTCCTTGGGAAAACAGGGTTTACAGGACGGGCTGGCCGGGCGCGCCAAGGCCGGGAACGCCTTCGGGCGACCAGGAGCGCAGCCGGTAATAGTCGGCCAGCATGGTTTCCAACGATTCCAGGGGCAGATGTTTGCCACTAGGCAGCGACTCGCGGTGCAGCCGGGCCGGCAGGCGGTCATCGGCCGGGGTCAGGCCTTCACGCAGATTAAACGTCCGGGTCATGTCGGCAATGGCCGCCGCCCGGCGTTTGAGCGCGGCCTCGGAAGCGTCCAGGCCCGTGGCCAGGGAGATGACCTGGGACAATTCTTCCCAGGTATAGAGGTCGCGGAAAAACCGGCACAGGATCAGCGTGTCGAAGATGGTGAGCCGGTCTTCGAACTCGATGAGCAGGGCCGCCTTGTTTTCGACCTGATCGGTCGGGATCATGCCGGCCAGCTCGGGTTTGTAAAACGTGGTGCGCAGATGGCAGGCCCCACGGTCCGAAGTGGCATAGGCCAGCCCCATGCCTTGGAGTGTGCGGGGATCATAGCCGGCCGGCTCCAGGCCTTTGACGTGGATGGCCAGATCCTCAAGCCCCCAAGCCTTGGCCGCAACCTTGATGCCCTGGCCAAGGAGCGCCCCTATGCCGGTTCCGGCGGCGATGTCGGCAATGAGCCGGGCCGCGCCGTCAGGGTCGTTGTAGCTGATGGGGTACTCCACACGTCCGAGCTTGACCGCCTCAATGACAAAGCCGCACAGGTTGCCAGCCGAGATGGTGTCGATGCCCAGGCGATCGCACAGATCGTTTAGGTAGACTATCTCGGCCATGTCCTCAATCATGCACAGCCCGCCAAAGGCATAAATGGTCTCATATTCCGGGCCTTCAAGGACCATGCCCTGGTGGCGGCCCGAGGAGAGCTTGGCCATGCGGCCGCAGGACATGAAGCACTTGGCGCAGGCATGGGCCTTGACCTCGTGCTCTTTATGAAACCGCTCGCCCGAGATTTTTTCCCAATGCTCGCAGTTGCCTTGCGTCCAATACTTGGCCGGGAAGGCGCCGGCGGCGTTCATGATGCCAACCATCATGGTGGTGCCCAGGGCCTTGTAAGCCGCCACGCCCTTGTTTTCCGCCCCGCGTT
This sequence comes from Desulfovibrio sp. TomC, assembly GCF_000801335.2. NCBI lineage: Bacteria > Pseudomonadati > Thermodesulfobacteriota > Desulfovibrionia > Desulfovibrionales > Desulfovibrionaceae > Desulfovibrio > Desulfovibrio sp. TomC. The sequence goes on from NZ_JSEH01000002.1 coordinate 274,430, forward strand.
TGGCAAAAGCGGCGGCATAGGCGGCCAGACCCTTGGCATCGGCCGGCTCGCGCTTGCGGTCGCCCTGGAAGACAATGGCTTTGATCCGCTTGGACCCCATGACCGCGCCAACGCCGGTACGGCCGGCACAGCGCCAGCGTTCATTGGCGATCATGGCCAGCCGGCACAGGTTTTCCCCGGCCGGGCCGATGACCACCACGCCCACGCGCTTGGCGTCGGGACGCGGCAGGACGAATGTGGCTTTGGCCAGGTCGTCGGCCTCGTAGACGTCCAGACCGGCCAGGGCGGTCGCGTCGTGGAAGTCGCAGCCGTCGGGGTGGATGGTCAGGGCGGTCAGGCTATCGGCCGCGCCGGTAAGGATGACGGCGTCAAAGCCGGCAGCGTCCACGGCTTGCGGGGTGCGGCCGCCGGCATAGGATTCGGTGTAGAATCCGGTCTGGGGCGATTTGGTGAACACGCCGTAGCGGCTGGCTCCCCAGGACACCCCGCCGCACAGGGGGCCGGTGGCGAAGATGAGGTTGTTCTCCGGGGCCAGGGCATCGACCCCGGCCGGATTGCGATCGAGCAGCAGGCGCGTGGCCAGCCCCTTGCCGCCGAGATAGGCGTCGAGGTGGGCCGGGTCGGTCGCTTCGATGGCAAAGGTGCGCCGGGTGAGATCGACGGTCAGGATACGTCCGTAAAAGCCGTGCATGGCTTTTCCTCTTTATATGCCAAGATAGGCGGATTTGACGTGCGGATTTTCGAGCAGTTCCTTGGCCGGACCGGACATGGCCACCCGGCCGTGTTCCAGGACGTAGCCCCGATCCGACAGCCGCAGGGAGTGGTTGACGTCCTGTTCGACCAACAGCACCGTGGTGCCGGTGTCGGCGATCTTGCGCAAGGTGTCGAAGATGGACTTGACCAGGATGGGGGCCAAGCCCAGGGACGGCTCGTCGAGCATGAGAAGGCCGGGCAGGGCCATGAGGCCACGGCCGATGGCCACCATCTGCTGCTCGCCGCCGGACAGCGTCATGGCCAGCTGAGTCTGGCGCTCCAGCAGGCGCGGCAACATTTCGTAGACCTGATGCAGGGTCTTGCGGCGATCCTTGTAGGCCCGGGTGTTAAAGGCCCCGATGTCCAGGTTTTCGGCCACGGTCATGAGTGAAAACAGCCGTCGGCCTTCGGGAACGTGGACGAGGCCGCGTTCGACGATTTTTTCCGGGGGCAGGGCCTGGACCGGCTCGTTGCGAAAGCGGATGATGCCCGAGGTCGGGGGGACCAGACCGGAAATGGCCTTGAGCAGGGTGGATTTCCCAGCCCCGTTGCCGCCGATGATGCTGACAACCTCGCCTTCCTCGACGGTGAGCGACAGGTCGTTGATGATCTGGACGTCGCCGTAGGCGACGTTGATGTGTTCCACGCTAAGCAGCGTCATACTCGCCTCCCAGATAGGCCTTGATGACGTTTTCGTCTTTGGTGACAGCCTCGGGCGTGCCTTCGGCGATCTTCTGGCCGAACTGGATGACCACCACCCGGTCGGACAGGGCCATAACGGCCCGCATGATGTGTTCGATGACAAAGACGGTCACGCCGCGGTCGCGCAGGCCCCGGATGATGCCGATCATGTCGTCGACCTCGGTTGGCCGCAGGCCGGCCATGACTTCGTCTAAGAGCAGCAGCTGGGGATCGGTGGCCAGGGCCTTGGCAATTTCCAGACGTTTGCGGTCGGCGATGGTCAGGTTGCCGGCCAGCTTGTCGCGCATATGGTCAAGCTGGAGGGTGACGAGGACCTCATCAGCCTTTTCCTGGGCCTTTTTGGGGGAATTGGTGCGCAAAAAGGCCCCGACCATGACGTTGTAGAGCACTGTTTTGGCGGCAAAAGGTTTGACGATCTGGAAGGTGCGGGCCAGTCCCAGCCGGCACAGATCCCAGGGCTTCTGGCCCTGGATGGTATGCCCGTTGAACTTGATCGTACCTTCGGAGGGGGCAAAGACCCCGGCCACGAGGTTAAATACCGTGGATTTGCCCGCGCCGTTGGGGCCAATGAGCGCCAGGATCTCGCCCTTGGCGATATGCAGATCCAGGGCGCTGACGGCGGTCAAGCCCCCGAAGTGTTTGGTGAGGTTGGTTATTTCCAGGATATTGCTCATTTCGCGTCTCCCTGGACGGTGATTTTGCGGGCCAGCCGGTCGTAGATGGCGGCCAGCGGCGCGGTGAGACCCTTGGGCAGGTAGAGCATGACCAGGATGAGGATAAGCCCGAAAATGACCAGATGCAGGCCGGGCAACATGTCGCTTAAATAGATGCGGGTGAACTCGTTAAGCGGTCGTAGGAGCAAGGCGCCAATAACCGGGCCGGCAATGGTGCCGCGTCCGCCGATCAGCGCAATGAAGGCGATTTCAAACGAGAGATCGAGGCCCATGAGTCCCTTGGGATAAAAGTACAGCATGAGCTGGGCGTAGAACGTGCCGGCCAGGGCCGTTAAAAAGCAGGACATGGCCATGGCGAAGAGCTTGTAGTTGGCCACGTTGATGCCAAGGGCCGCAGCAGCTTCGGGTTCTTCGCCGCCAGCGGCCAGATAGTAGCCGATCTTGGAGCGGGAGATGAACCAGGTCAGCCCCAGAACCAGAATGAGGAGTATCAGGATGATATAGTAGTACGGCAGCTTCGACATGAACTGGTAGTTCCAAAACGACGGATCTTTGAGCGGTATGAGCAGGCCCCGGGGACCATTGATGCGCAGAGGGCCGATGTTGTCGATGTTCTCGATCATGACCCGGATGCCCTCGGCAAAGGCGATGGTGCACAGACAGAAGTACGCCCCGCGCATGCGGAAGGTGGGCAGGCCGATGATGATGCCGATCAGGGCGGCGAGCAGGCCGCCGACCAGCATGCCGATCCAGGGCGAGATGCCGTATTGGAGGGTCAGGATGGAGGAGGCGTAAGCTCCGATGCCGACGAAGACCGAATGCCCGAGCGGCAGCACGCCGGCGAAACCGCCGACGAGGTTCCAGGAGGTGGTCAGGTAGGCATAGAAAAAGAGCAGGATAAGGATTTGCAGATAGGTGGGCGAGGTCACCACCAGGGGCAGCGCAAAGGCGACCAGTGCCGCCAACACAAGGAGCGTTCGGTCGAGTTGTTTTCGGCTCACAGCGCGTCTCCTACCAGTCCTGTTTGTGGCCGAAGAAGCCTGATGGTTTGACAAAGAGAATGATCAGAAAAATGGCGTAGATGATGGCTTCCGTCCAGGTCGAAGCCATAAACTGCGAGAACACGGATTCAATAAGGCCGATGACCAGGCCGCCGAGCAGCGCCCCCGGGATGCTGCCCAGGCCGCCGAGCACCACGATGATAAAAGCCCGGATGTCGAAGACCACGCCCACCGACGGATAGACGTAGTAAAAGGGGATGAGCACGCAGCCGGCGATGCCGGCAATGGCCGTGCCCAGGCCAAAGGCGATGTTGTAGACGCGGTACTGGTCAATGCCCATGAGGTTGGCCGCCTCGCGGTCAAGACTGGTGGCGCGCAAGGCTTTTCCGGTCTTGGTCTTGCGCATGAAGATGGCAAGACCGACGGCCGTCAGGATGGCCACGACAAAACCGGAGAATTTCGGAATGGAGATGATGTATTGCCCAAGGGCGAAAGATTTATTGGAAATGGCCGTGCGAACGGTGCGGTACTCGGCGCCAAAGAGCATGAGCGCCAAGTTGTCCAGGACATACCAGACGCCTGTGGTGACGATGATGACCGTCAGCGGTTCGCGGACCTGGCCTTCGGCTTTAAACACGGGTTTGATGACCACGTCCTGCAGATAGTAGCCGAAAACGAACAGGACGGGCGGTACAATGACAAGGGCCAGATACGGGTGGATGCCCGTGAGACGAATCAGCCAATAGGCGCTGAACATGCCGACCATGAGCAGTGAGCCGTGGGCGAAGTTGACGACCTTCATCACGCCGAAAATCAGCGTGAGTCCAAGGGCCGTCAGCCCGTACATGGCTCCCATCATGGCGCCGTTAAGCGTCGCCTGAATCACCGCGGTCATGAGGCCTCTCCGGACGTTTGGCCCCGGACCGGCACGGACCGATCCGGGGCGTTGGTGCCATGAATGCTATTTATTGGCCGGGAAGACCGGGGTGTAACCGGCGCGGCGGGCGGCTTTCGGCCATACGGTGACGCGCTCGGGCTTGCCGTTCACATTGGCCACCTGGACAATGACGATGCCGGCGTTCTTGTTCTGTCCGGTCTCGTCGAACTGGACGCCGTCGTAGGAGACGACCATACCCGGTCCGGTGGTCAGGTTGGTGGTGGCCAGGGCCTCGCGGATCTTGGCCGGATCGGTGGAAGCAGCGCGCTCCAGGGCGTCGGCGATGACGTACATGGCGACGTAGGCGTCAACCGACTCGCCGGTCAGGTCGTAGCCGTACTTCTTTTTGAACTTCTCGTTGGCGGGCTTGGCCTGGGGCTTGTTGACGTCGGTGTTCCACTCGACTTCGTCAAAGATGCCAAGGGCGTTGGTGTCGGTATTGTCCAGGAAGGTGGGATCGGCATGGCCGCCGCCGCTGGCCAGGACGACTTTGGGCTTGAGCTGCATTTCAGCCATGGTGTTGGTCAACAGGATGGCGTCGGCCGCGTTGGAGACCAGCATGACGATGTCGGGGTTGGCCGACTTGAGCTTGGTCACGACCGGGGTCAGGTCGGTGGCGGTTGAGGGATACGGCTCGTCCAGAACGATCTCGTAGCCGTCTTTCTTGGCCAGCTCGCGCCATTTCTCGGCAAAGCCGGTGCCCCAGTCGCCGTTTTCAAAGAGGAAGGCGATCTTTTTGAGCTTCACGCCGGTTTCTTCCTGCATGTCTTTCAGGAAGCGGAATTGGTCGCGCACCCACCAGGAGTCCTTGGCGGCGATGCGGAAGACGTTTTTAAAGCCACGCTCGGTAATGGTGTCGCGCACGGCAACCGGCACCACAAAGGGGATGCCGTAGCGCTCGGCCACCTGGGTGGCCGGGTAGGTGACGGCGGAGTTCCAGCAGCCGGTCATGAGGTTGACCTTCTCGGTATTGATCAAGCGCTCGGTCTCGGTGACGCCGACGGTGGGGTCGGACTTGCTGTCGGCATAGACCAGCTCCAGCTTGGCTCCGCCCAGCGACTTGATGCCGCCGGCGGCGTTGATCTCTTCCACAGCCATTTCCCGGGCCTGCTTGCCCTGGACGCCGACCGAGGCCGAGGGGCCGGAGAGCGGCTCGACGTTGCCGATTTTGACGGTTTTGTCAGCGGCCAGGGCCGGGACGGCGAACAGGGCGGCGGAGAGGGCCACGCCCATACAGCCGGCCAAAAGCGACGTAAAAGAACCGTTTTTCATGCCTACACCCCTTTGTTGGTTGTCGGTTGCCTGTGTCGGACCGTGTTGCCAGCTATTTGCCGAGGGTCTTGGACACCTCGCGGATGCCTTCTTCCATGATGTCGAGGCCGCGTTCGAGCTGCTCGCGGGTGATGACCAGAGGCATAAGCACTCGGATACAGTTGCCGAAGTTGCCGCAGGACAGCACGAGCAAGCCGTTGTCCTGGCAGAACTTGGCCACGCCCTTGGCCGCTTCCGGGCACGGGGTCTTGGCGGCGCGGTCCGAGACGAATTCCAGGGCGCGCATGGCCCCCAGGCCGCGTTCGTCGCCAATCAGTTCGTACTGTTTCTTGAAGGCGGCAAAGCGCCGTTTGACGGCGTTGCCCAGGCGCTCGGCCTTGGCCAGCAGGTTGTCCTGCTCAAAGATGTCCATGACGGCAAGGCCAGCCCGGCAGGCCAGCGGATTGCCGCCATAGGTGCCGCCGATGCCGCCGGGAGCCACGGAATCCATGATTTCGGCCTTGCCGACCACGCCGGCGAGCGGCAACCCGCCGCCCATGGACTTGGCCACGCACATGAGGTCGGGAGTGACGCCGAAGTGTTCCATGGCAAAGAGCTTGGAGGTGCGGCCAAAGCCGGACTGGATCTCGTCGGCCACGAACACGATGCCGGTCTCGTCGCAGATGGCCCGTATTTTTTCGAAGAATTCCTTGGGCGGGACAACAAAGCCGCCTTCGCCCTGGACCGGCTCGGCCACGATGCAGGCGATGTTCTCGGCGGCGGCAGTGCCTACGAAGAATTCACGCATCTTGTCGGCGCAGGCTACGCCGCACTTGGGATAGGTCAGGCCCAGCGGGCAGCGGTAGCAGTAGGCGTAGTAGGGGTACTGGTAGACTTCAGGAGCCATGGGACCGAAGCCGAACTTGTAGGGTTTGACCTTGCTGGTCATGGACATGGCCATCAGGGAGCGGCCGTGGAAGGCGTTTTTCATGGCTACGACGCCGCTGCGGCCGGTGTGGCAGCGGGCAATCTTGACGGCGTTTTCCACCGCCTCGGAGCCGCTGTTAACGAACATGGCCTTCTTGTCGCCCTCGCCCGGAGCCGCGTCACAGAGGCGTTTGGCCAGCATGACGTAGGGTTCGTACATGGTGACCATGGAGCAGGTGTGGAGATAACGCCCGGCTTGGTCCTTGATGGCGGCCACGACTTTGGGGTGGCAGTGTCCGACGTTGAGTACGCCGATGCCGCCGACGAAATCGATGAACTCGCGTCCGGTGACGTCGCGAAGCAAAGCGCCCTTGGCAGATTCGACGAAAAAGGGCGTGGCGTTGGGATGTCCCTTGGGGACATAACGGTCGCGCAGTGCTTGCAGTTCTTGCGCCTTATCGGTGGTGTTCACGGATCATCCTCGGATGTTTCGGTTTATGGCGACAGTGCCTCGTACTAAAATGCACATAGACGGTAACAGGTCTTTCCAGCAAGAACCGGGCCTTCTTTGTAAATTGTGTTATTTTAGTGAGTTGATAATTTCATGTTGCTTTGAAGTGCAGTTGTTGATTCATGACTGAATCAACAAAAATGCAAAAAAATAATCATAACAGGATATTAGTCGATGAACAGTTCTGACTCAGGATGAATCACAGCGATACAGCCGCTCAAACCACTCGAAATCCCGCATGAATATTTTGCACATTGACCGGAAATTGATGATAATATCAATAGATCCTGGATGTTATCCGCAAAACGGGAAAAACCGGGACAACGCCTGAAAAGGCGTTTCCCGGTCCTGGCTCAACGAGGCTGATGCAAAAATGAATCAGGCCCGGGACAGGCCGTAGCGTTTCAATTTGCGCACCACGGTCGCCTGGCTCACCCCGAGGTGGGCGGCCATCTCACGGGTGGTGCGACAGACGGCCATGGCTTCGCGAAGGCGGCGGATACTGGCCTGCTCGGTGGACTGGACCAGAGGGCGCGGTTCGGACGGGGCGGCGGGCAGGGGCATGTCGCCGGCCAGGGCTTCGATCAACGCTTCCGTGAGGTCGTCGTCGTCGCTCATGACAAAGGCTTTCTGGATGATGCTGACGAGTTCGCGGACGTTGCCGGGAAAATCGTAGGCTTCAAGGTGGCGCATGGCCCGGGCCGAGAGGCGTTTGGCCCGGCCGTGGCGGGTGTTTTGCTGGGCCAGATAGAATTCGGCCAGACCGAAGATGTCCTCGCGGCGTTCGCGCAGCGGGGCGATGCGCACGACAAAGGTATTGAGCCGATAGTAGAGGTCCTTGCGAAACTGGCGGCGCTCCACCAGCCCTTCGAGGTCGCAGTTGGTGGCGGCCACCACCCGGCACTCGACAATGCGCGGATCGGCCCCGCCCAGACGCCGCAGCTCGTGATCGTCGAGATACTTGAGCAGTTTGGCCTGGACCGAAAGCGGGATGTCGCCCACCTCGTCGAGAAACAGCGTGCCGCCCATGGCCAATTCGATCAATCCGGCTTTGCCGTCTTCCTTGGCCCCGGTAAAGGCCCCTTTCTCGTACCCAAACAGTTCCGCCTCGAAGAGGTTTTCCGGGACGGCCGGGCAGTTGATCTGAATAAAGGGCTTGGGCGACCGGGGGCTGACCTGATGCAGGAATTTGGCCAGCAGGCCTTTGCCAGTGCCGGATTCGCCCAGGAGCAACACCCGGGAGGCATCCATTTGGGCGAGTTTGAGCAGGGTGCGCAGGGTCCGTTGCATCTGTGGGCTCTGGGCCACGATGTCTTTTTGCGACAACTCAAACAGGGAGAGTTCGGCCAGCTCGCTGCGGTAGCGTTCCTCCACCTTGCGAGCGTTTTGCAAGCCCTGGCGCAGGTTCTGGAGTTCCGTCACGTCGCGTTCGTTGACCACGACCAAGGCCACCTTGCCCTGGTCGTCAAGGACCGGCGTGGCCGTGACCAGCAGTTGTTTGCCGGTCTTGGTGATGTGCTGGATCATGCTGGACTGGCGCTTGGTCTCCAGGACATCGAGGGTGGCCGAGCGGTCGACCATGCGTTCAGCCACGATACAGGCCACGTTTTTGCCGATGTATTCGGCCGCTTCAATGGAATTGAGGCGTTCGGAAGCGGCGTTGATGTCCAGGATGACCCCGGTTCCGTCGCATATCCAGATACCGTCGGAAACGGAGTCGAGAATGGAACGCAGTTGTCCTTCCATGGCCGGATGGGCATCGCCGGCACTTGGACGGCAAATGGTCGTCGCCCCGACCACGCGGCCGTCGCGGCGCACGGGAAAGGCCGAGAGAACGATGGTTTGGGTTCCGACGGCAAGGCGATCAACGATCGGGGCGGCTTCTTTGAGGCAGCGGGCCAGATGCTGCCACAGGTCGGGTCTGGCCAGCCGCAAGGCCGCGCCGGGGCTGGCCGCCTCCGGGCCGAACAAGGTCAGGGCGGCAGGATTGGCCATGGCCACCCGGCCATCGGCGTCCACGGCCAGTACCGGCCGGGAGAGCGACCCAAGGATGTCGGAAGCGGCGAAGGGTGCGGCCATGGCGGGTATGCATTCTCCGTCGGGTCAGATCGTTTGAGGCGGTACAGATGGTGGTACGGCTCACATGGCACGAAAGGCGGGCCGGGCGCAACGCCGGGGTGGAGTCTGGGCCTGCCTGCCTACAGGCAGACCGTCTTCCTGCCCAAGGCCCGGACGAGCGCGTCGGCCAAGTGGTCGCTGACACTTGTAAGCGACTCCTCGCCGCCCAGGGCAAACCGCTGGTTCACCTCCAATTCCACGCCCATGTACCTCTCACCGAAGCGGCGGCGCAAGGCGGTCGCCAGTCCGTCGGATACCCCGCGATAGGGATAGTTGCGCCGCACAATGAGATCATTGTCCAGACAAGCCAGCTCACGCAACCAGCGGGCGCAAAACGTTTTTTCCGCTATCCTGCCGGGATCGTAGAGAAAGCCAACATCGCAATGGCGGGTTACTTCGCCCAAGCGCGGGGTGAAGCTGTGGCTGGCAATGTGGAGCACGGTTGCCCCGCCGGCCAAGCCGTCGGCCACCAAGCGAGCCACGGCCTCGCGGTGGGGATGGTAGTGGGCGGCCAGGATGGCCTGCCTGGCGGCGCGGGGCAGGCCCTTTGTCACACCCGAGAAAAGCCGGGGATGTCCGACCGAACGGTTGAGGTCCACGAGCAGGCGGCTGACCGTGGCGGCGAGCAGCGGGGCGGCTACGGCCCGGGCCAGCGCCTGGGCCGTGGCCAGCGCGCCGAGGTCGAAGCCCCGGTGGCTGGCCAGGACCTCGCCCCAGTCGGCAAAAAACGGGGCATAGTCCCCGGGCACGGCATTGCCGCCGTGCTCACAGGTAATAAGAAGCGCCCAGGATGCCGACATTGAACGGCTCGTTTCGGATGAGGCAATCCGCCAGCTGGCCGTAGATGCGTTTGATGGTGCCCGGGCGATAGTCCCCGTCCACGGCGGCCAGGATGCGCCGGGCCAGACTCGATTGATCGACCAGGACGCCAAGCGCCTTTTCCCAGTCCGGATCAAAATCCATGGTCGGCAGGGCGCTTAGGGCCAGCCGCCGCCAGATGACCCTGGCTGGGATGTATGACGGGGCATAGACGCCAAAGAGCCGGGCATAATCTTCGGAAACCTTGGTGCGTCCGGCGTCGTGGACCGTCTTGCCCAGGATGTCGGCGAGTTCGCGAGTGCCCCAGGCCTTCTGCTCCTCGTAGGTGGACCAACGTTCTTCAACCAGACCTTTAAGAGCGGCCACCACCACCCCGGCCAGGGCGAAATCGGCAGCCGGGCACTCCTGGGTGTCGAGCACCCGGATTTCGATGGTGGAGCGCTCGAACCGGGGGATCGCCCCGCGGGCATTGAGAAAATCACCGTGGAGCAGGCCGTCCGGGTCCAAGGGGGCAATGTCGCGGTAGAGGGGCTCAAGCACGCGCTGGTGGTATTCATCCATGGAAAACACCGCTTCCGGGATGACCAGGCCCATGACCGAGGGGACCCGATCGGCGTTGTGGGCATAGTATTCCATCCGGGTGTCCAGAAAACCCGTGGCCTTGCCGTTGAGAATGGGCGTGGAGGCGGCTAGGGCCGGCATGATGGGCAGGAGCACCCGAATGGCGGCATGGAGCCGGCCGAACTCGTCATCACCCTTGAAGGGCAGGTTGATGTGCATGCTTTGCAGGTTGGCCCAGCCATGACCCTTGCAATTAAAGATACTGTCAAAGGTCCGGTAGAGGTCGCCATTCTCGTGGGGCCACAGCACGGTTTCCTTGAAAGGGTCCATGAGGGGGTGGGCGCCGGTGGGCAGCAGGCGCGCGCCAAGCGGTGCCAGCAATGCGTCGGCTTTCTCCACGCTCTTGGCAAAAGCGGCAGCCAGGCCCTTGAGACTCTTGGCCGGCTTGGTCACTTTCATTTCCAGCACATGGGCCACCAGTTCGTTGGACCAGGTGACCGGCCCCATGACCGCGTCGCAGGCCCCTTGCTGGCCGGCGGCTGCCGCCAGCAGGGCGTCGGCCACGGGTTTGATCTCAAGCGTTTCCCGATCCACGATCATGTATTCGATCTCGATGCCGAAAGCGGAAAAAAGCGGTCTGGCCTTGGTCATATATTGAGGCTCCCGGTTTTACGGCGTTCAATGCGTTTGAGAAAGACTTCCATCACCCGCAGATAGAGTTCATCCTGCAGGACTTCGTCTTCGTAGCCGACATCGATATTGGGGTTGTCGTTGACTTCGATGACGTAGACCTTGTCCCCAACCTGCTTGAGATCGACGCCATACAGGCCGTCGCCGATGGCCGAGGCCGCCTTGAGCGCCGCGTTGATCACTTTTTTGGGTACCTTGGCCACCGGCAGGGTTTCCACCCGGCCATAGATGTCCTTGCCGGACTTTCCCTTGAGGAGAATCTGCCAGTGCCCGGCGGCCATGTAATACTTGCAGGCGAAAAGGGGGCGCTTGTCCAGAATGCCGATGCGCCAGTCATAGTCCGAGGGCAGGTATTCCTGGGCTATGACCAGATCGGATTTGGCCAGGAGGCGTCGGGCTTCCTGGATAAGGGCGTCGGATTCGCGCACCAGGACCACGCCCTGGGAAAAGGCGCTGTCGGGTTGCTTGAGCACGCAGGGCAGGGACAGCTCTTCCAGGATGTGGTCGATGTTCTTGCAGTGGGCGATGATGGTGCGCGGGGCCGGTATTTTGTGCCGAGCCAGCACCTCGGCCAGATAGACCTTGTTGGAGCAGCGCAGGATCGATTCCGGATCGTCGATGACAACCAACCCTTCGGCTGCGGCTTTTCGGGCCATGCGATAGGTGTGGTGGTCGACGTTGGTAGTTTCGCGGATAAAAAGGGCGTCAAACTCGGAGAGCCGGTTGGAATCCTCCCGGGTGATGATTTCAACGCCAAGTCCCAGGTTCTCGGCCGCCTTGGTGAAGCGCTTGATGGCCCGGGCGTCCGAGGGGGCGCGCTGTTCCTCGGGATCGTGCAAGATGGCCAGGTCGTAGCGGCTGACCTGGCGTTTGGGGATGCTGACTTTCTTGCCGGTGAAATAGTCGGCGGACACGGCTTCGGCGAAATCGCGCTCCTCCTCGGGAATATCGCGTACGGACAGGGGGGAGACGTTTTGCAGCTGCCAGCCATTTTGGAAACTGAGATCGGCCCGCAGGAAGGGAGCCGGGAAGAGCTTGAACAGCCGTGAGGCCAGTTGCTCCAAACCTTTTTCCGGCGTCTTGCCGAAATAGGCCGAGAAGCTTGTTTTCTCGGGCGCGCGCTCGGCCAGCACCCGGTCCATGAGCTCGGAGAGTTCTTCCGAGGCCAGCCGGATGATGCCGACCGACTTCATGTCCTGGATGGCGGTAATGGAGGGCACGGGCCTGTGGCCACGGGCCTCGGCCAGAAGCGAAACGTAGTAGCCCATGGACTGGTAGCGGTAGGAACGGCAGATATTGATGATTTTGACGCCGCGCAGGGTAGTGAAGGCCTCGTCGGCCAGATAGCTGCGGGCGGCAACGGATTCGACGCCGGAAAAAACCAGGGAACAGTCCTCGGGGTTTTCGATGACCACCAGAACGGACACGCTCACAAGCTCCTTTGCCGGTCTTCGGACCGACTTTTCTTTTTGGGGGATAAGACGAGCAGATTGGCGTCACAGGTAATGATGCCAAGCATGACGGCGCATACCAAGTGGTTGAGGGTGACCTCGTAGTACTGGCTGGCGCTTATGGGATTGGGCAGCAGCGGATCGGCGATATGGGTGGTGCGGCTGGCTGCCTCGTAGCCGTTTAAGACCACAAAATGGCCGGCCGGGCGGCCGCGCAGATCGTCAAAAACCGTGATGCCGTTTTTTTCGCGCTCCCGGGGGGTGCGGTAAAGATAGGTGGCCGAGAGACCGGCCAGAATGGGGCGGTTGCGTTTGAGGATGGAACGAATGAGCCCGGCCGTGAGATCCTCGAACCGGATTTTGCCGCCGCGCTGCAAAAAGGCCTGATAGGCAACGGTTGCTTCGCGCAGGCGCGGTTCAGTCTTGTAATGCAATTGATCGGTCAGTTTCCGGGCGAGATCGACGTCCGGGGAATCAAACCAGGTGATGTCAAAGACTGTCAGATCAAAAGAATACAGTTTGGCGGCGTAGCCCCGATCCAGGGCGTGGCAGCCAAGGTGGGCGGCCAGGGTGCCGCCGCCGGGCAGGGTGGTGACCCCGGCGATGACCGAGTCCAGGGAGACCGCGTCGCCGTAGTAGCCGTACACGGCCTGCAGGCAGGTCGGCCCGCAGGTGGTGTCGTCGGGCTGGGCCTGGATGGAAAGGGCAAGTTTGCTTGATTCCACGACTGTGGGGACTAGCACGGGCCGGGTCGGCTGACCATGGCCCGATTTGTCATATTCGCAGATTTTGCCTGGAATCGCATTGGTTTGGAATGATTTTGACGGGCAGGAAGTTTTTTTGCACCGGACAAAACCCCCGCTTCCCGGGGAGGGCGGGGCGGCTATTCCAGGCGAATTTCCTCTTCCTTGACGATCTGGAAGGCCTTGTTGGACTTGACCATGCCGGGAATGCCCTTGAACTTGCGCACGCCCTGGATTTCGGCTTCGAGCAGGTCGTCCACGTCGTTGTTGAGCATGAGGATGTCGCCAGGTTTGAGCGACAGGAGCTGGCGGCCGGTGATTTGCGACCGGCCAAAGCGCACGAGCAGTTCCACCGGCGTCTCCATGAGCCGCTCTTTGAACCGGGCGATCCAGGCGTGGTCCACTTCCAGGCGCTCGGTCTGGAAGGAGGCGTAGAGCTTGGAGCGGATGGGTTCGATGGTGGCGTAGGGCAGGCAGACGATGAGTGACCCGATGGCGTTTTCCAGTTCCACTTCAAAGGTGACGACGACCACCACGTCGCTTGGCGGCACAATGGCGGCAAACTGGGGGTTGACCTCGCTGCGCACCAGTTCGATGTGCACCTCGTGTACCGGTTGCCAGGATTCCTCCATGTTTTCCAGGGCGATGCGAACCACGCGATTGATGATGGCCTGCTCGATGGGGGTGAAATCGCGGCCTTCTATCTTGGGCTGGGATCCGGCTCCGCCGAAAAAGCTCTCCACCATGGCAAAAACCAGCCGCGAATCAACAACCAGGATGGCGTTGCCGCGAAGCGGGTCGAGCTTGAAAATATTGATCGAGGTGGGCACGGGCAGGGAACGCATGAAGTCCCCGAATTTGGACATGTCTATGGAGATCGGGTTGACGTCGGCGCGCTTGCGCATGGCATTGGCCATGGCGTTGGAGGCCAGCCGGGCAAAACGGTCATTGATGATTTCCAAAACCGGCATCCGGCCCCGGATGATGCGGTCCTGGTTGGACAGGTCGAAGACCACGACCCCGGAGTCGTCCTCCAGAATGTCGTTTTCCGCCTCGATTTCGCCGCCCGAGAGCCCTCGCAGCAACGCATCAACTTCGTCCTGATCCAGTATTTTGCTCATGCCCGTACCTTTCGGCCGTTGATTTTTCCACTATAGGGCTATCAGCCCGAAATGAAAAGGGGAGCCGTAAAAACGAAAACCGGCCGCCTGGGGCGGCCGGTCGCATCCGTTGTCCGGGAGCGGCCCCGGACGAGGGCACGGCGGAAAAGCCGCCCCGGTCTAGAAGTTGACGTTTATGCCAAGCGTGCCGCCGAAGGCGTTGACGCCCTGTTCGCTGAACTGGCCGATGTGCAGGTACTTGACCGAACCTTTGAGGCTCAACTGCTGGCTCAGGGCATAGGTTGCGCCGAGTTCGCCGTTTTCGGTCACGCTGTTCTCAAAGCCGTTGTAGGGCACCTTGGCGTCGGCCCACAAGCCGCCAACACCCGCGCCGGCGAACATCGTGGCCTGGCTGGTGGCCACGAAATGCCAGCGGACGTTTAAGCCCGCGCCAATGCCGTTGGCCGGATCAGACTTGGTGCCAACGCCGTAGGCGGTTTCGAAGTGCTTGGTCTGGTCCACATAGACGCCCATGCCTTCGGCTTCCACGGCAAAGTTGTCGAGGACGTAGTAGTTGATCGCGCCGCCGTAGCTCATGATGGAATTGACGCGCGGGTTGGTGGTTCCGTAAGCGCTGAACCGGGGTTCGAAGTTGAAACTTCCGGCGGTGAAGTTCTGGGCCATGACCCATCCGGCCGTCGCGGCCAGGACCAGGCAGGCGGCGGAAAGGACAAACAGCATTTTTTTGAGTAACGCATCCATAGCCTTCTCCCTGTGTACCTTTTGGGGACTTTCTCGGAGGTTTACAATTGTTGTGCCAATAGTATTCGTCGAATTAATTCAATGATATCTGTAGGAAAGAAAAAAGACCCGGGCCGGGGAAGCCGAGCCGGGTCTTTGGAATGTTTCGTTTTATAAAAAAATTATACGACTCGTGGGGTTGCGCAGTGATTCAGGACCGTTTGCCCTGAACTTTTTCCCGCAGCCAGTCGTACCAAGCCCCGAGTCCCTCGCCGGTGCGGGCCGAGAGCGGAAAGAGGCTGATGTCGGCGTTGAGCGTGCGGGCGTGGCGGCCAGCTTTGTCCAAATCGAAGTCGACGTAGGGAAGCAGGTCGATTTTATTGAGCAGCATGGCGGCGGAAATATGGAACATGAGCGGATATTTTTCGGGTTTGTCGTCACCCTCGGCGACGCTTAAAAGCGTTACCTTGAAGTCTTCGCCGACATCGAACTCGGCCGGGCACACGAGGTTGCCGACGTTTTCGATAAAGAGAATGTCCAGCCCGGTCAGGTCAATGCTTTTGAGGGCTTCCTGGACTTGGGAGGCGGTCAGATGGCAGCCGCCCTCGGTGTTGATCTGTACGGCCTGGGCGCCGGTTGCGGCCACTCGGCGGGCATCATTGTCGGTTTGCAGGTCACCCTCAATCACGGCCATGCGCAGTTCGCCGCGAAGGTCGGTCAACGTGCGTTCGAGCACGGTGGTCTTGCCCGCGCCCGGGGAGCTCATGAGATTTAAAACGAGAATGCCCTTTTGCCCGAAAAACGTCTTGAGTTCAGCGGCAACATTGCTGTTGGCCTCCAGGATGTTGCGCACCACGGGGATTTGCATGGCCAGTCTCCGCTATTCGAGTTCGAGGTATTCGATATAGAGTTCGCGGCCGGACAGGACCGTATGGCCCAGTTCCTCACCGCAACCCGGGCAGGGGGCAAAGGCGGCCGAGGCCTGCTCGGGAGAAAACTCCCGCTGGCAGGTCCGACAGCGCAGCAGGACAGGGGTTTCTTCAATGACCAGTTGCGCCCCGGCCAGCCTCGTGTCGGTGGTCAGGACTTCAAAGGCCATGGACAGGGCTTCCGGCACCACGGCAGAGAGCCGGCCGTGTCGGATCTTGACCGTCACAAGGGTTTTTTTGTCGTGCTTGGCCATCTCGTCTTCGATGAGGGCGAGCAGACTTTGGGCAATGGAGAGTTCGTGCATGGCCGGTCACCTTTACGGCAAAACCCCGGCCACGTAAAGAAATCCCGGCCGGCCTACCGCCTAGTCAACGAAAAAAGGCGCCAGAGCGGCGGCCAGGAGCATAGCCGGCAGGAGATTGGATACCTTGATCTTGAGCAGCCCCAGCATGTTGATGCCAATGGCGATGATGAGCAGACCGCCCACGGCCGACAGTTGGGCCAGACGGGGCGGGGTGAAGGCCGCCTGGGTGGCCCCGGCAAACAGCGTCAGCCCGGTTTCGTACAGGGCGACCGGCAGAAAGGACAGGGCCACGCCGGCGCCGTAGGTGGTGGCCAGGATCATGGCCACACAGCCGTCGAGGATGGACTTGGTGAAAAGCAGGGTGTGGTCGTTTCGAAGGGCCTCGTCAAAGGAGCCGAGGATGGCCATGGTGCCGGAGCAAAAGATCACCGAGGCCGTGACCAGCCCATCGGTAAAAAGCGCGTTGTCCGAACGCAGCATGCCCTTTATGGCGTCGCCGGCTCGGGCGAACTGGCGTTCGAAGTCGAGGGCCTCGCCGACGACAGCCCCGACGAGCATGGAAACGACAACGAGGATGGGCGAGGTCATGGACATGGCCATCTTGATGCCGATGGCCAGGATGGACAGGCCCAGGGCCTGGAACATGATGGTGCGCACGCGGTCTGGAAACCGTCCGTGCAGGGTGAGGCCAAGGAGGCTGCCGGCAATGATGGCTGCGCCGTTGACGAGTGGTCCAAGCGGAAACATGGCAGCTCCTTTTTGCTCATGGGCAGGTGAGGGGCTATCAGGTTGGGCGATCCAGGACAAGGCATAAGGATATTGACGGGTGGGAGGATGTCGCGTAGTGTAACCAATCCGTGCCGGGATGGCGGAATTGGTAGACGCAGCGGACTCAAAATCCGCCGGTCGCAAGGCCTTGGGGGTTCGAGTCCCCCTCCCGGTACCAGAATAAAAACAGTGGGTTACTTGTCTGCGAACAGGCAGGAGTAGCCCATTTTGTTTTTTCGACGCCAGCCCAGCCCCGCTATCGCCCCGGTCGACTATCCGTTCCGACGTCTCCCGAATAGTCCGGTATTACCGCCACTTGGTCTTATCAAACACCCCGCGCTGGACGATCTCCCGGGTTTTATAGCCATCGAAATTGAAATCCCCGGGCAGATGCGTCCGGTTGGGCCGCCCCCGCTTCCCCAGACGGACGACTATAAGCAGCGCCAAGCCGGCCATGATCCACCCCAGCGCGGTCATGGCCGGCCTCCTTGGCGTAAATGGGCATGGCTCCCCCGGGTGATGCCCAGGGCAAGGCCTCGGGCGAAGGCCAAGGCAAGCGTCCGCGCCCCGGCGCCGTCACCGGAAACCGACACCCCGGGGTGTCCGCCCTGGCGGGCCGACTGTCGGCCGAAGCTCTCCAAAAGACCTTCGGCGGTGGGCAACATTTCCTGGTCAGGGTCCAAAAGTTCCAGGTCGATATGCCTGACGCCCCGCTCCAGCGCCCCCACCAGACAATCGCCGAGATTGGCTATGCCTGCTTCGCCAAGCACTCCTTCGATGCGGATGGCGCAGCGCTCCGGCCAGCGAACGGCCCAAATCGTGCTGCCTTCGGCCGGAGACAGATAGACGTCCAGGTCCGGATTGGCATCCGGTATGCTCGCCGCAACGTACCAGCGGTCGGGGCCAAGCGGGCGGACAAACAATCCGGGTGTGCCGGACGGCGTGAAGCGGCATTGCGTCCCGGCCAGGAAGCCGGGACGCCCATTGGTTAACCCGGCGGCATCGATTCCGGGGACAACTGTTTCAGGCTGCGACATAAACGACCTCCCTCCGGCTCCAGGCGGGCCGGAATACGGGACATCCTACGACGGGGCGGGCGTGGTGCAATCAGGCCGGCTCCTGAGATAATCCGGGATATCCTCCCGGGATTTTGGGATCGTCTCCCGAAATCCCGGGGGGCGGGCGGCCTGGTGCGGCCAGGGCTGACAAGGGCCTGGGAAAAGGCTATTGGTCCGACATCTTCAGGTGCCCTTACCGCCAAATTCGACACCAGCATGAACGCTCCTGCACCCCCCGATCCCCTTGCCGTCGTACGCGAAGCCGAACACGCCAAAACCGTGGCGGCGCTTTGTGAACGCATCAAGGAACTCGATTGTCTCTACGAGATCACGCGCCTGTCTCAGCGCCAGGATACCGCCCTGGACGACATCCTGGCCGGGGCATGCAGCGTGGCCGCCAGGGCCTGGCAGTATCCGGCCGTGACCTGCGTGCGGGTGACCATTGGCGGGCGCAACCGGGCTACAGCCAACTGGCGTCGACCCGTTGCCCGCCAGGAAAGCCCCATCCGTATTCAGGGCGAATCTGTCGGGCGTATCGAGGTGGGGTATCTGGACAAGTGCGCCGAGGCCGACGAGGGACCGTTTCTGCGCGAGGAACGCCATCTTCTCGACGCAGTGGCCGACCATCTTGGGCGCATCATCGAGGCCCGCAAAGCCGAGGAACAGGTGCTCCGCCTCTCCCGGGAACTTATCAGAGCCCAGGAAACCGAGCGCCAGCGCATCGCTCGGGAACTCCATGACGATGTGGCCCAGAATCTGTCCCTGGTCCGCCTATCCCTGGATCGGCTGGCTGTTGTGCCGGAGGCGGGCGTGAATCCGGGCTCGGACTGCCGGGACGCGATTCAGGAGAGTTCCGCTCGCCTGGGGGCGGCCATTGCCTCCCTGCGCAATCTGGCCAGCGACCTGCTCCCCCCGGCCCTTGACCGTCTGGGGCTGGCTGAGGCCGCCTCGAACCTCTGCCGCGAAACCGCTGTCCGCACCGGCTTGGTCGTGGAATTTTCCGCCGACGGGCTGGAGGTGGCACGGGTCGATTTTGAAACCGGGCTGAACCTGTATCGTGTGCTTCAGGAGGCCCTGGCTAATGCCTGCCGCCACAGCCGCTGTTCCCGGATTGTCGTTCGTCTGATTGCGTCCCATCCCCTGCTGCTGCTGCGTGTTGACGATGACGGCATGGGCTTTGAACCCGAGGTTCGACTGGCCGAGGCGCTGGGACAAAAGCGCATGGGCCTTTGGAGCATGGGGGAGCGGGTGCGCCTGCTCGGCGGCAGGTTGCGCATCCGGTCGCGGCCGGGGCAGGGGGTGCGGATCAAGGCCGAGATACCGCTTGGCCTGGGGGGAGCATGAGCGACAGCGTCAGGATTCTCATTGTCGACGATCATGGGCTGATGCGCCAGGGACTGACGGCGCTTTTGGTCGGCCATGCCCGGTATGCCGTGGTTGGGGAGGCGTCTGACGTGGCTTCGGCTGTAACGGCCGTCCGGGAATTGGCGCCGGATGTGCTGCTCCTTGATATCGGGCTGGGGCAGGGCAGCGGCGTCGAGGTTTTGAGTCGACTGGAAGGGGTGCATCCGCGTCCGAGAGTGCTTGTCGTCACCATGCACGTCCGCCTTGATCTCGTGGCCGAATGCTTCCGGACCGGGGCCATGGGGTATGTTGTCAAAGATTCGGCAGCATCAAGTCTGTTGGCCGGCATCGACGCGGTGATGCGCGGCGAACGCTACCTTGACGCGACTATTACGCCGCAGGTGCTCATGCGCCTGGACGAATACGCAGCCCGTCGGCCCCAGCCCCGTGACCCGGCCTATGAGGGGCTTACCCGGCGCGAACAGCAGATACTGCGCCTGTTGGCCGAGGGCAGAACTCCATCGGCCATCGCTGCAGAGCTGTTTGTATCCAAAAAAACCGTGGAAAATCATCGGGGCAATATTTTCGGCAAACTCGGCCTGACCAATCTGGCCGAACTGGTGCATTATGCTGTGCGCCTGGGCATTGTGGATCTGGATGACAATCCTGCCCAGTGAAGACGGCCGGGGCGCACCGAGGTTCGGCCTCCGTTCGAGGCTTGGTTATTTCCTAGTTCTCCGGTAGATTGGCGCGCGAACTCTGGAGGCGATATGTCTGATTCGGCAAAAGCCATGGTTCTGGGCTCATTTATCGGCGACGCATTGGCGCTTGGGCCACATTGGGAATATGACACGACAGCCTTGGCCCAGCGATTTGGGTCGGTGACCGGGTATATCGACCCGCCCGAAGACAGCTTGCATGCCGGGAAAAAAGCCGGCGAGCTGACCCATTACGGGGATCAGACTTTGGTGTTGCTCGACTCCCTGGCCGCCCGGGGCTGCTTTGACCTGGATGATTTCGCCGCCCGCTGGCAGCAGCTTTTTGCGACCTACGACGGCTACGTCGATGGCGCTACCCGCATGACGCTCAACATATTCAACTTCGGCGAAGGACCAGCCAATTCCGGCTCCAATTCCAGTGATCTGGCCGGGGCGGCCCGGGTTGCGCCATTGGTTTTCGCGTTGCACGGCGACTTGATCGCCCTGGTGGAAGCGTCCCGAGGGCAGACCAAAATGACCCACAATCATGCCCGGGTCATTGAAGCCGCTGAATTTTTTGCCCGCACCGCCTGGGCTGTCCTTGGCGGCAAAACTCCGGTAGCTGCTCTGGAACTGGCGGCCGAGGCCGGATACGCCAGCGCCCCCATCAGCCAGTGGCTGCGCCTGGGACTGGCCTCGGCCGGTCAGGAGACGGTGGAAGCCATTGCCGGCTTTGGCCAGACCTGCCACATCGACGAGGCCATGCCCGGTGTGATTCATCTCATTGCCAGATACCCCCGTGATCTGGCTTCCTGCCTGACCCAAAACGTCATGGCCGGCGGCGACAGCGCAGCCCGGGGGCTGTTGGCCGGCATGGTTGTCGGCGCGGCTGTCGGCATGGCCGGACTGCCCAAAGCCTGGGTCGGGGGACTGGCCGCCGGGAAAACCATTGCCGAAGATTTGCAGATCATTGCGGCACATTGACCCCGATACTTGGCGAACAGATTTTACAGCGTTCCAGGGTTGGGGTATAGAGCTTGCTGCATCGTGCCAAACCCGCCCGGCGCAGGTCCGGGCGCGACCGGTCGCTTTTGCCGGCGGCCAGGGGGGAGGACATGGAAGATTGCAAGGCGCATTTGCCGGAACTGGTGCAGTCGAGGATCGATGATCTGGTCAATGTCCAGGACGTCGACGGGGAACTGGCCGTTCATATGAAAGAACTTGAGGCCCGGATGGCGGCCCTGGAAGCCCTGGTTCGGGAAGAGGCCGGCGAGGAAGCCCGGCTCCTGGTTGAGGACATGGAGCGTCTTATCGACCGCATCCGCCGGGATTATGTGGCTATTGCCTACCGCCAGGGTGTTGTGGACGGAGCGGATTTTAAAAAGCTTGTGACCGGTCCGGGTGTTGCCGTCTCACTCTGATTGTTGTTTCCGAACAGCGAGATCTTGTTTCCCTTGTAAAAAAGTGGGCGAGAAGACGGCTGCAACGTCTCCCAGACGGTTTGGCGACGTTGTCACCGGGCGCATGGTCGGGCTGGCGATAGGATGAAGAGACATTATGGCTGACAAGGACATCAAGGACATTGCCCACTGCGTCTATATGATCGACCTCGTCTTGCGCGAGATCATGCATTCAGCAAGCATTACCAAAAAAGAGTTTGCAACCCAGTGCATCATTGACAGTTTCGTGACCATTCTGCGGGAGGAGGGCTATGCCGTCACCCCGGCCCGCCTCAAAAAAATGCTCGCCTACGCCCATTGATTCATGACGTGTTGCGTGGCACACCCGGTTGGCCGCCCCCTGTGCCCAAGGACCCTTGGGGCATCCGGCGGCTATGGTTGTGTGCGGCTTTTAACGAAAGCCGGTGAACGCGCCGGGAGGTGGACTGCCCGGCTCGTGCTCTGCCGTTTCCCACCCGGGATACCGCGCCGTTTGGGCTGCGGTCCTGGTGGTCAGGCAACCCCGGTCCCATCCCAGGAGTTCCCCTCGTGACCGAAACCGTCAAACCGGCCTGGAGACTCGGGCCGGCCCGTGAACCCCTTGATCGCGACGTTTCCAAACGCATTGATGTGTTGCGTATCATCCTCATCGGCCTGATTGTCTTGGCCCACGGCGCACGCGGCATCACCGTGCGCATCGCAGGCGAAACCGCCCCGGGCGCGGCGATCATGCTCGACATCTTAAACGGCCATGTGGATTTTGTGGCTGTGCCGCTGTTTTTCACCATCTCGGGCTTCTTGTTTTTGCGCAAGTTCGAATTGTCATTGGCTGCCTACGGCGAAATGCTGCAAAAGAAATTCGCTTCGGTGCTCGTGCCCTACATTCTGTTCAATGTCGGCTTGGTTGCCTGGTTTTACTGCGTCGGCAGTATTGAGATGCTGGGGTCATGGAACTTCGTCCTCAGCGAGGGACTTGTCGCCAAGACCCTCGGTCTGGGCACCACGCCGATCAACTATCCCCTCTGGTTTTTGCGCGATCTCCTTGTGGTTTTTCTTGTGTCGCCGATCTTCCTGGTCTTTTTCAAGGAAGCTCCCGGTGTTGGTCTGGTGACGTTTTTTTGCCTCTGGACCGGCCTGTCGGAAGGGCCGTATTCCTACGGCGGCGACATGTTCGCCTTTTATCTTGGCGGCTATCTGGCCCGGTGCCGCCTGCCCCTGGCCGGGGTCAGCTGGTGGCAGCGAGCCGGGACCTGGATCTTTTGCCTGCTGACCATCGTTCTGATCTGCTCTTCCTCACTGGGCCTGACTGACGAAGCTGTGCGCCAGTTTCTGTTCAAAGCCAATCTTGTCTTCGGCATCATTGCCTTTTGGAGGTTCTCGGCCATTGCCTGCATCCGCGACAGCAAGGTGCTTGCGCGCATGGGTCGACACAGTTTTTTTGTTTATCTGGCTCACGAGCCGACCATTTCCATGTTGCAGACGCGCTTGCTTGCCGTCTGGCGACCGGTTGGCAATGTCCAGCAGATTGTTTTTTATTTGGGCAGCGGCCTGACCACCATTGTCGGCCTGTGGCTCTTGGCGGAACTGCTTTCCAGATTCGCGCCTATGGTCTACAACTTTGCCACCGGGGCCAGAACGCGGCCAGGACGTGCCCCGGGTGCCCGAGTTCCGGCTGGCAGCAGTTGATTGCATTTCCTGTTTTACTGTAAAGCAGGACATTCAAGAGCCGCAAAATTCTGAGAGTGAAAAAGAATATTTCTGTTTTCAACGTGTTAGGAGACGTGGTATAAGGCATGATTCCTGCTTGCCGGGCAGGAGGGAGGACCAGCATTTATGCTGCGCATTCTGCTTGCCGAAGATGACGTCAACCATGCCACCCTGGCCCGCCAGACGCTGGAAGACGAAGGCCACTGCATCACCGCCGTTGCCGACGGAAAATTAGCCCTGGAAGCCGTTGTCCAGGAAACCTTCGACCTTGTCCTCCTTGATATGCGTCTGCCTGAACTTGACGGACGGGAGCTGATTGGCCGGATCAGAGCCGCCGACACCGCTGTCAGCCGTATCCCCATCGTGGTCGTTACGGGTTACGGCGTCAGGCAACACATGGATTTTTTTAAACATTCTGACGTTCGCCACTACCTCGCCAAGCCCTATGACTGCGACGAGCTGGCCTCGATTATCCGCAGTTACGACAGTCACTGACGTCAGCCGCGTTTTCTGCGGACCTTTCCGACCGGGTGAGTGGACTTTGCCGGGGTTTTTCCGTAGACCCCAGGCGGAGCAACGCCCGTATTGGGCGCAAAAAGCGAGGGAATCATGCTTCGCATCGAAGATTTGCACGTGAAAATCGGCGACCGGCAAGTCCTGGCCGGCATCAATCTGCATATCGCCGACAACGAAACCTTCATTCTTTTTGGTCCCAACGGCTCGGGCAAGACGACCTTGCTCATGACGCTCATGGGCTTTGGCAACTACGAAATAACCAAGGGCCGTATCCTGTTTCGCGGCCATGACATCACCCACGCCCCGATCTATGAGCGGGCGCGCCTGGGTATTGGCATGTCGTTCCAGCGGCCGCCCACCATCCATGGCCTCAAAACCCGCCAGATGGTGCGCATGTGCGCCCGCGACGCCGAAATCGACGTGGACGCCCTGGCCCGAAAGGTCAATATGGACGAGTTTTTGGAGCGCGATGTCAATGCCGGCTTTTCCGGCGGCGAGATCAAGCGCTCGGAACTGCTCCAGCTTATGGCCCAAAAGCCCTATCTCCTGCTGTTTGACGAGCCGGAATCCGGCGTCGACCTGGAAAACATGAAGCTCATCGGCCATACCGTGCGCGATGTGCTGACCGGCGGCATCGAACCCCGGCCCAATTCCAGCATGAAGCAGCAGCGGGTGCTCAAGCGTCCCGTCTCCGGGCTGATCATCACCCACACCGGCTATATTCTCGAGTATTTAAACGCCGACCGGGGGCAGGTGCTTTTCAACGGCCACCTGTGCTGCGAGGCCAATCCCCGCAACATCCTGGATCACATCAGCCAGTACGGCTACCAGGAATGCGTGCGCTGCCTCAACTAGCCAACGGGAGCCTGTCATGGAAAAGATTGATCTGAACGCCTTCCGGTTTAGCGGCTCGACGCTTGGCGAAATTCCGGATCTGCGCACCATGGATGCGGCGGACAAGGCCGAAATGCTCATGTCCGGCATTGATGTCGAAGAACGCGAACGGGCCGGCACCTATCTGCAGGTGGACCACGGCCGGGTCCACTGCAAGAGCCTGCAAAAAGGCGTCGAGGTCCTGGACATCAAGGAAGCCCTGGCCAAATACGACGGGCTGCCGGACTATTTCTGGACCCAGGTGGACAAGGACAAGGATGAGTTCACCCGGTCCGCGGCCGGCGACCTGCACGGCGGGTACTTCATCCGCACCCAGCAAGGAGCCAAGATCGCCGAACCGGTGCAGTCGTGCCTGTTTCTCAAAGGCGACATGATCGGTCAAAACGTCCACAACGTCATTATTGTGGCCGACGATTCCGAGCTGCACATCATCACCGGTTGCTCGGTGGCCCATGGCTCCAAGGGCGCGGCCCACCTCGGCATCACCGAAATCTTTGTCGGCAAGAACGCCAAGCTCACCTTCACCATGATCCACAACTGGGCCGAGTCCACGGTTGTGCGGCCGCGTACCGGCGGCGTGGTGGATGAGGGCGGGGTTTTTATCAATAATTACGTGCTGCTCAAGCCGGTCAAGGATCTGCAGTCCTATCCGGCCATCCGGCTCAACGGCAAGGGGGCGGTGGCCCGCTTTAATTCCGTCATTGTCGCGCCCAAGGGGTCCTATGTGGACACCGGCAGCCGCATCGAACTCAATGCGCCCGATACCAAGGGCGAGATCATCTCCCGCACCATTGCCTCGGGCGGCACCATCATCGCCCGTGGATTTATCGGCGGCAATGCCGTGCCGGCCAAGGGCCATCTGGAGTGCAAGGGCCTCATCCTTGGCGGCGGCGTTATTCATGCCATTCCGGAACTGCTGGGCTCGGTCGACGGGGTGGAGTTGTCCCACGAAGCCGCTGTCGGCAAGATCGCCCAGGAAGAGATCGAATACCTCATGGCCAGGGGCATGGACGAAGAGGAAGCCACCTCCACCATCGTGCGCGGCTTTCTCAACGTGGACATCATGGGCCTGCCCAAAGAACTGCAGGATGTCATCGAGGCGACCATCAGCGAGTCCGAAAAGGACATGTTTTAGCTCGGCCGCCTGAAAAAGCATGTTTTTCCGGTGGCTGGCGTGACGGCAAGGCTGTCGCTCTGCTGACGGCATAAAAAACGCCGGGACTCGCGCGAGTCCCGGCGTTTTTATGCCGTCCGGCGGTTGCCAAGAAACACAACCTGGGATAAGCCCAAAACCGGTCGGCAGTTCACCCAGGCGTCGCCGCCCCGAAAGGGGTGCTAAACCTGCCGCATTGTTTCATTCCGCACCGACACCTTATCCCGTGCCGCGTCGGAAGACGGCGACCACCGACATCCCTCCAAAGGACAGGCACGCTTGAAGGATAAGCGATGTCACGAGAGCCTTTTCCCTTTCAGGTAGATGACATAGCCACTCTGGCCAAGTCCTTGCGCGCTCGTCTGGTCGCGTCCGAGGAGACGCCGGGGCATGTGGAACTGCTCAACATTCTGGCCAAATCGGCCGGATGCCGCAATTTCCAGCACTTCCGGGCCAATGCCAAGGCCCGCGAACAGCTGGCCCAACTCCCGACCATGCCGCCGCCGTTGCAGGCGCCGGTTGATTTCGTGCGCGTCAAACGCCTTCTGCGCCACTTCGACCAAGCCGGTCGGCTCATCCGTTGGCCGGCCAAGCACAGCGAGCAGCAGCCGTGCCTGTGGCTCCTGTGGTCGCGGATTCCCGGGCGGCGCATCCTCAATGAGCGTGAGGTCAACGAGTCCTTAAATGCGCAGCACAGTTTCGGCGACCCGGCTTTGCTGCGTCGCCAGCTCTGCGACTCGGGCCTGCTGGTGCGGACCCCGGACTGTCGGGAGTACCGTCGGGTGGAAGGGCGGCCCACGCCGCTTGGGCTGGAACTGATCCGGCAGTTGGCCCGGTCGGGCGCGCCCCAGGCTTCCCCCGCTGCCGCGTCCTGATCCGCGACCGAGGCAAACGCCCGCATCCGGCTTTGGCTGGTGCGGGCGTTTGCCTTGGTACGGCTTGCCTGCCCGGCCTGGCCATGCCATGACGGGACATGGAGAAAACCAGTCTGACTTTCTGCCGGACCCTGGCGCTGCTGACGGGTATGTTCCTGTTGATCGGCCATGCCGCCCCGATGTCGTCCCGGGCCGCATCGGCCATTCCCCAGGAGGCGGTGACCGCTGATTTCCCGGAACGTGACCGTCTGCCCCAGTCGCCCCTGCCGCCAGAGGCGTGGTACGGCAATTCCGGCCTGGGCAGTTGGGGACCAAAGTCGGCCGCCTATCCGCCAGTGGCCGTCCCGGCCGGGTATGATGCCCTGGCCTGGAAGCGGGCGCGGGTGGCCGCCGTTGCCCGCCGGTATAGCGGGCTGGCCTATCGCCACCACCACATCCCGGCCTACGACCCGCCGGGCGAGGGGGCGGGGCTGGACTGCTCCAACTTCACCTCCTGGGTCTACAACTACGCCCTGGGGCTGCGCTTCACCTCGGCCATCACCGCCCAGGCCGATGGTCCCAAGGCTCCGGGCCGGCGGCTGGTCCCTGATGAACCCTGGAAAGTGGGTGATCTGCTTTTTATCACCAGCCGCGATGGTTCGCGGGTCTCCCATGTGGCCGTGTGGCTGGGCGACGGGCAGCTGATTGATTCCCACAAGACCGGTGTGGCCGTGCGACGCTATGCAGGCTGGTACCGGGACTGTCTGTCCCATGTCCGGCGGGTGATCGAGTAGTCCCAGGCGGAATCGGCCTGGTGCTGTGGCATTGTCGGTTGGGAACCCCTGTCCGGCGTCGGATCGGATGGCCGCAGGCAGCTTAGGCTTAGCGCTGGTGGGGCCGGGGCGGGGCGGTTTCCCCGGACGAACGGGCCGGGGGGAAGCCTGGCTTTTGGGGCGGGGCCTGGGGGTCCAGCTCCACGGCTCGGTTCAGGGCGGCGGTTTCGTTGGGGGTCAGCAGCCGGTATTGGCCGGGCGGCAGATCACCGAGAATAAGCGGCCCCTGGGCAATGCGCACCAGGGTAAGGACAGTGAGCCCAAGGTCGCGGCACATGCGTCGGATCTGCCGGTTGATTCCTTGGGTCAGCTCCATTTCCAGGACAAAACGGTCGTCGGACGGGCGACCGACCAATTCGGTCCGCACCGGGGCGAGCAACTCCCCTTCGGCCAGACGCATCCCGTTGCGCATGACGTCCAGGGCCTGGGGCGTCACCCGACCGCGTACCGCCACCTGATAGCGTTTGGGTACGTGCCAACGGGGATGGGCCAGCCGGAAGGCCAGTTCGCCGTCGGTGGTCAGCAGGAGCAGGCCTTCGGAATAGTAGTCAAGCCGGCCCACGGAAAAAAGCCGTCGGTCGCGCCAGGGTTCTGGCAGATGGTCAAAAACCGTTGGCCGGCCATCGGGGTCGTTGGCTGTGGTCACCACGCCGGCTTTCTTGTGGTGCATGACGGTCAGCGGCGCGGCGTCGGTCGCGGCCAGGACTACGGCAACGCCGTCCACAGCCAGGCTGTCTCGGGCGGGATCGATCTTCAATCCTTGCTCGGTGACGGTGGTCCCGTTGACCGTGACCCGACCAGCGGCAACGAGATCGTCGGCATGGCGGCGGGAACAAACCCCGGCGGCAGCCAGGGCCTTGTTGATGCGCAAGAGAGAAGCTGAGGCGCTCATACATTACACCGGAACCACAAGTTCAAAGCGTGTGCCGGTGTTGCCGGAGGATGTGAAGGTCACGTCCGCTCCCAGGCATTGCCGGGCGAAAAGACGCATGCTGTAGGTGCCAAATCCTCGCCCTTCGCCTTTGGTGGAATAGCCTTTTTCAAAAATGCGCATTCGGGTTTCCTCGGACAATGCAGCCGGGTTGTGCACCCAAAAAACGATGGTCCCCTCGATGGCGTCGCAGCCTACGGTCACGCATTCACCCGGAGCCGCGGCTTCCAGCGCATTTTTGATCATGTTGACCATGATGCGGTTGATGATGCGGGCGTCTGAGAAAAAAGTCCTGGCCGCCGTCTCGGGAGCAACGACCAGACGTCGTTTGCCGCTATGATTGAATGCCTGGCAATAGGCCGCAAGATAGGTCAGGACTTCATGGGTTTGTATCCAGGAAAAGGATTCCCGGTATTCCCTGGTCTCCACGGCCAGGAAATCGCGCTGGGTCTCAACGATATCCTGGATGTCGTCGATGGCCCGCCGCAGCAAATCCAGCTCGGCGGTATAGTCCGCAGGCAGGTCCAGGGCCATAATGTCGTGGATCCCTTTGATGCCGGTGACGGCATTGATGATATCGTGGAAAAAGATGCGTTCAAAGCCACGCAGGGCTTTTTCATGGGCGATGTCGAGAATGGAATTGATGATGAGCTGATGGCCTTCGATGACCATGGGCGCGGCCCACACTTGCAGATTGAGCGCTTCAAGGGTGGTGCTGGTGGTACGGTTGATGGAACATTCCTGCGTTCCACGGTCGCCCCCCAGGCTTTTTACGATGGCCTGGGCTGCGCCGCAGTATTGGCAAAACCGCGTGGTGCCGCAGCCTCCAGGCATATCGTCAGCGTGTTCACAGCCCAGGGCCTCGCCGATGCGAAGGCCGATGACCTCGTTTTCATCGGTCATGTTGGCCAGGGAAACGAAGCGGGCATTGGCATAGACGATCTGGCGGGTGTCATTGATGATGAGGATGGCCATTGGCATGAGCGACAGGGTGACGGCCGAAGGGGATCGGGCGATTTTCCTGGAGATGCGTTCGATGCTTTGGGGGTCGAGACGCTCGGCTGGTAAAAAAAAGGTGGAGGGCGTTTCGTCCGGCATTGCTGATTCCTGAAAACTGCTTCGGTCGTGGGGCGACCTGAAGGGTCGGGCTGCGCCCCGAAAGATGGACAACGGGCCGCTTGAACGACAACAGCCCGTATGCAAAGAGCCTGTTGTTAAATTTGGATAATCTTGTCTGCTACATCGAGGCTTGTGACCACATCGAGCATGTTGGTCGTCTGGCCAACCTCTTTCTTGTCCAAAATGCCGTAAAAGTCCAGGCAGGTGCCACAGACGAGAATCGACACTCCGGCATCAGACAGCGCCTTGAGTTTGTCCAGGGCCGGACTGCCGGTTACGGCCAAACGGACGCCGCCGTTGACCAGGACAATACGCCACAGGCGATCACCCATTTCCGGCAGAGTGCCCAGAAAGTTGACCATGAGTCTGGAACCAAGGGTCTCGTCGCCCCGGCCGATGGTGTCGGCGGTAATAAAGGCCACGGTTTTGCAGCCGCATTCGAACGGGTTGACCGAGGGTGCGGAGGCCGTGTCCGGGACAGTTCCCCCGGCAACAGCTGTCAGTATGGACAGGCCGTCCGGGGCCTCGGCGATGGTGACGTTGTAGCCGCGCATCCCGAGGAATCGGGCGACATTTTCCCGGGCCGCTTCATTATCGACGGTCACGGTCAGCGTCGCCGGGCTGTCTTTTTCGACGCATTCCTTGCAGCGAAGGACCGGACCGGGGCAGGCGAGGCCCCGGCAGTCAAGGGATTTATCCATGGCAAGCACTCCTTTCAATTTGCCCTACGGTAGACGACAAGCCCATACCCAGGTCAAATCGATAGATGTGATGCCAAGGTGGTCAAGGAATAGGTGGCACTGATGGCAACCTCAAAACGGGCTGGTAAAGCCAAATGTCTTGGCCAGCCATTCCATGTAGGTCCGGGCCGAAGGGCTGGCTTGCGCCCCGTTGAAGGCGACCCGGGCCAGATCTTCGGCCTGGGAGAGCATCCCGGCCATGCACAGGGTGTAGACCCGGGCCGGAGCGAGATTGCTCGGGTAGCCCAGCTCCTGGGCGCGCTTGAATTTGACTTCGGCTCGCAGATAGTTGCGATCGCCCAGGGCCTTGACCCCAAGTTGGAACTCGGTCTCGGCCGATGGCGGCATCCCGGCGGCCAGCGCCTTTTCCACGATTTCGACCTTTTTGGGGTCGGATTTCATGAGCCAAAGGGGCAACACGGTCAAATCCGTTCCCGAGAGCACATAGTTGACGGCAGGCAGCGGCGGCGGCGGCGGGATCATATTGTTGAGGAAGACGTTCATGATCTGCTGGGTCTCGAACCAGGCGTCTGCCTCGGCCTTGACCGGCGGCGGCAACAGCAGGTCGGCTTCGGCCGACTGGGCAAAGCGGTCACGCGAGGCCAGTGCGTCCATGAGGGTGTAGTGGGTGGCGACGTCGCGCTGCTGGACTTGCGGATTTTCCGGGTAGCCGGTCAGGCGTTTGGGATAGTTGTCGGTCAGCGGTTTGGCGTCGCCGAGGTAGTCGGCCAGGGCTTTTCCGTCGAGCATGAAAAGCGCGCCAAGCTGGGCCGGTTTTTCAAGAGCGATCTGGCGCAGGCCGTCGGCAGTGGGACCAGCCGTCCACAGGGTCGGGAAGTCAACCGCCGGCTTGGGGCCTTTGGGGTTTTTGACCCCCACCATCATCCAGTTGAAGTTGTCGCCCATCCACAGGGACGTATGTTCGAAGACCTCGCTAAACGCCTTGAGAATGGCCTTGGCGTCGCCAGGGGACAGCTCGAAGACCGGCAGCCAGTAGGTGACCATGCCGCCGTCGTTTAAGCGATCCCGCATGAGGGCGAAGTATTCGCGGGAGTAGAGGTTGACCACCCCGGCCATCATGGGCGGCGGCGGTTCGGCGGTAATGATGTCGAATTTCTTGCGCGTCGCCAGCAGGTAGAATCGGCCGTCCTCGACATGGGCCGAGACGCGGGGATCGTCCAGGGGATTGGCGCCGGGCTGGGGATAGACCACCTTGCTGCCGGCCAGGACGTCGCGGGAAATGTCCACGATGTCGATATGCTCCAGGCGCTTGTCCTCGACCAGGGCCGAGGCGGTCGAGCCGGTGCCGAAACAGATGAGCAGCGCGGATTTGGGATTGGGCAGCACGGCTTCGGGAAAATATCCGAAGAGTTTCATATAACGCCGCGCGCTACGGTCCGTGGAAGACATCGAATAGCCGTCGGTGACCAGCCGGTAATACAGCGGCTGGCCGAGATAATCCTTGCGCAAGTACTGCAGTGTGCCGGCCACGCCCTCAACGGTTTTGACCAGTGTTTCGCCGTCCTTGAGGAAGTCCAGGCAGGCCCGGTTCAGGTAATCCCGCATGGAGCCAAAGGGAAAAAGGGCCAGGAACAAGGCGAAAGCGGCTGCCGCTCCTTGAAGGAAACGGTTGGTTCGGAATGAGGGCCAGGGCGGCGTGTCGCCGGCACACAACACGGCCGGCAGGAGGTAGAGCAGGCACAGGAGAAACAGCGATTTCTCCATGCCGATGGCCGGGATCAGCACAAAACCGGCCAAAAGCGGCCCGGCCATGGCTCCCAGGGTGTTGGCCATGGCCACCAGCCCGGCGGAACGGGCCCGATCGCCCACTTCGCGGTGAAAGGCTTCGGCCAGGGTCGTAAAGAGGATGCCTGAGAAAAAGGCGGCCGGAAACATGAGCGTAACCGAGAGCAGGGCCACATAGCGCCAGTCCAGGGCCTGATAATCGGCGATGGACACTCCTGAAATCGCTTCAAAGAGCCGGAATGAGGCCAGTGCCGCCGCCGCCACCAACAAGGTCAGGGGGGCGGTAATGCGCCGTCCGTCCGCCTCCCGGCGCAGCCACCAGCCGGCGAACATGCCGCCCAGGCCGATCCCGGCCAAAATCACCGACAGCATGACGGCAAAGGCCAGACTGGTTGAGCGCACAAAGAGTTGTAAAAACCGGGTCCAGGCCACTTCCAGAGCCAGGAAACAGCCGCCGGCCAGGAATCCGGCGAGCAGGAGCCGTCTGGCCCGGCCGGTGAGCGGCGCGGGAACGGGAATGGCTGGAGCATCCTCGCGGATCGGTTCGTCCCGAAAGCGCGCGGCAATGGTCAAGGCGCCGACCGCCGCCAGCACATTGAGGCCGGCCGCAAACAGTCCGGTGCCGACCAGGCCAAGCGGCGCAATGAGCACGGC
Organism: Desulfovibrio sp. TomC; assembly: GCF_000801335.2. NCBI lineage: Bacteria > Pseudomonadati > Thermodesulfobacteriota > Desulfovibrionia > Desulfovibrionales > Desulfovibrionaceae > Desulfovibrio > Desulfovibrio sp. TomC. Next base: position 307,097 of record NZ_JSEH01000002.1, read on the forward strand.
CTCGCCGAGCAGCGCCCCAAGACAGGCCCCCAGTGTGTTGACGCCGTAGAGGCGTCCAAGGGCCTTGCCGAATTCGCCGGGACGGCGGGCCAGGGCTTTGACCAGAAGGGGCAAGGTCACGCCCATGGCCGTAGCCGGCAGCAGAAAGAGCAGGAAGGAGAAGGCAAAGCGCAGGGCGTTGAGCAGCGGCGGCGTCTCCAGGGCCGGATGGAGCATGGCCCCAAGCCAGACCGAGAGCATGGGGAAGCAAACGACGAGCAGCGCGCCCCACAGGCCGACCAGCAGTTCCATGGCCGCGTAAAAGCGGACCGGATCGGTGACGTCGCGCCCAAACCGGGAGATCAGCGCATTGCCAAGGGCCAGTCCACCCATGAAGCTTGACAGCACCAGGGCACTGGCATGGATGCTGACGCCAAAGGTCAGCCCGGCCAGATGCAGCCACAAGGTTTCGAAAAGAAGCGCCGATGCTCCGGAAACCAGGAACACGGCAATAAGGACAAGACGGTCGCTGCGCGAGGCAGCGGGAGCAGGGGTCATGGCTGGCATACAGGGCCTCGGGGTGGACCGACGCCGGATCGGCAGGAGGAATGTCTCGGGCGTCGTCGCATGGGCATATGGCGGTCAAACCCCGATCTTGGGGCAGATATCATCCAGGACGCAGCTGTGGCAGCGGGGGGAGCGGGCTTTGCACACATCGCGTCCAAAAAGGACGAGCAGATGGTTGATCTCTCCATAACTGTCCCGCGCAAACAGCGGCATCAAATCTTTTTCAATGATGACCGGGTTTTCCGATGTCGTCAAGCCCATACGGTAAGCCAGACGGCGCACGTGGGTATCAACGGCAATGCCTTCGTGTATGCCCAGGGCATTGGACAACACGATGTTGGCGGTCTTGCGGGCGACTCCGGGCAGGGCGGTGAGTTCGGCCATGCTGGCCGGGATGTCGCCGCCGTGTCGGGTGACCAGGAGGTTGGCGGCGGCCACAAGGTTCTTGGCTTTTTGTCGGAAAAAACCGGTGGAGTGGACGACCATTTCGACTTCGGCGATCGCGGCCTGGGCCAGGGTCGTCGGATCAGGCCAGCGCCGGAAAAATTCGGGCGTGACCGTGTTGACCCGGGCGTCGGTGCACTGGGCGGCAAGCACGGTGGCCACAAGAAGTTCGTAGGCGTTGCGATGGACAAGGGCCGGCTCGGGGGCAGGGTACAGCGACCGAAGCCGGGTCTGAATCAGCCTAGCGCGAGCAGCCGCGTCCATCACCGGAGTCTCCGGATGGGCGCGGCTGCCGGCCAAGCAAGGAATGCCCAGGGAAATCCCATACGGGCTAAGGGATGAACACCACCGCCGAAATGGTCGTGGTCCACATACCCGTTTCACCGGTGGTGACGCAGGGCATGGAGGCGGAGTCGATGATTTTGCCGCTCATAAGGTAGGTCTGGCGACGTTCGTCGTAGGCCGTCTCGGGATCAAAGTCGATGCCAAGGGTGGTGGCCAGCATGGTGGAGGCCAGATCCTCGGCAAAGTCGCCGATCTCCTGCTCTTCAGAGCCAAAGCCGGTGTGCTCGGAGATATAGCCGTAGTTCGACTTGTCCGCTGGAAAGGCCATGCCCACGGCAGAGCCGACAAGGCGGTTTTTTTCGTCGGTAGCATTACGCGCCATGACGCAGAAGGTGATCTGCCCGGGGCTAAGCAGCTTGACGCCCTCTTCCGGGGTGAGCAACTGGCAATGGGGCGGGTAAATGCTCGACACGTAAACCAAGTTCAGCTTTTCAATGCCAGCCTCACGAAGCGCCAGCTCGAAAGACTGCAGCTTGTTTTTGTGGCGGCCGACGCCCTTGGTGAAAAACGCCTTGGTGGGAACGGAAGAGCCTGGAAGCATGGGCAGTCCTCTTTATGCACTCAGATTTGCCGCGAAAGCGGGCAATCCTCATAAGGGTTTTTTGCCGAGAAGTATAGGGCCTTTTTCGCCGGTCTGTTTGAGGGCTGCGGCTATTTCCGCCTCAGACCCCTTGAACTGGATATTGACCCGGAAAACCGGGGAGTTGCCGGATTTTCCCTCGACCACGGTGGCCGTCAGGCCCTTTTTGGCCAAGGCCTTGACCTGGGTTTGCGCCTGTTCCCGGCCTGGGAACGAGGCAACCTGATAGGTGGCAGTATAGCGCTGCGGCGCTTTCTTGTCGAAGGGTGTCTTGGGATCGACTTTGGCCGCTGTTTTGGCGTCCTCGGCGGCGGTTTTGGACGCCTGCCGGGTCGGGGACACGGCCGCAGCCGCCCCGGGCGCCGGGCGCACCTCGGTCTGGTCGTGGGGCTTTTGCGCCACCGCCTGTTTTTTGGTTTCAGCCGGAGTCTTGACTGGTGCGTCGGCCGCCTCGGCGCCCGGCTGGTTGTGGACTTCCTCCATAAACTGGAGGTCTTCGGGTTTAAGGACCGAGGGCGGAGCCTGGGGCGTAGTATTGTCCGGCATTTTGGCCTCGGTGGTCGGCATCATCTGGGCGATCTGCGGCACGGCCGCCTCGGGCCGGTAGCCCCGGCCGACCAGGATGCCGAGAATAAACACCCAGCACATGCCAAGAACCACCACAATGCCGACGGATATGACGCCGGACATGCTGATTTCGAAGGTGAACTTGCGTGGTCCGCCGTTGTCGCGGGACACGTTCAGTCTGCTCAAAAGCTTCATAGGCACAGTTCCTCGCCGAGAGAAAAGGGCTAAACGCGAGGCGATGTCAAGACGGTTACATGGTGTCCGGGGCACAGACGCCAAGCAGGTCAAGGCCGTTTCGCACCACCTGGGCCACGGCCTCAAGCAGGCGCAGCCGGGCCGCAGCGAGCCCTTCATCGCCGGCAGTCAGTACCGGATTTATGGTGTAGTAGCGGTGCAGCCGGGCCGCCAGATCGCGCAGGTAAAAGCTCACCAGATGCGGCGAGAAGGACCGGGCGGCAGCAGCCACGGTATCCGGGTATTGTTCAAGGAGCTTTAACAGTTCAATATCCTCGGTGGTGGTCAGGCACGACAGCAGTTCGGGACTGGCCTGCGGCACAGTCAGCCCGCGCTCGGCCGCCTTGGCAAAAAGCGAGCGCACCCGGGCATGGGCATACTGAACGTAGTAGACCGGGTTATCCATGGACTTTTCCTTGACGGCGTCAAGGTCGAAATCCAGGTGGCTGTCTGATTTGCGCGACAGGAACATGAAGCGGGCGGCATCGGCCCCGACTTCGGCCACCACATCGGCCAGGGTCTCGAACTTGCCGGCCCGGGTGGACATGGCGATCTGTTCGCCGCCTTTGAGGAGGTTGACGAGCTGGACCAGAATGACCTTGAGGCTTGCTTCGGGATCGCGGCCCAATGCGGCCACGCAGGCCTTCATGCGCGGCACGTAGCCATGGTGGTCGGCCCCCCAGATGTCCACCACCACATCAAAACCCCGGCGGAATTTGTCGGCGTGATATGCGATGTCCGAAGCGAAATAGGTCAGTTCCCCGCCGGATTTGACCAGCACCCGGTCCTTGTCGTCGCCAAAGGCGGTGGTGGCGAACCAGAAGGCCCCATCCTGGTCAAAGGCCAGCTTTTTGTCGCGCAACTCGGCAAAGGTGGCCTCGACGGCTCCGGCCTTAAGCAAATTCGATTCCGGGAACCAGACATCATGGTGGACCCGGAAATCCTCCAGATCCTTTTTGATGCCGGCCAGGATCTCCCGTTCGCCGTGCAGGCGGCACAGGTCGGCGGCCTCGTCTTCAGGCATGGTCAACAGGGTGCGGCCATGGGCGGCGACTAGCTCCCGGGCCAGATCCTTGATGTAGTCGCCCCGGTAGTAATCTTCAGGCTCGGCGACCGTTTCACCCAGCAGTTCCCGGCAGCGGTAGAGGATCGACTGGCCAAGGATGCGCATCTGCCGGCCGGCGTCGTTGATGTAGTACTCGGTCTCGACGGTGAAGCCGGCGGCCCGCAGCACCCGGGCCAGACAATCGCCTACGGCCGCGCCCCGTCCGTGGCCGATATGGAGCGGTCCGGTGGGGTTGGCCGAGACGAATTCCACCTGGATCTTGACGCCCTGGCCGATGGTCAGCAGGCCGTAGCCGGCTGCGGCGCGGATGATGTCCAGGACGGTTTCCTGCCAGACGGCCGGGGCGAAGGTCACATTGAGAAAACCCGGACCGGCCACGCCGACCTCGGCCAGCAGGGGATCGGCAGCGAGGGCCTGACGCAGGATCTCGGCCAGTTCGCGAGGCGGCTTCTTGGCGGCCTTGGACGCCATCATGGCCACGTTGGTGGCCAGATCGCCATGGGCCTTGTCCCGGGGCGGTTCGATGGTGGTCTTGGCCGGCCAGGGGATGCCATGGCTGGCCAGGGCGCTTTCGAGCAGCCCCCGTAAAATCTCGGTGGCGCGCATAGAATCAAATCTCCAGGGCGGCGGCGTCGGCAGGCGAGGCCACGGCCAGGGCGGTATAGGGTTCGTCGAATGCCTTCAGGTTGGCAGCCAAAAGCTTGGTCAGGACGCCTTTGGGACCAAGCTCGACATAGGTGCGCGCTCCGGCCTGCCACAAGGCGGCGACGGTGTCGATCCAGCGCACCTGGGAGGTCATCTGCCGACACATGAGGTCCAGGGCCTTGGCTTCATCGGGCTCGGGCGCACCGGTGACGTTGTGAAAAACCGGGGCCACGGACGGGGCGCGAAGCCCGCTGCGGCGAAGGACTTTTTCCAGTTCGGCAGCCGGTTCGGCCATAAGCGGGCTGTGAAAAGCGCCGCTGACGGCCAGGGGCACGGCCCGGCCCTTGCGCTCCTTGACCAGGACGCCGGCGGCCTCGACGGCCGGGGCAGCGCCGGAGATCACGAACTGGCCCGGGGAGTTGTAGTTGGCGATAAGGAGCACCTGGCCGCTCGACTCGGCCGCCGTGCGCACGACATCCTCGATGTCGTCCAGGGACAGCTTCAGCACCGCGGCCATCTTGCCGTCGCCGCCGTCAGCCTCGGCCATGAGCCGGCCGCGAAGACTGGTCAGTTCAAAAACAGCCGGGACTTCGAGCATTCCAGAAGCGGCCAGGGCGGCATATTCCCCCAAGCTGTGGCCGGCAAACCCCACGATGGGGGACAGTTTCGATTTGAGATGAAACCACAGGCCGAGCGTCACGGCGGTCATGGCCGGCTGCAAGGCGCGCGTGTCGGCCATGGCCGATTCATCGCCTTCCCAGTAGATTTCCCGAAGCGGCAGGCCGGAAGCCTTTTCCGCCAGGAGCCACAGTTCGGCCGCTTCGGCCGACGTCTCGGCCAGGGTACGGCCCATGCCTTTTTCCTGGGAACCCTGGCCGGGGAAAAGGACAGCCAGACGGTTTTGGGTTGCGCTCACGTTCGAGTCTCCTTAGAGCTTTTCGCGTCATTTCGGCCGCGATTGGTAGAGCAACGGGCTCAAATGTGCAATGGTCAATTTAGACAGGGAGGAGCGGATGAGGCAAGGACTAACGGGACCGGACGCTCCGGCTGTTCGGCGTGAGGCGGCCCGGCTGGGCCGGGAGCTTCTTCCGGAGCAGGCCGGGTTGCTCGCGGGCTATCTGGCGCTGCTTGGCCGCTGGAGCAGCAAAGTCAATCTGGTCGGGCCGTCGCAGTGGCAGGACGTCCTGGAAACCCTGGTGGCCGATTCCTGGCATGTGGCCGATTTTCTTGCCGGGCCGGGGGCGGGTATCCTGCCCATGGCGGGCCAGACCCTGCTGACGCTGGATTTCGGGGCCGGGGCCGGCTTGCCGGGCATCCCCTTGCGGGCTTTTTGGAACCGCGGCGACTATGTCCTGCTTGAGGCCAGACAAAAGCGTTCCGTTTTTCTGGGCGAGGCCGTGGCCCGGTTGGGCCTTGCCGGCATGAGCGTGGCCGAGGGACGGGTGGAGGCCACGGCGCCGCCGATTCTGGCTGCCCGGCCCGAGGCCTTTGTTCTGTGCATCAGCCGCGCCTTTGCCCCGTGGCCCCAGTTTCTGGGCATCTGCCGCGGGCTGGTGCGCCGGCCCATGGCTGTTTTGACCATGACCGGCTCGCCGACGCCGGCAACGGAAACGCCGCCGGAGTTTGCCGTGGCGGCCACGGGCAGCTATGCCGTCGCCGGCAAACCCCGCTATATGTCGCTGTTTACGCCCTCGGCCGCTTCCATATAGGCGTCCTTGAAGATGAGGCGGGTGGCTGTGGCGTCGGCGACCTCGGCCAGATCCATGAGCGCTTCCAGAAAATCCAGGATTTCGCCTTTGTCGGCTTCGGCGGCGTTTTCAAAGTCAAAGGCCAAGTCGCCGGATTCGAAATACTGGCGTAGTTTGGTCAGATAGTTCGCATCAATAAGGGGCAGAGGCATAGCTGGTACCGCCTGGATGTGTTAGTGGTGATAGGGCGCGCCGGCATTGATGGCCGCTGCCCGGTAGAGTTGTTCGTACAGGACCACCCGGGCCAGTTCGTGGGGCAAGGTGCCCGGCCCCAGGGCCAGCGTGCAATCGGCCCGGGCAAGAACGATCGCGTCCAGGCCAAACGCGCCGCCGACGACAAAGCATGGGGCGCGGCCCGGGTCTTCGATCATGCCGCGAAGCTTGCCCGCCAGTTCGCGCGAGGGCAGGGAATGGCCGTGCTCGTCCAGGACCACCAGGAAATCGCGGGGACCAAGGCGCGCCAGCAGGCTCTTGGCCTCCTCGGCCTTCCGCCGGGCCGGGTCAGCGGATTTGCCGTCGCGCACCACCACCTCCTCGGCCGGCAGATAGCGGCGCAGGGCGTCCAGATAATGAGCGCAGGCGTCGCGGAAATACGGGGCCTTGGTCTGGCCGATGACGATCAGGCGAATCGGTTTCATGGGAGATGGCGTCCAATGGGCTGGCTTTCGGCGGGTGTTAGCCGAGGGGGCGGGCAGTTGTCAAAGCGGCCGCCATGGATTAGGCGGGTATGCGCCGGATATGAACACACGGTGTTTGGGAGAGGCATGTCTTTTTTGGCAGGTATGGGCAGACAGCTTCGGTGCGTTGCCGCCATCAGTGTCCTGGCTCTGACCATGGTCGCCTTTTCTGGCGCGTTCTCCCCGGCACAGGCTCAGGAACTGTTACTGACCAATCTGGTGCTCAACAACTATGAAGGCCGGATTCGGGTGCGCTTTGGCATCGAACCTTCCGGGTTGGAGCGCATCACGCAGTTTTTGGCCTCTGGCGAACGCCTGGCCCTGCATTGTCGTGCCCGACTGGCCCAGAAACGCGACTATGTCTGGAACCAGGAAGTCAGCAGCGCTGTCTGGGAAAGCGAACTGCGTCGGCTCAAAAGCGGCGACTTCGTCGTCACCCTGCCCGGCCAGGGACCCATGGCCGACAAGGATCTGGGAGTCCTTTTCCGCAAGCATCTCAATGAAATACTGATTGATCTCGGTTCCTGGGACCGTCTGGAACGAGGGGTGACCTACGTCCTTACTCTCGATTTGGCCCTGGGCCGCCCGGATGTTTCCCCGTGGATTAAAAAGGGTCTTTTTTTCTGGTCCTTCGACGCCGTCCGCCCTGTTTCCTACCAGCTCGATTTCACCTACTGAATCCTGCAGTCAGTTGCCATCCTCCCGGGATCACGTATAATGGGCCTCAACCGTCCTGGTGCGGCAAGGGGGCTCCTGTATGCGCGTGGTCATCCTCGGCGGCTCGGGCTTTATTGGCCGGGCATTGACCCGTTCGCTGGTCGGGGACGGGCACGAGGTCGTGGTCGTCTCGCGCCGCGGGGGGAATCGGCCGCCGGCCGGCGGCGTGGTCTTCGCCCCTTTTGACGGGAAGAGCGGACAGGGATGGGCGCACCATCTGGAGGGGGCCTTCGCCCTGGTCAATCTGGCCGGGGAGAACATTGCCTCGGGCTATTGGACCAAAGCCAGGAAGGCCCGCATTCTGAACAGTCGCGTGGCGGCCGGCCGGGCCGTCATGGACGCCCTTGGACGCGTGGACGCCAAACCGGCGGCGCTGCTCCAAGGCTCGGCTGTCGGGTATTACGGCGACCGGGGCGAGGTGCTGACCGTTGAGGACGCTCCCCGGGGGCGGGGGTTTCTGGCCGATGTGGCTGGAGAGTGGGAAGCCTCCACGGCCGTGGCTTCGGCCCTGGGCGTTCGTCGGGTCCTGTTGCGAACAGCCGTCGTTTTGGGCCGCGGCGGCGGGGCTTTGCCCCGGATGCTGGCCCCGTACCGCTTTTTTCTCGGCGGTCCGCTGGGCTCTGGCCGCCAGTGGTTTCCCTGGATTCACCTTGACGACGAAGTTCGGGCCATCCGCTTCCTCCTTGAGCGCGAGGAGGCCGTGGGTCCCTATAATCTGGCCGCTCCTGAAGCCGTGACCCAGGAAGATCTGGCCGCCGCCATCGGCAAGGCCCTGGCGCGCCCGTCCCGGCTGCGTATTCCGGAGACCGTGCTGCGCTTGGCTCTCGGCCAGATGGCCCAGGAACTTTTTTTACAGGGTGCGCGCATCGTGCCCCACGAGTTGCTGCGCCTGGGATTTTCCTTTCGTTTTCCAACCCTCGCCGCTGCCCTGGACGATATCCTCGGCGGTCCGGATGCCCCCCATGCCTGACACCGATTCGGACGCGACCAGCGCAGCGCGCGTCCTCGTCGTCGAGGATGAAGCCGTAGTGGCTATAGACGTGCGTCACCGGTTGACCCGACTGGGCTACGCCGTGGTCGGCATTGCCGACACCGGCGAGCAAGCGGTGGACATGGCAGGGGAACTCGTCCCGGATCTGATCCTCATGGACATCATGCTGGCCGGGAAGATGGACGGCGTTGAAGCGGCGGCGTGTATCCGTGATCGCTACGCCGTGCCAGTGGTGTTTTTGACCGCCCACTCCGACCGGGCCACGTTGCGCCGGGCCGGCGGGGCTGGTCCGTACGGCTACCTCATAAAGCCCTTCGAAGAGCGTGAATTGCAAAGCGCTCTGGAAATTGCCCTGTACAAATCGCGTATGGAACGCAAGCTGGCCAAGACCGAGCGGCTCACTGCCGTTACCCTCAAATGCCTGGGCGAAGGACTGCTCACCGCAGACGAGACAGGCCATGTCGTGTTTGCCAACCCGGCGGCCGAACGCCTGCTGGGCGTACCTGCCGCAGCCATCGTCGGCCAACCCTTGGACGTGGTGTACCGGGCCACCCCGGGGGAGGCCAATGGCGCGACTGAACGGGAAGTTGCCGTACTGCACTGCCCGGGAGGACACGATGTGCCGGTGGAACAGACCACTTCGCCGATCCTGGACGCCCGGGGGACGAGTCTTGGCACGGTGGTGGTCTTTCGCGACGTCAGCCTGCGGCAGGCGGCCGAGCGGGCCTTGCGTGACTCCGTGGCCAACCTGCGCTGTGCCCTGACCGAGACCGTCAACGCCCTGACCGTGACCTCGGAAAAACGGGATCCCTTCACTGCCGGACATCAGCAGCGCGTGTCCCATCTGGCCGCCGCCCTGGCCGGCCGGCTCGGTTTGTCCGAAGAAGAATGCGAAGGCATCCGGGTGGCCGGCCTGGTCCACGATATCGGCAAGATTCACGTGCCTTCCGAAATTTTGGCCAAGCCCGAAGCCTTAAATGCCATGGAAATGGGCATCGTGCACGGCCACTGCGCCGTTGGCCATGAAATCCTGAAAGACATTCCCTTTCCCTGGCCCGTGGCCCGCATGGTCCTTGAGCATCACGAACGCATGGACGGGTCCGGCTATCCCGGCCGCCTGGGACCGGAGGCCGTGCTTATGGCCTCGCGCATCCTGGCCCTGGCCGATGTGGTCGAGGCCATGAATTCCCATCGCCCTTACCGGGTGGCCCCAGGGCGCGAGGCGGCTCTGGCCGAAATCCGGTCCGGCCGGGGCCGCCTCTACGACCCTGACGTGGTCGATTGCTGCCTGGAGCTCTTTCTGCGCGACGGCTACCGGTTCTAGGTCGCCGGATTCCCTTGTTCCCGAATCCAGATGAGACTGGCCTGCCGGCCGGTGGTCTTGTCGCGGCGGTAGGAAAAAAACTGCGGCAGGCTTTTGGTGCACAGATCCAGGGCATAAATACGGTCCCGATCCAGGCCGGCGGCAATGAGCTGGTCCCGGGTCAGACGCCATAAATCGACCCGGCAGGTGCGGTGGTCGTAGTAGGGCCGGAACTTCTCGCCGAATTCGCTTGCAAAGGCAGTGAACTGCGACTCCCCCGGGCCAAGGCTCGGGCCGCGCACGGCCGAAAGCTCATGCGGAGACAGTCCGTAACGCACGCAAAACGAGCGTACGGCCCGGGCGCAGAAATTCTGGACATTGCCCCGCCAGCCCACATGCAGGGCCATGACGTAGCGCCCTGAGGCATGGGCGACAAGCACCGGCTGACAGTCGGCCGTCTTGATGGCCAGGGCATGGCCGGGACGGGTTTCGGTCAGGCCGTCGCCGGCCTCGATGCTGGGGCGGTCGAGCGTCTCGAACTCCGGCTCGAAAATTAAATCCACGCCGTGCACCTGGCGCAGGGAATGCCAGGCGGTAAAACCCAGTTCGGCCTTGAGGGCGGTGCGCAGCGCCGTCACTGCAGCCGGATCGGAACCGCCGGCAAAGGCCATGGTGTCCGGACCCAGGCCAAAGGCGCAGGCCACGTTCGGGATGTCGGGGAAGACAAAGGGAATGCAGTGCATCATGATGGTATGTGGAGGGTTTGCCGGTCGGTGACGACGGCGTTGACCGGCCGGTCCCAGGACTCGGCTGGAAGGTGGTCGAGGAGCTGGAAGGCGTAGCCCAGGCCGACGACAAAGGCAGCGGCTGCTATGGGCAGGGCCAGCAGCCGGTCGTAGTAGCCGCCGCCAAATCCCAGCCGGTTGCCGGATTGGTCAAAGGCCAGTCCGGGGACCAGAATCAGATCCGGGGCAAAGGCTTCGGGCGGGCGACAGATCGCCTGCCGGGGTTCCAGGATGCCGTAGCGGCCGGGGACGACATCGGACAGGCAGGCGACGCAGCCCAGGTCGAGCAGGCCCGGGGCGTCCTGGCGACATCGGGGCAAGAGCAGCCGCTTGCCGTCGGCCAGGGCCTGCCTGCCCACGATGGCAGCGTCCACTTCATTTTTAATCGGCAGATAGGCGGCAATTTCCCGGGCGTTGCGGTACGCGGGCAGGGACACCACCTGCGCGGCCACAATCTGGCTGGCCTTGGCCGCGTCCTCATCTGAAAGGGCGGCGCGCCTAGCCAGCATCCGGCGGCGCAACACATCCTTGTCGGCAGAGTCGCTGTGCCGCTGGCCGCCTCCGGCAGGCTGATCTGGTTGCAATGTTTTCACAACCGTTTCATACTAGCAAGGGAATCCCGCCAAGGGAAGAGCGGGAGCGTGTAATAGGCTGACGGAGGCAGGGATGACCGGCAAGGCTTTTTGGATAGGCGTGGGCGATATCCACGACGACGTCTCGATTCTGGGGCGAATCCCCGACTTTGGGAGCGCCTTGGGCATTGTTGTGAGCGGCGATCTGACCATCAAAGGCGGCGTGGCCGCAGCCAAACGGGTCATTGAGGCCGTTCGCGGCGCAAACCCCGTCATCCTGGCCCAGATTGGCAACATGGATAAGGCCGAGGTGGACGGCTACCTCACGGCGGAAGGCATCAACATGCACGCCACCGGCCGGGTCACTGCCCAAGGCGTGGGATTTTTCGGCTGTGGCTGGTCCACGCCAACCCCTTTCGGCACGCCAAGCGAGGCTGGTGAGGATCAGATCGCCGCCTGGCTTGAAGCTGCCTATGAAACCGTGGCGCATTGTCCGCATTTGGTGCTCGTTTCCCACACGCCTCCCATCAACACCGCCGCCGACAAAGTTGGCGCCGGCGCCCATGTCGGCAGCCAGGCCGTGCGCGATTTCATCGAGCGCGTCCAGCCTGAGGTCTGTCTGACCGGTCATATTCACGAATCCATAGCTGTGGACACCCTTGGCCGTACGCTCGTCGTCAACCCCGGAGCCCTGGCCGCCGGCGGGTATGCCCGCATCGAACTGGGACCGCAGGGACTAACCGCCCGTCTGGGCCGTATTGTATGACCCTTGCCGACGCCAACGCGCCAGGGGCGTGCTCTTGAACGGGGGGCAGCCCTGGGTCGCTTCGATCCTGCGGCAAGAGGCGGCGGCTAGGCGGGGACTGCCTTTTCGGAGTTGTCGATGCGTGTCTTAAGCATCATCGATATCGTCTTTTACCGGGCGTTTCTCAGCAAGATCTACCTCACAACCGAGGTTGAGTACGCTTTTTTGTCTCCGGAAGAGGCGACCACCGCCTTGGCCGCCGCTGATCCCCCGCCTGATGTCGTGCTTATCCAGGATTCCTATGCCGGTATCGAGTGCGGCCAAATTCTTGAGCATGTCCGGGCTGCCGGCGCGGTTTGGGGCCGGGAGCTGCCGGTACTCTGTCTGCGTCCGTTTGATGAAACCCAGGAGGAGCGCGACCTAGCCTGCCATCCTCTGGGCGACGACGTCCACCCGGTCAATCGCCTGAATCTGGCCCAGGTGATCGGCGAATGCAAACAAACGCTGACCCAGCGCCTGCCGGCAACAGGGGCTCGGGAGATTTTATTCGTCGATGGCGGCCGGACGCTGCTCCATGTGGTCCGGGCGGCCCTGGCCGGGAGCGGTTTCCGGGTCGTGTCCGCCCATCATGCCGAAGCGGCCCTGGCCCTATGCCGCAAACGCTCCTTTGAGCTGGTGCTGACCAGCGTCCTGCTCCCGGGCATGTCGGGACTCGAACTGTGCCGTCGCCTCAAGGAAGACAACCACGAGCGCTATCTGCCGGTCATTATCCTGTCGAGCAGCGACAACCCCATCGACATGGATACGGCCTTTTCCTGCGGAGCCGACGACTATCTGCTCAAATCCTTTACCGCCGAGATGCTCGCCAGCAAAGTTTCCGAACATCTGGATGTGGCCGAACGCAAACGGCACAATAAAATTTTGGTCGTTGACGACAGCAAGCTCATTCGCGAGCTCTTGCGCCACAGCTTCATCAAAAACGGTCATTGTGTCCTGACGGCCGAAAATGGGACCACAGCCCTTCAAATCGCTTTGGCGGAACATCCCGACGTGGTCGTGACCGACATCGAGATGCCGGAAATGGATGGGTATGCCCTGTGCGAGCGCATTCGGGACCATCCGGAACTGCGCAACACCCTGGTGGTCATCATGAGCACCCGGGGGCATGTCAGCGACATCAAACGCGGCGAACGGCTTGGGGTGTCGCGCTATTTCGTCAAACCCTTTGATGTGGAAAAGATGCTGCTTGTGGTGGAGCAACTCCTGGGCGAGAGCTATCGCCATCTGAAAAAAGAGCACGAGCACGTCTTGTCGAGTATGTCGGCTCTGATTACCGCGCTGGAGGCCCGGGACGAGTACACCAAGGGCCACACCGCCCGGGTGTCGCGCATGGCCATGCGTCTGGGCCGGGCCATGGGCCTTGACGACAACGTGCTGCGCAATCTGGAAATCGGGGCCAATCTGCACGACATCGGTAAGATCGGGGTGCGCGACGCGGTCCTGCTCAAACCCGGCCGGCTGACGCCCGAGGAATATGCCAGTATCCAGGAACACGCCGTCATCGGCGCGGAAATCCTGCGTCCCATTGTCTCTCTGTCCCCTGTCCTGCCGCTTATTTTGCTCCATCACGAGCGGTGGGACGGCCAGGGGTATCCAACCGCCATCATGGGTGAGGAAATCCCTGTTGGGGCACGCATCATCGCCATCGCCGACGCTTTTGACGCCATGACCACCGACCGACCGTACCGCCAGGGTATGGAGCTCGACCGGGCCTTGGCTATTCTTCGGGAAGAGGCTGGGCGACAGTTCTGTCCGACCTGTGCAGCCTCGTTTCTGGCCATGTTTGATGCAAGCAGCGAGGCGCATGAGCTTACGAAAGCGGAATAGGATTTTTTTATGATTTTACTCAGTTGGAATGTCAATGGCCTGCGGGCAGTGGTGCAGAAAGGATTCTGGGAATGGCTTGCCGGCAGCGGCGCGGATGTGGCCGGGGTGCAGGAGTCCAAGATTCAGCCCGGGCATGAGGCGGATTTTGCCGGTACGAACGACTATAAGGCCGTCTGGTCGAGTTCCACAGTAAAAAAAGGGTATTCCGGCGTGGGCTGCCTGTACCGGGTGGAGCCGTTGTCGATTGCCATGGAATTGCCCGATGCCGCTTTTGGCGGAGAGGGGCGGCTGTTGCAGCTGGAATTCGAGGAATTTTATTTTTTTAACGTCTACTTTCCCAACGGTGGCCGGGGACCCGAGCGTCTGGCCTACAAACTTGGCTACTACGAGGCTTTTCTGGCCCATGCCGAGGCCCTGCGTCGCCAGAAGCCCATTGTGGTCTGCGGCGACTTCAACACCGCCCACACCGCCCTTGATCTTAAAAACGCCAAGGCCAACGAGAAGACGTCGGGGTTTCTGCCCGAGGAACGGGCTTGGCTCGACCGGTTTACGGCCGCCGGCTACGTGGACACCTTTCGCCTGTTCGAACCCGGTCCAGACCACTATACGTGGTGGGACTACCGCTTTAAGGCCCGGGATCGCAACGTGGGCTGGCGCATCGACTATTTCTTTGTGTCCGAGGAGCTGCGGCCCAAGGTCAAACGGGCCTGGATCGAGTCTTCGGTCCTGGGGTCCGACCATTGCCCGGTCGGACTTGAGCTCGACTGCCGTTAGTCGTTTTTAAAAAGCCAGGCGCACATCCATTCCACCGGCGCATACTCGTCGGTAAGCACCACGCCATCGGCCCCCAGAGCGGGATCAAGACGCTGGTCCAGAAAACGCCGCAATTGCGAATCCTTGGATTCAGGCATGGGGGTGGGGTGGTTTCTGGCCACCAGGATGACGTTTTGGGCCGCCATGGCTGCATCGGGACGGCCCAGGGCGTAGAGGGCCACATCGGGAAAGACGGCGGCAAAGGTGGCGGCCAGGGAGCGGATGAACCGCGATCCGTCGCCCGCAATTGGGCCGATGGCATTGACCATGACTGTGCCGCCCGGGGCGAGCTGGGCATTAAGACGCATGGCCGCCTCCCGGGTCACCAGATGAAAGGGGGGGGCGTAGTCCGTGCCAAAGGCGTCGAGGTAGATGAGGTCATAGGGGCCGCCTGAACGGTTTATGACCATGCGGGCGTCCTCGTGGAGGATGGTCAGGCCCGGATGCGGGGCAAGACCGAAGTGCCGGGAAGCCAATGCCGTCACCCCGGGGTCGAGTTCGACCACTGTGACGACGGCTTGGGGCCGTTTCGCCAGGACATGGCGGGGGAACGTGTAGGCCCCGCCGCCGATGATGAGCACGCTGGGGGCTGACGGGGCCATTTCCAGGCCCAGGGCAAAGAAGTGGGCGTAGTCCAGGGCCAGTTCGTCCGGGGCATCGGGATACATGGCGGATTGGTAGCGCGCCGGGCCGGTCGTCATAACCCGGATGGGCCGGCCCGAGGCCGGGTCCATTCCCTGATAGACCAACACCCGGCCATAGGCGGTGTCCACGTCGTGGATGCCGGCCTCGGCCAGCATGGCGTCCTGAGCCGTCAGCCACAGGCCGCACAGCAGGATTATCCCGGCAACGGCAACTTTGGCCCGGATGTCCGTGCGGGAGAGGGCCAGGGAAAGGGCGGCCAGAAATCCCGCCGTGACCAACAAAATGGTGGTGGACCCCAGAGCGGCCACCAGGACGAACCCGGCAGCGAAGGTGCCGACGATGCTGCCCAGAGTCGAAAGGGCATAGAGACGTCCGGCCGTAGCTCCGGCCGTGGCCGCGTCCCGCAGGGTCAGGCGTACGGCAAAGGGCGACACCATACCAAGCAGCCCGGCCGCCGGGGCAAACAGGAGCAGGGCGGCGGCAATGACTCCCAGGCGCGGTCCCAGGCCGTGCCCGGCCAGGAAGGCCAGGAGCAGGGCCTTGGTAACGGCGGTGGCGGCTGTCAGGACAGCGGCCAACAGGATGACCACGGACAAGGCCCGGACCGTGGGATGGCGGTCGGCGATGCGCCCGCCCTGCCAGTAGCCCAGGGACAGGCTGGCCATGACCACGCCGATCAGTCCGGTCCAGACTATAATCGAGGTCCCGAGAAACGGGGCCAGGATGCGTGCCCCGACAATTTCCAGGACCATGACCGCCGCGCCGCAGCCAAAAACGACAAGTTGAAGCATTACAGGCTCCGCTATGCCCTACGATCCAGGCATTATTCAGCAATACCCGATGATACCCGGCGGCCCCCCTGGACGTAAAGGGGCCTTGGCGAAATGTTTTTGACCAGGACCGGGCCTGTGCGCTAGGATGGGAAAATTTCCATTTTACACCCAGGCAGGGAGGAATCGGATGAGACGGAACATGACAGCGATGACTGTGGTGATTTGGACGCTTTGTATGGCGACAACGGCCCTGGCCTTTTCCGGCGGGGCCGGCATCACGGCCGACGAGGCCCTGAGCCGCCTCAAGGAAGGCAATACCCGCTTTGTGGCCGGCGCTGCCGTGACCCCCCGCCAGGACGCCGCCCGACGGCACGAGACGACGGTGGGCGGCCAGCATCCCTTTGCCACGGTCCTGGCCTGCGCCGACTCCCGGGTTCCGGTGGAAGCAATTGTCGACCAGGGCGTGGGCGATGTTTTCGTGGTGCGCGTGGCCGGCAACGTGGCCAACACCGATGAGATCGGCACCATCGAATACGGGGCCGAACATCTGGGCGTCCCCCTCGTCGTGGTCCTGGGCCATACCAAATGCGGCGCGGTGACGGCGGTGGTCAAAGGCGAGCATGTCACGGAAAACATCGGCAAGCTCGTGGCCCCCATCGTTCCGGCGGTGGCTGGCGTGAAAAATCGTTTTGCCTCGGCCGATCTGGACGAGCTGATCAACCGTTCCATCGAGGCCAATGTCTGGCAGTCAATCAGCGACATGTACGCCAACAGCCCGCTGCTCAAGAAGATGGCCGCCGATGGCAAATTGAAGGTCGTCGGGGCGCTCTATGATATTGATTCCGGCGACATCCACTGGCTGGGCGAGCATCCGTCCAACGCCAAGCTGCTTGGCAACTAGCCTTCTGTTGTCCTCTCCGGGCGGCTCCTTTGGGGCCGCCTTTTTTTTGGACTTTCCCGGCGAACCTGATTAGGGCCTTACCCCGTGCCTATCGTTGTCCTCGTCGTTTTCATTGTGGTCTATGCCGCCATGATCCTTGGCCGCCTGCCCGGGCTGGCCCTGGACCGGACCGGCGCGGCCGTACTCGGGGCGCTTGTCCTGGTGGCCGCCGGGAACATGACCGTGGCCGAGGCCTGGGGCGCGGCCGACGTCCCGACCCTGGCCCTGCTGTTCGGACTGATGGTGGTTTCAGCCCAGTTGCGCCTGGGCGGTTTCTACTCCCGGGTCAGCCGGGCGCTCGTGGCCAGCGCTGCCACTCCGGCCGGCCTTCTGGCCCGCGTCATGGCCGCCGCCGCAGTCTTGTCCGCCCTGTTGGCCAATGACATCGTCTGTCTGGCCATGACGCCGATTCTCGTGGAAGCCACCCTGGCCAGGGGACTCAACCCCTTGCCCTACCTTATTGGTCTGGCCCTGTCCGCCAACATCGGTTCGGCCGCCACCCTTATCGGCAATCCCCAGAACATGCTTATCGGCCAAGTGGCCCGCCTTTCCTTTGGCGGCTATATGCTTGAGGTGTGGCCGTGCGTGGCGGCAAGCCTGCTTCTAGCCTATGCCGGAACGGTATGGGGGTTTCGAGGACGCTTCAGCGGTCCTACGGTGGTGCTGGCCATTGCCTCCCCGATATTTTCCCGGTGGCAGTCGGGCAAGGGACTGCTGGCCCTGGGCTGTTGCATGGCGGTTTTTGTCTGGGGCGGCATGCCCCGGGAGAACGCAGCCCTTGGCTGTGCGGCCGTCTTGTTGCTCAGCCGGCGCATGGCCTCGCGCGAGACCCTGGCCCTGGTCGACTGGCAGTTGCTGTTGCTGTTTCTTGGCCTGTTCGTGGTCAACCGCGAGGTGGCGGCTGCGGGCCTGTTGGATGCAGCCTACCGGTGGGTGGCGGCCGTGGGCATCGACCTTGGCCAGCCGGTGTGGCTCTTTACCGTCACGACCGTGCTGTCCAACATCGTCTCCAATGTCCCGGCCGTCATGCTGCTCCTGCCCGGCCACAGCAGCCCACAGCAGGCAACGCTCCTGGCCGTCTCCAGCACCCTGGCCGGCAACCTGATTCTTCCAGGCAGCATCGCCAATCTCATTGTGGCCGATCAGGCCGCGTTGCTCGGCGTTTCCATGAGCTTTGGCCGTCACGCCAGGGTGGCGCTGCCCGTCACCCTGGCCACGCTGGCTGTTTCCGGCCTGTGGCTCATGCGTTAAGCCCAGGAGGCACTCCCCGTGGACCACGTCAGACAGGCTCTTGAGGCCGGTTTCTTTCGGGAGACGGACACGGCTATTCTCCTCTATGATCTCGACCGGCTGGAAGCCAACGTGGCCCGGCTGGTCAGGGCTTTTCCGGAGCGCAGCCTCCACGCTTTTGCCGTCAAGGCCTGCCCGCTGCCGCCGATCCTGTCCTTTCTGGCCGGGCTTGGCCTTGGGGCTGAGGCGGCCTCATTGCCGGAGATCCATTTGGCCCTGACCGCCGGCTTTCCTCCGGCGCGTATCGTGTTCGACTCGCCGGCCAAGACCGGGGAAGAGTTGCGGTTGGCGCTTGAACTGGGGATATATATCAACGCCGACAATTTGGCAGAGTTGGGGCGCATCGCCGCCCTGGCCGCCGCCACAGGCGTCACGCCCCGGGCCGGATTGCGAGTCAATCCGCAAGCCGGGGTTGGGGGCATCAAGGCCACGAGCGTGGCCGGGCGCTATTCGAAATTCGGCGTCCCGTTGGAGCAACGGGCGCTGATCCTGGACGCCTTTGCCCGCTATCCCTGGCTTGGCGGACTCCACGTCCATGTCGGCTCCCAGGGCTGCCCCCTCGACTTGCTGGTGGCCGGGGTGGGGGCTGTCTTTGATTTGCGGCGTACCATCGATCGGGAGCTGGGCCTGGGACGGATTACGACCTTTGATCTGGGCGGCGGACTGCCGGCCGGGTACCGCGACAGCGACGTGCCGCCGACTCCGGCCGCCTATGTCGCGGCCCTGACGCAGCGCTGCCCGGGGCTCTTTACCGGCGATCTGGCCCTGGTCACGGAATTTGGCCGGATGGTGGCTGCACCCTGCGCCGTGGCGGCCAGCCGGGTGGAATACGTCAAGCGTCAGAAAGGGCATCGCACGGCAGTGATCCATCTCGGAGCCGACCTTTTTGTGCGGGAATGCTACAATCCCAAGTCCTGGCCGCATCGCAGCCTGCTGCTCGACCCGACCGGGCGCGAAAAGACCGGCCGCGCCGGGATCTGGCATCTGGCCGGACCGCTGTGCTTTTCCGGGGATTTTCCAATCCGGCAGGCCCGGTTGCCGGACATTGAACCGGGCGACATCGTCCTTGTCCGGGACGTCGGGGCGTACACCCTCTCCATGTGGTCGCGCTACAACAGCCGGCAGATGCCCCGGATTTTGGGGGTGCGCCAGGGGCGATTTGCCGTGCTTCGGGAGCGGGAAGAACCGCAGGATGTGGTGCGGTTCTGGCTTGGCCGGGAAGAATCTGTCTAGGAGGTTGGTCGGCTGCTGACCGGGCGGTCGATAAAGGGTCGACCGATCAGGAAATCGACCTCCTCACGGGTCAGGATGGCGCGGCCGGGACGCAGGCTGGCGGCGGCGAGGTCAAGGCCCAGGAGTTCCCGGGTCTTGGCCTGTAAAGCAGGCGGGGCCATGGGAAGCTGGCACACGCCGTCAAGGCTGCCGCAGTTGGCCGCCCGGCCCACGGTGTCCGGGCAGGACGGGTGGACCAGGGCGTAGACAGGGGTGGCGCTGCCGCTCACGTCGCGGACCAGACGGACAGCGGATTCGCAGTCCTCGTCCAGGGTCAGGTAGGCCAGCCGGCAAGGGCCGAAACGTTTGACAAGGCGAGCGGCTTCGTCGGCGTCATGGGCGGCGAGCACCGAAAAATGCCCCGATAAGGCCCCGGCCAGGAACGCCAGTTCCATGGTGTCCGGGCAGACGATGAGCACGCTGGCAGGCAGATCGTACCTCCTTGGATCACACGTGGCTTGAGTCCGGGAAAAGGACGGGGGCTGCAAGGCTGCCTGTGCTTTAGCAAGAAACGATCCACGTCAATACTCTCAAGGGGAGGCAGTCAGAATGGACGCTCCGGTGGCAATTTCTGCCGGTCAGCGGCAGTTCCCCTCGCTCTTGTAGCTTTTATAGAACTCGCAGTCACCCAGGTCACAGGCTTTTTTATAGTCGGTGCAAGCCCGATCCCGGTTCCCAAGACGTTCGTGGGCCAGTCCCCGGTTGGTGAAAAAAGCCGGGTCCGTCGTTTTGGCGGCAATAGCCCGGTCATAATCGACCAGGGCGTCCTTGGGCCGGCCCAGGTTGCTTATGACATTGCCCCGGTTGTTGCGCAGGTCTGGATCATTGGGGTCGGCGGCAATGGCCTCGTCAAGCATGGTCAAGGCGGTCTGGTAGTCGCCGCTGGCCTGGGCTTTGGCGGCCATGGTCGCCAGGGAGGAGGCTGTTTTGGGATCGCGGGGAGGGGGAGCAACCGCCCCGGCCGGTTGCTGGAGCGGAGGCGAGGCCGGCGGCGCTGTCTTGGCCGAAGCGGTCGATTGGGGCTGCATCGCCGGCTGTGCGGCCGGCGGTGGCGCCATGGGCGGCGACGAAACCTGGGGAGTCGGTTGGGCCGTCGGTTTGGTTTTGGGGTCAAACAATCCGCTTTTGGGTTCCGGGTGGGGTTGCCGGACCGGATCAGGCATGACGAGGGTCTCGGTGGGCGGCTTGGAAGCACCGATGCCAAACCCGGCCGTGGTTTCCTCCATCTGTTCCTGGCGCTGCTGCTCCTCGACGCGGATCTGGGAATCGACCTGCTGCATCCTGTCCAGGCGGCGTTTCAGGATTTCCTCCTGGGTCAGGGCGTGCGCCGAGGTCGCGGCCAAAATGACAACCGATGCCAGCGTCAGGGAGACGAGCCGTCGCATGACGAATCCTTTCATGAAATCCGGTGGCGTCTTAGGGACGAGCCGGAATGTTGAGCACCTGACCGTCACGCAAGGTGTCGGGATGCATGTCGCCGTTGGCCCGGGTGATGTCTTCCACCGTGACGCCGAATTTATGGGCGATGCGCGAAAGATTGTCACCGCGAAGCACGGTATAAGTTGTAGTTTCGACCTTTTTACCGGTTTCGGGCTTGGCTTTGGCGTCCTTTTGATCCTTGTCTTTCCGGCCCTTTTCATTCTTGGCCTTCGTGGCCGGTTCACTTGACGGCGCGGGGATCTCAATGACCTCCTCGCCCTTGAACGGCACGGCCATCTGCTTGCCGTCACCGGGACGCACCGGAGGCAGACTCGGCGCGGCCGGTGTTTTGGCGGCAGTCTTGGCGTCGCTTTGCATAAAGGCCGCATATTCGGCTTCGGAAAGTCCGCCATCGGAATCGGTGTCCTGGCGGGCGAACAGGTCCGGGGTCATGTCTGGGAAGACGAACAGGAGTTCCTCGTAGGAGATCCTGCCGTTTTTGTCGTGATCAACGGTGCGGAAGGAATCCTTGTCCCCTCCGGAACATCCGCTGACCATGACGACAAGCATCAGGGCAAAACAGGCAATGAGTGACCGCATAGGCTCCTCGTTTTGGCGTTGGAGAAGGCGGCGCAAACGCCAGCATTCGAAGCAGGCGCTTACCATGGGGGCAATCGGCAAGTCACGTGAAAAAAAAGTCGGAATTGAGCTCGTAACCGCTTCACCGAATTGAGAGTCCGGGCTTGTCTCCGCCATCGCCCGGGCGTAGGACGACCATGAGCGGTCGGCGCTGGCCGGCAGTTCGTATTACTGATGCTTTACGGGAGGCTGTGATGGATCTTTCGACGCTTCGCAAGACTGCCAGGGAAGAACTGAAGGGATACTGCCGGGTGTGTCCGGTGTGCAATGGCCGGGCTTGTGCCGGAGAAGCTCCGGGCATGGGCGGCATGGGGACTGGTTCGGCCTTCACGGTCAATCTGGAGGCGCTTGCCCGGGTCCGTCTGGTCATGCGCACCCTGCACAACGTCAAGGAGGCGGACACGGGCCTGACGCTGTTTGGCCGCAGCCTGTCCATGCCTATATTGGCAGCCCCCCTGACCGGTGTGGTCTATAATATGGGTGGTCGACTGACCGAGGCGGAATTCATTCGGCGCATGATCGACGGCGCGGTTGCGGCCGGCACGCTCGGCTGTTGCGGTGATGGGGCTGATCCAACCATGTTCGACAGTGGATTGGCGGCCATCACCGCCCAGGACGGGCACGGCATTCCCTTTATCAAGCCGCGTGGCCAGGAGGCTGTGCTGGCGCTGTTGGCCCGGGCCACCCAGGCCGGGGCGGCGGCTGTGGGCATGGATGTGGATGGCGCCGGGCTGGCCGTCATGGCGCTCAAGGGGCAGCCCGTGTCGCCGAAAACGCCGGATGAACTGCGGGCTTGCGTTGCCGCCACGCCGCTGCCGTTTATCGTCAAAGGGATCATGACGCCGGATGAAGCGGAAATAGCCTTTGCGGCCGGAGCTGCCGCCATCGTGGTCTCCAACCACGGCGGCCGTGTGCTCGACCACACCCCGGGAGCCGCCGAGGTCTTGCCGGGCATTGCCCGTGCGGTCAAAGGCAAGGGGGTGATTCTGGTCGACGGCGGGGTGCGCTCTGGAGCGGATGTCCTCAAATATCTGGCCCTTGGGGCCGATGCGGTGCTGGTTGGCCGACCTCTGGTCGTTGGGGCTTTTGGCGGCGGGGCCGAGGGCGTGGCCTTTTTACTGAAAAAAATGCAGGCCGAACTCAAGGCCGCCATGTTGCTCACCGGCACGGCCTCGGTCGGCCAAGTTTCCTCGACCATCGTCTCGCTGCATCCCTGATTTGAGGTCTTTCTTTTGTTTGGGTCCGAGACGGACTCAGCTCGTGACTGGCCTCGCCCTCCTGTGCCACAAGTGCAGATGGGCGAGGCCTGTGTTTGGATTGCCGCCGATCAGTGAAGTGTGGTAGAAGGATAATGCGTGTTTAGGCTGAACCGCAGGATCTGAACTGGCGGGATGTCTTCGTTGGCATAAGACAGTTTCCCCTGGTTCATGGTCAGGGAGTTGGGATGGGTTTGCGCTACCAGACATTTCGCATCATCAGTATGACAATTGCCCTGACTGTTGTCGGTCTGTATCTGGTTTCCAGATTCTTTTTTCTTTCCAATATTGTCGAAATGGAACGAAAATTGGTGGCCAATGATGTCGAACGCGCTCAGAATGCCTTAACCATCAGTGTCAATCGCATTGGACTGCTGACGACAGACTGGGCCACCTGGGACGAAGCCTTCCGCTTCATGGCTGAGGGCGGCCAGGAGTTTCTGGATTCCAATCTGACCCGGGAAACCTTCATCAAGCAACGCCTGGCTTTTATCGGGCTGTTCGATCTCAAGGGGCAATTGGCTGGCGGCCGGTATTTCGATGCCGACGCCGCTGCCTTTGTCGCCATTCCCAAGGACATCTTGGCCCTTTTTACCCCGGGCGGCGGGCTTTTGGCCGAGGCTGCAAGCGATACGGGGCACCAGGGCGTGATCATGGTCGGGGGGCGGCCCCTGCTTCTGGCTGCCCTGCCGGTGCTCAACAGTGAACACCAAGGCCCGGCCCGGGGAACCCTGGTCATGGGGAGCTGGCTGGATGCGGCCACAGTGCAGGAGCTTGCCGCTGCAACCGTCCTGGATCTGGGTGTCCTCCCCCTCGACGGGCCTGGACTGCCTGTCGCGTCCACAGCCGAGGCGATAGAAATCCTGCCGCCGGCAGAAGATGCCGCCACCTGTGTCGGGCTTGGGTTGGTGCGTGATATCTTTCAGCAACCAGCCTTCTGGGTGTCCGTGACCGCCGATCGGGATTTTTTCGTCCAGGGACTCGGACTCATCCATTCCAGCCTTGGACTGTTTGCCTTGGCCGGCGTCGTCCTCTTTCTGGTGCTGCTGCTGTTTCTCGAACACCGTATTCTGCGCCCTTTGCATCATATCAGCGCACTTTCCGGACGCATTGCCAAGGGCGAATCGGCGCTTCGCCTCCATCTGCCTAACAACGATGAGCTCACAAGTCTGGCTTTGGATCTAAACGTCATGCTCGACAGGCTAGACGGGGCCAAACGGTCGCTTGTCGCTTCAGAAAACCGCTACAGGACCCTGTTTCTGGGCATCGGTGCGCCGACGGTTCTGGTTGGTCCTGACAGCTGCATTGAATTGGCCAATCCGGCCTTCATCCGACTGGCCGGGGTTCCCCGGGAAGAGCTTGAAGGCCTGCGCCATTGGACCGACTTCTGTCCGGACATGACGGCAGCCCTCTCGGCTGGCCTAACGGGACGACCCGAGGGCGCCGCCACTGCCCTGCAGACCCGGTTTGTGCGCAACAACGGCGAGCACCGCTTCGTCCTGCTGACGTTGGCCAGTCTGGACGGCGGCACGGCTTCCATCGTCTCGCTTGTCGACAATACTCCGGCCAAACAGGCTGAGCAGGCCCTGGCCGCTTTGACCCGGGATCTTGAGGCCCGGGTGGCGGCGCGTACCGAAGAGGCCAAGACCAAGGCCTTGGAACTCGAGACGGCCAATCAGCGGCTCCTTGAGCTTGATCGGATCAAGTCCGCCATCCTGTCTTCGGTGTCCCACGAATTGCGGACGCCGCTGACTTCCATCCGAGGTTTCACCAACATTATTGAGCGGGACCTGGAACTCTTGGTGGGGGCCACCAGTGCATTGGATCTGGGAGGCCATCCCCGAATCCGGCGTATCCGAAACAATCTGCACATTATAAACGAGGAAAATCAGCGTCTGACTGAACTGATCAATGATTTTTTGGACCTGTCCAAGATCGAATCCGGGAAAATGGAATGGCGCGACAGCGCCGTGGACGCCCTGGAACTGGCCAAGCGCGCCGAGCGCGCCACTGCCGCGCTCTTTGCAGACGGTCCCGTCGTCCTTACGGTCGAGGTTGATCCGGCAACGCCCACCCTTTTTGCCGATTTCGACCGCATGGTGCAGGTGAGCATCAATTTGTTGGCCAATGCCCGCAAGTTTACCGAACTCGGCTACGTCCGGCTGCGCATTGCACCTGACGCCGCCGGCGACTGGTGCATGCGGGTCGAAGATACGGGACGCGGCATTGCACCCGATGACCTGGAACGGATTTTTGATAATTTTACCCAGGCCGCGACCAACAGCCAGGAAGCTGAAATCGGCGGCACCGGTCTTGGCTTAAGCATCTGCCGTACCATCGTCACCCATTACGGCGGCCGCATCTGGGCGGAATCGAAGCCGGGCCAGGGCAGCGTCTTTTCCGTGTCCATCCCGCGTAAACAGCTGTTTGCCGATCCTCTGATCCAACCAGGCGACACAGGTTAGGACGCAAAAGGCGCGCGGCCAACGTTATCGGCCGCGCGCCTTATAGGCAAAGAGACTTGAGGCCTAGCCGTCAAGGCTGGGGGCGTCGCCTTCTTTCCAGGAAATTTCAATGGAGAGTTTCTTCTTGCTTTTCCCGGGCTTGCTTTTGTCCTTGAAGCTGATTTCCATCTCGGCGACCAGCGGCAGATCGACACAGACCGGGCCATCCTGGCCCGTAGCGGTCAGTTTGCGCTGTTTAAGGCCATCCACAATTTTTTCCAGCACCACCGCAGCGTCGTAGGTCAACATTTTTTCGTCGCACTGAAACAACTTTGATTTCTCACCCATGGTATGCTCCTTTGGCTGGGATTTGCGCAGCCCTGATCAAGGCAAACCCTAGCCCCTTCCCATGCCATTGTCATGACGTCTGCAAGAAAAAAGTACGTCGCCCCGGCCTGGAGCGGGCTGTCTGGATGGGCCGGGCGGCGAGATCAGGCAGGCCGGGCACTCGTCGACCCTTCCCACGCCGCCGAGGCAGCGGCTGCCTCGGCGGTCAGGCCGACAGAAAGTCGTAGCGGCCCGGCCCCTGCACCAGCAGCAGGCGACAGGGAATCGTGCCGATATTGGACACGCGGTGGACACGGTCTGGAGGCGCCACGGCCCGTTCGCCGGTAGTCAAGCGCAAACCTTCGTCCGGATCAAACAGCTGCACCAAGGCAATGCCGGCCAGACAGAAGGTCGTATCCGTGACCTGACTGTGCCGGTGGACCGGGATCGCCTGCCCGGGGGCGAGCGTCATCACCGTCACCCGGGCGTCGGCCGTTTCCAGGATGCGTTCCTTATCGGCAATGCGGTAGGGCGGCTGGTTGGTCATGGCTGTACTCCCTGGCGTTACATCCGGCTGAGGATGAGTTTTTTCCAGAGGGAATAGGCGTTTTTGGTCAGATGGATACCGTCTTCGGTGAAATTGGGGCCGAGTTTGCCGTCTTCGGCCAGGAACGGATCATAGATGTCGAGGTAGCGCACAAAGCCGTTTTTCCGGTCGCAGAGGGCTTTGAGCCGGGCGTTGGCGGCCAGGATGACGGCATTGTCGATGGATTGGCTGCGGGTTGGCAGGATACTTTGCACATAGATGAGTGTGTAGGGCGAGATGGTCTGGATGGTGGTTATGATCTTTTCATAGTTGGTCAGAATGCGATCCGGAGCGGCAATTTCGTTGATGCCGATCATGAGAAAAAGTTTGTGTGGTTTTTTGCGGGCAATTGGCTCGATACGCTTGAGAAGATCAGCACTGGTGGAGGATTCCACGCCGCTGATGAAGACCTTTTGGGGCTGTTCGAAAAGATTATAGATTTCCCATCCCTTGGTGATGCTGTCGCCGCAAAAGACGATTTGCATGGCCAAAAGGACTGGGAGGGCGGGGTTCACGCTCGGTATCCTCCAACCAATGGCGATGTCGATCCGTGGTGGTTGGGCAACTGCGCCCGACAGGCTGTTTCGGACACAGCCGATCGCGCCGTGGCGGCGGCCCCGGGGAGAGGCCGCCGCTGGCGGAACAGGCCACCTAAATCAGCGTTCCAGGGCGATGAGATCGTCGTAGCTCTCGCGCCGGCGGGCCACGATGACCTGATCGCCGTCCACCAGAATTTCGGCCGCCCGGGGGCGGGAATTGTAGTTCGAGGACATGGTGAAGCCATAGGCGCCGGCCGAGTACACAGCCAGCAGTTCGCCCGGGGCCACGGCCGGCAGATTGCGGTCGCGGGCCAGGAAATCGCCGGATTCGCAGATGGGACCGACCACGTCCACGTTGAGTTCGGGACGATGGGCCGGGCGCACCTCGCGGATGGCGTGGTAGGAATCATAGAGCGAGGGGCGGATCAGGTCGTTCATGCCCGCGTCCACGATGATGAAATCCTTGCTCGGGGTCTTTTTGGTGTAGACCGCCTCGGTGACCAGGATGCCGGCATTGCCGACGATGACCCGGCCGGGTTCGAGGATGAGCGTGATGGGCAGATCACCCAGCGCCTTAGTGAGCGCTTGGCCGAATTCGCGGGGGTGGGGCGGTTCCTCTTCGTTGTACTGGATGCCAAGGCCACCGCCGAGGTCGAGGTACGTGGTCTCGATGCCCATGGCGGTGAGCTTTTCCCGGAAGGCCAGGATCTTGTCCAGGGCTTCGAGAAAGGGCGCAATGGAAGTCAGCTGGGAGCCGATGTGGCAGTCGATGCCGACCGGGGTCACGCCCGGCAGGTCCCGGGCCTTGGCGTAAGCGGCCAGGGAATGTTCGATGTCCAGGCCGAATTTGTTCTTTTTTAGGCCGGTGGAAATATACGGATGGGTCTTGGGGTCCACGTCGGGGTTGATGCGAATGCTCACCTTGGCGGTCTTGCCCAGGCGTTCGGCAATGGCGCTTATGCGTTCGAGTTCGCCGGTGGATTCCACGTTGAACATGAGGATGCCGGCATTGAGCGCCGCTTCGATTTCAACGGCCCGCTTGCCCACGCCCGAATAGACGATCTTGGCGGGGTCCACGCCGGCGGCCAGGGCGCGGTACAATTCGCCGCCCGAGACAATGTCCATGCCTGCGCCCTGGGCGGCCAGGGTTTTGAGCACGGAGAGGTTGGAATTGGCCTTGACCGAATAGCAGGTGAGATGCGGCAGACCGGCAAAGGCCGAGTCAAAGGCCGTGAAATGACGGCGCAGGGTGGCGGCGCTGTAGACGTAAAGCGGGGTGCCGTAGGCGGCGACAAGGGTCGAGACAGGTACGTCTTCGGCGTACAGTTCGTCGCCCCGGTACTCGAAATGATGCATGGTGAAACTCTCCTTAACAGGCATTGCCGCCATAGCGGCCTTTCCAGTCGCAAAGCAGGGTCAGGGCCTCAAGGGGCGTCATCCGGTCTAGTTCGAGGCGCGACAGTTCGTCAAGAAGCAGGCCGGCCGTTTGCGGCAGGTCCGGGGCGTCCGGCCCGGTTTCGGCCGGCGGCACGGCGAAAAGTCCGGGCAGCGAAGGTTGGCCGCGTTCCCGCGAGGCTCGGCCGTCCCGGGCCGGATCGCGGCTCCGTTCCAGTTCCTCCAGCAATTCCCTGGCCCGCTTGACCACGTTGCGCGGCACGCCGGCCAGTCGGGCCACTTCCACGCCGTAGCTGCGGTCGGCCGGACCAGGGAGCAGGCGGCGCAGGAAAATGATGTCGCCCTTCCATTCCTTGACCGCGATATTGAAGTTGCGAAGTCCCGGCAGCCGGCCTTCCAGGGCGGTCAGTTCATGGTAATGGGTGGCAAAAAGCGTCCGTACCCCCTGGCCGTCGTCGCGGCTGCACAACTCCTCGACAACGGCCCAGGCCAGGGCCAGCCCGTCGAAGGTGGCCGTGCCGCGTCCGATCTCGTCGAGGATGACCAGACTGCGCTTGCCGGCCTGGCGCAGGATGCGGGCGGTTTCCATCATTTCCACCATGAAGGTGGACTGCCCCTGGGCCAGATTGTCCGAGGCCCCGACCCGGCAAAAGACCCGGTCAACCAGCCCGATGGTCGCCTTGCCCGCCGGCACGAAGGAACCGATCTGGGCCAGGATGGCAATGATGGCGGTCTGGCGCAGCACGGTGGATTTGCCGGCCATGTTGGGACCGGTAATCAACAGCACCTTGGTGGCTTCATCAAGGCTGACGTCGTTTGGGATGTAATTGCCAACGCCCTGGACCGCCTCGACCACGGGATGGCGGCCGGCCCGGATGCTGATGGCCAGCCCCGTATGGAGTTCCGGCCGGGTCCAGTCGCCGATGACGGCCGCCTCGGCCAACCCCTGCCAGACGTCGAAGCGGGCCACCCGGGCGGCGGTGTCCATGATGCGCTGGCGAAGAGCGGCGATATGGTCGCGCAGTTCCCGGAACAGATTGTATTCCAGCGTCTTGCGTTTTTCGCCTGAGGCCAGGATCTTTTCTTCGAGGGTCTTGAGCGTCGGTGTGACGTAGCGTTCGCAGTTGGCCAGGGTCTGGCGGCGCTCGAAATGGGCCGGGGGGTAGCCGGCGGATTTGGTCAGCTCGAAATAGTAGCCAAAGACCCTGTTGTAGCCGAGTTTGAGCTTGGGCAGATTGCCGTCGGCCTGTTCCTGGGCGAGGAGTTCCTGGAGTTTCTGCTCGCCGTGTTCGGCCAGATCGAGGAGCTCGTCGAGTTCGGGATGATAGCCCGGCCGGAAAAGCCCGCCTTCGGTCACCAGCACCGGCGGGGAATCGACCAGGGCACGGGAGAGCAATTCACAGACGTCTTCGAGATCGTCCCAACCGGAAAGCAGGTCGGTTGCCGCCTTGGGCGCTTGGGCATTGGCGGCGGCCAGCAGTGTGCGCAGCCGGGGCAGGGCGACCAGGGACTGGCGCAGGGCCGTGAAATCGCGCGGCACGGCCCGGCCGAGAAAGATGCGGGTAATGAGCCGCTCCAGGTCGTAGACCCCGGTCAGGGCCTCGCGGCTCTCCCGACGCAGGCCCTCGTCCTCGACAAACAGGGCCACCACGGCCTGGGTGTCGTGGATGGGAGCCAGATCAAGCCAGGGCTGGCGCAGCATGATTTCCAGCATCCGGCCGCCCATGGGCGTCTGGGTGCGGTCCAGGACATGCCACAAGGTGCCTTGCCCCTTGCGACCGTCCAGGCGGCGGAAAATTTCGAGATTGCGCTCCGTGACCTCGTCCAGCAGCATGTGCCGGCCGAGGTTGACGGGTTTAAACGGGGCCAGATGGGCCAGATCGCGCATGTAGGTGGCGCTTAAATAGGTGAGCAGGGCGCCCATGGCCCGCACCAACTGCGGCTTGTCGCTGCAGTCAAGCGCGGCCAGATCGGCCACCGACTGGGCCGAGAGCACCTTGTCGCGGCCGGCGGCGAAATCGAAATGGGGACGCAGGGGGACGCGGGTGATCTGCACCCCGGAAAGGGGTGTTTCCCGCGGCGGCGCAAGGCCGTCCGGCAGCAGCAGTTCCCGGGGGCCGATCTTGGCCGTCCATTGCCACAACCGGGCGGCGTCGCGGGAAAAGAGCCCGGACCATTCGCCGGTGGAGCAGTCGACCCAGGCCAACCCGCCGGCCCGTTCGTCGGGGTCGTAATAAAGCGCGGCCAGGAAATTGTGTTCCTTGGCCTTGAGGTTGCCGTCTTCGACGGCCGTACCCGGAGTGAGCACGCGGGTGACGGCCCGTTTGACCAGCCCCTTGGCCTGCTTGGGGTCTTCGATCTGGTCGCACACGGCCACGGAAAAACCGCGCTCGAGCAGCACGGTCAAATACCCCTCGGCGGCGTGGTGGGGCACGCCGCACATGGGGATCGGGGACTCGGCCCCGGGATTGCGCGTGGTCAGGGTGATTTGCAGTTCCCGGGCCGCCGTATGGGCGTCCTCGAAGAACAACTCGTAGAAATCCCCCATGCGGTAAAACAGCAGCGCGTCCGGATGCTCGGACTTGGCGCGCAGATACTGCTCCAGCATGGGGGTCATCTTGAAATCCCCCACGGCAGACAAGGTCGCGCCGGCCTAAGCTTCGGCCTTTTTAGCCGGCTCGGCAACAGCCGGGGCCGGGGTGGAGGTCACCGAGGGCGCGGCAGCGACATAGCTCGGCGGCGTGGCCACAGTGGATTTTTTCTGCTGGGCCATCTGCTTTTCCAGGGCGTTGACCTTGTTTTGCAGGCTGCGCATTCCGGCGGCCAGACGCACTTTTTCGGCCAGGAAGTACAGGGTGCAAAACAGGCCGCCGGCCACGAAGCTCATGAGCAACACGACGTAAAAGGGAACGCCGGGGGACTGGATCTGATAGCCGAACGCGCCGAGCTTGAGCAGCAACGGGGTTTCCAGAATGGCAGTGTTCTGCACGAAAAAGAGCATGCAGACAAAGAAGAAAGCCAGCAGGAAAAGCACTTTGATCACGCGCATCGAGGCCTCCTTGTCACGACGTGACGGTTGCGAGGTAATCCGAAAAAAACGGTTCGAGCCGGTCATAGGTGGAAACGAGCAACTGCGGCATGACCCGCGTTTCGCTAAAAACAGCCATGAACGAGGAGTCGCCGTTCCACCGGGGCACCATCTGATAGTGCAGGTGGGCGGCGATCCCGGAACCGGCAGCTTCGCCCAGGTTCAGGCCGATATTGATGCCCTGGGGCTTCATGCACTCTTTGATCACCCGGGTACAGTAGGCAAGGCCCCGGGTCAGTTCCAGGTTTTCCTCGGGCGCAAGCTCCGTCAGGCAACTGGCATGACGCAATGGGGTAACCATGAGGTGGCCGGAATTATAGGGAAATTTGTTCATGATCACGAAGCTGTGCCGGCCCCGGGCCAAGACCAGCCGCTCCCGGTCCTCGTCACGGGTCTGGGGCAGACAGAACACGCAGGCATCGGGTTTGGGTCCGAGAATGTAATCCATGCGCCACGGCGCCCACAACACTTCCATTAAGACGACCCCGCATGCTCCTGGGCGGCCAGAAGGGATTTGACCAGCGAAACCGCCTGCTGCGGCGACTTGGCCGGTACAACGCCTGCCAGCGTGCCAAAATGTCCCAGCGCCACGACCGGACGCCCGATTTTAAGCGCCAGCCCGATTTCCGAAAGCGTTCCGGCTCCGCCGGAAACAGCCACCGCCGCCTCGCCGTTTTTGACCACCAGCACGTTCCGGGCGATGCCAAGGCCGGTGACGACAGGCACATCCACAAACGGGTTGGCGGCAGCCGCGTCGTCGCCGGGCAGGATGCCGACAGTGCTCCCGCCGGCCTCTTTGGCCCCCTGGCAAACGGCCGTCATCACGCCGCCAAGGCCGCCGCATACGACCGTAAAGCCGCTGCCGGCCAACAAGGCGCCAAGCGTGCGGGCCGTCTCGTAAAGAATCGGGTCGCACGTGCCTGCGCCGATGACCGAAACCCGTCTGGGCCGTACCACGTTCATGTCCGCCATTGCTTACACGCCTCTTTGTCCAAGAGCAAGGGAGCCTTAGCAGTCTGGCGACAACTCGGCGTCCCGGGGCTTGAGTCAACGGGGCCGACAGGGTAGCATTGGTCCTTATGTTCATCTTTGATCTAAAAAATTTCCCAACGTCTCCAGGCGTTTATTTGATGAAGGGGAGTCGAGGGAAGATTCTCTACGTGGGCAAGGCAAAAAATCTGCGCGCCCGCCTTTCCTCCTATTTTCGCAACGACGCCAGCCACACGCCCAAGACGACGGCCCTGGTGGCGCGCATCGAGGGTGTGGACGTGCTCATGACCGCCTCGGAAAAAGAGGCGCTGCTCCTTGAATCAAGCCTGATTAAAAAGCACCGGCCCCGCTATAACGTGGTGCTCAAGGACGATAAAAACTACATTCTTTTCAAGCTCGATAAACGCTCGGCCTACCCGCGTCTGGCCTTTACCCGCCGCGTCGAACGCGACGGCGCAGCCTATTTCGGCCCATTTACCTCGGCCTCGGCCGCCCGGGCCACCTGGAAGGAGCTGGGGCGGATCTTTCCCTTGCGCAAATGCGGCGACCGGGCCTTGGCCAACCGGGTGCGGCCGTGCCTGTATCATTTCATCGGCCAGTGTCTGGCCCCGTGCGTCCTCCCCGTGGACGGCGGGGAGTACGCAGCCCTGGTGCGCCGGGTGGAAGCGTTTCTGACCGGCCGCTCGGGCGAGGTGCTTAAAGCCGTGCAGCGGGAGATGGAGCAGGCGGCCGAGGAACTGGCGTTTGAAAAAGCAGCCGGGCTGCGCGATCTGCTGCGAGCCATGCGCAAGACCGTGGAAGGGCAGGCCACCGTGCTCACCCGGCTGGTGGATATGGATGTGGTCAATCTGTCCGTGACTGATGCCGGGGTGGGGTTGTGCGTCTTGTTTGTGCGGCAGGGCCGTCTTTTGGACCGCAAAACCTTTTTTTTCCCGGGCGTGGACGCCGGAGAGGCGGTTTCGGCGGCGCTGACGGCGCTTTTGCAGTTTTATCGGCCGGAAAGCTTCATCCCGCCCCGAATCGTGGTCCCGGAGGGCCTGGCTCCGGGCGACGGCGAAGGTGAAGCAGCCGGCGACGGGCAGGCCCTGGCCGAAATTCTCGAAGAGCGTCGGGGCATGGCCCTTCGCCTGGGTCCGGCCCGTGGCCGCGAGGAGCGACAACTTCTGGAGATGGCCGGGGTCAATGCCGCCCGGGCCGCCGAGGAAGCGGCCAAGGCGGCCGAGAGCGATGTTTTGCCGACATTGGCCCGGGCTTTCGGATTATCCGGTCTGTCGCGGCTGGAGGCCGTCGACGTGTCGCATCTGGGCGGCAAGGGCGTGCGGGTGGGACTGGTGGTTTTTGAGGACGGCGCGGCGAAAAAAAGCGACTACCGAACCTATGCTTTTGCTGAGGCCGAAGGGACGTCGGACGACTATCTGACCCTGGCCGCCTTTGCCGCCAAACGGGCGGCCGCCGGGCCGCCCTGGCCCGATCTGCTGCTGATTGACGGCGGCAAAGGGCAGCTTGCGGCTGTTGGCCGGGCCTTGGATGAGGCCGGCGTCGGCGGGGCTTTCGCCATCGCCTCCATTGCCAAAGGCGACCGCCGTTCCCAAAATGAAATGGATGACGTGATATTTGTGCCGGGCCGCAAAAATCCCCTGGCCTTGCGCTCGGGATCGCCGGAGTTGTTGTTTTTGCAGCGGGTGCGCGACACGGTCCACGACTATTCCATCGGCCGCCAGCGCCAAGCCCGAAACAAGGCGGGCCTTAGCAGCGATGTGCTGGCTCTGCCCGGGGTGGGACCGAAGACGGCGAAGCTTCTCTGGGACGCCTTCGGATCAGTGGCGGCCATGCGGGCGGCGTCGCTGGAGGATATCCGATCCAGGACCGGACTTGGTCCCGGGCGGGCAACTGCGGTCCAGGCAGCCCTGGCCAGTCTTGCCCATTGATTTTTCCGAATTTGTCAGGAAGTATAACCGATCTTTTTGGAGTGGAGTCCCCATGCCCTTGCAGCAATTCCTGACCCTGGCCCAAGGCATCGAACCCGAGCACCGCTACCGCACGGTGTACGACACGGATTTTTCCGTGCTCGTGCCCGGCAAGGAAATCATCGACCCGGACACGCTGGCCGCGTTTTCCCGCATCGACTTCGCCGGCCGCACGGTGGTGGACCTTGGCTGCAACTTCGGTTTCTTCACCTTCCAGGCTCGGCGACTGGGCGCGGCCGAAGTCGTAGGGGTGGACCGCGAGTCGCGGGTCCTCGATGGCTGCGAACTGCTGCGGCGTCATTTTGACGCCGATGGGGTGGCCTTTGCCTGCCACGACATTGACGACCCGGCCTGCACGTTGCTCACGCGCCGGTTTGATATTGCCATGCTCGTGGAGTTTATCGGCAAATCATTTATTCTGGAAAATCGGGTGGGGCCGGCCCTGGCGTTTCTGGAAAGACTGTCCGACCGGGAACTGATTGTGTCGGTGCAAAAGATTTACTGGATCAGGAAGGAACTCGGCGCCACGCCAGAGCAGCTTCGAGCGCTGTATCCGGCCAAATATGTCGTTGGCGGCGATTTTCTGCTGCTCGACTATGTCCGCGACGCCCTGGCCCCGCGCTGGCGTATGGAGCCGTTGTCTCCCATGGTTGAGGGTTACGAAAAACCCCGAAAATTCCTGCGCTTCGTGCCGGCCTGACAGCCATGGCCGATCCCACCAAGCGCGCCGATATCCGGCCCGGGCTGGCCGTGGCCATTGTCCTTAAAAAAGACCAACGCACCGGAGTCCTCACCCGGGGTGTGGTCAAGGACCTCCTGACCAAGGCCCCGGTCCATACCCGGGGCATCAAGGTGCGCCTCACTGACGGCCAGGTCGGCCGAGTGCACCAGATTCTCGACTGAGGCGAGGCTATCTCTGGGGAGAGATGCCCGGCGGCCGGGGACGAAGGCAAAAGA